>JAAWUC010000120.1 GCA_022804995.1 Oscillospiraceae bacterium
CGGGAGTTCTTCAAGCCCCTGCCCAAGATCGCGGTGAAGATGGAGACGCTGTGCGACGTGGGGCTGGGGTATATCAAGGTGGGACAGGCCTCCACCACCCTCTCCGGCGGCGAGGCCCAGCGGGTGAAGCTGGCCACGGAGCTCTCCAAGCGCAGCACAGGCAGCACCATCTATATTCTCGATGAGCCCACCACCGGCCTCCACACCGACGACGTGGGAAAGCTGCTGGAGGTATTGCAGCGGCTGGTGGACGCGGGGAACACGGTGGTGGTCATCGAGCACAACCTGGACGTGATCAAGTGCGCGGACCACATCATCGACCTGGGCCCCGAGGGGGGCGCCGGCGGCGGAACCGTCGTCTGCGCCGGCACGCCGGAGGAGGTCGCCGCCTTTGAGGGGAGCTACACGGGATACTATTTGAAGAAGGTTCTGAAGGCTCGCCATGGATAATATCATCACTTGGCTCCACGAGACCTGGGGCGGCGAATTCTGCTATACCCTGATGTTCTCCATGCTGCCCATTGTGGAGCTGCGGGGCGGTATTCCCCTGGGGGTGGGCATGGGACTGCCACTGCCCCTGGCGGTGACTGCCGCCGTTATCGGGAATATGCTCCCGGTGCCCTTCATCATCCTGTTTATCCGCAGAATCTACCTCTGGCTCCAGCGGCGCATTCCGCCCCTGCGGGGGCTGCTGGAGAGGCTGGAGCGGCGGGTGGAGGAGAAGAAGGATTTGGTCCTCCGCTATCAGTTCTGGGGGCTTCTGCTGCTGGTGGCCGTCCCCCTGCCGGGGACCGGGGCCTGGACGGGGGCCATGGTGGCGGCGGTGATGGATCTGCGGATCAAGCGGGCCGTCCCCGCCATTTTCGGCGGCGTGCTCCTCGCCGCCGCTGTTGTCACGGCCATTACCATGGGCATCTTCTCCCTGTAACAAGGGGGGCGGACCCGCATAGACTGGCATAAGCAAATCGCGGAGCCGCTCGGCGGCGGAACGGAGGATCTTATGCAGCTGTGGCAGGACGGACTGGTGGCCATGCTGGCGGCAATCGGCTTGGCTTCTCTTATGTGGACGGTGGTGCGGGCGGCGCTCTTCTCCCGGCCGGAGCAGAAACAGGATATTCTGGTGCTTCTTCCCGCCCAGGGGGACGGGGAGAATTTGGAGCAGCAGGTCCGCCAGCTCTCCCGCCTGCGCTATGAGCAGGGGGTGCTGGGGATGGTGCTGGTGGTGGACTGCGGCCTGAGCGAGGAGGGGCGGAAGCTGGCGAAGGTTCTCTCCCGGGAGGACCGCTGGGTGTCCGTGTGCAAAAAAGAGGAGATCGGAAGCTATCTGAGTTAGGGGGAGAGAGATGAACGGGAGCTGCACCATTGACGGGACCATCCTGAATCTGATCTTTCAGAATGAGGAGAACGGCTACACGGTGCTCCGGCTGGTGACGGACGACGGGGAGATGGTGACAGTGGTGGGAACCATCCCCTGCGCCGCGCCGGGGGAGAACCTGATCGTCGATGGCCGCTGGGTCAGCCACCCCGTCCATGGGGAGCAGGTCCAGGCCCAGCGGGTGGAGCGCCATATGCCCACCACGGAGCAGGAGATTTTCAGCTATCTCTCCTCCGGCGCCGTCAAGGGTGTGGGGCCCGCCACGGCGGACCGGCTGGTCCAGCGCTTCGGCGGGGACACCCTGCGGGTGCTGGAGGAGGAGCCGGAGCGGCTGCGGGAGGTGCGGGGCGTCACCGAGCGGAAGGCCCGAGAGATCGCCGAGAGCTACCGGCATCAGATGGGGATGCGCCGGCTGCTGGAGTTTCTCTCCAGCAACGATCTGCCCCTGCGCCTGGCGATGCAGCTCTACCGCCGCTACGGGGCCGGGGCCCTGGACACCCTGCGCCGGGACCCCTATCTGCTGGTGGACGAGCTCTACGGGGTGGACTTCTCCGTCATGGACGAGATCGCCCTCTCTATGGGGATTGCCGGGGACAGCCGGAGGAGGATCGAGGCCGCCGTGCTCTTTGAGCTGACCTACAACCTCAGCAACGGCCACGTCTTTCTCCCCCGGGACAAGCTCATCGCCGCCGCCGCCCAGCTCATCAGCTGCCCCGCCGGTTCGGCGGAGATCTCCCTGGACGATCTCATCGGCCGGGGGGCCGTGTGCTGTGAGCGGGTGGCGAAGGTGGAGGCGTGCTACCTCCGGCGGCTCTATGAGGCGGAGGTCTTTGTGGCGGAGAAGCTGGCGCGGATGCTCCGCTGCCAGGCGGACCGCAGCGACTACATAGCCGCCCGGATCGACGGCGTCATTGAGCAGATTCAGGCGGAGCAGGGGCTGACCTACGCCCCGGCCCAGCGCCGGGCGGTGGAGCTGGCGGCGAAGCGGGGGGTGCTCCTGCTCACCGGCGGCCCCGGCACGGGGAAGACCACCTCCATCCGGGGGATTGTAGCCATGCTGGACCGGATGGGGTGCAGCATCCTTCTCATGGCTCCCACGGGGAGAGCCGCCAAGCGGCTGGGGGAGCTGTGCTCTCGGGAGGCCCAGACCATCCACCGGTGTCTGAGGATGGTCTGGAACGAGGACACCGGGGAGACGGCGTTCCAGGTGAACGAGAAGGAGCCCCTGGAGGCGGAGGCGGTCATCGTGGACGAGATGAGCATGGTGGATCTGCCGCTGATGCGGGCGCTGCTGGCGGCGCTGCGGGACGACTGCCGGCTGGTGATGGTGGGGGACCCGGACCAGCTGCCCTCGGTGGGGCCGGGGAACGTGTTTGGGGATCTGATCCGCTCGGGCCGGGTAGAGACGGTGGCGCTGACAGAGATCTTCCGGCAGGCCCAGACCTCCGCCATCATCCGCGCGGCCCACGAGGTGAACCGGGGCCGTGTGCCGGAGCTGCGCAACGCCTCCGGCAGCGACTTCTTTTTTATGCGCCGCCGGGACCCTCTGGCGGTGGTGGAGCTGGTGGTGGAGCTGTGCGGGAAGCGCCTGCCCCGGAGTATGGGGATTGAGGCGGAGCACATCCAGGTCCTCTGCCCCACCAGGAAGGGGGAGTGGGGCACCGGAGCGCTGAACCGGGCCCTCCAGGCGGCGCTGAACCCCCCGTCCCCGGAGAAGCGGCAGAGGGCCTGGGGGGAGCTGGTCTTCCGTGAGGGGGACCGGGTGATGCAGATCAAGAACAACTACGACGTGCTCTGGGTTCGGGACGGCGGGGAGAGCGGGGCGGGGATTTTCAACGGCGATGTGGGAATTGTGGAGGAGATCGACCCCGCTGGGGAGATGATGACCATCCGTTTCGATGACCGGAGGGCGGTCTATGACTCGGGCATGCTGGAAAAGCTGGAGCTGGCCTACGCGGTGACGGTCCACAAGAGCCAGGGCAGCGAGTACCGGGCGGTGGTGCTGGTGGCCCTCCCGGCGGCGCCGGCGCTGATGGTCCGGGGGGTTTTATATACCGGTGTGACCCGGGCCCGGGAGCTGCTGGTGGTGGTGGGGGATGACGCGGTGCTGAGCCGGATGGCGGAAAACGACCGCCAGCAGCGGCGCTACAGCGGCCTGCGGCGGCGTCTGCGGCTGGGGCCCGCCTCCTGACCGCCGGAGCGGCCCCGGAGAAGGGCCTGTGCAGAATTTTCCGAAAAATGTTTGTGAAATAACTTGCAATCCGCTCTCATATGGTGTATGATAGGGGCGTCTTGAGGGAGGCCTCCCGGGACAACAAAATCTGATAGGATTGGTAGAGTAAGCATTGCGCGTAAAGTGGCGAGCGGCTGGGAAGTCGCCCTCGCACGAAAGGCCCCCGCGAAATAGGGCCTACGATGCACTGCTGCATCCGCTACCGCACGATCTCGGATGTACTGTTCGCCAATTCAGCGCCGCGGCTCCGCCCCGGCTTGAATTGGCGTTTTTTCGTCCGGAAGCCGTTGTGCAGGCAGCTTTCATGCACCTTTACCTCCTCTATCCCCGCTTCCGCGGGAACATTTCAAGGAGGAAAACACGATGGAGCGTAATCCAGAAACAAACCGCAAGCCGAAAATCTTCAGTACCCGCAGTCTGACGCTGATGGCGGCCCTCATCGCCATCCAGATCATCCTGGCCCGCTTTTTCAGCATCCAGACCGACACCCTGCGCCTGAGCTTTGAGATCATCCCCGTTATCCTGGCCGGCATGTGGATGGGCCCCGTGTGCGGCGCCATCGTCGCCGTGACGGCGGATATCCTGGGCACCATTATCCAGGGCTACGGCGCATGGTTCCCGCCCCTGGTGCTGGGCCCCCTCTCCACGGGCATCCTCAGCGGACTGAGCACCAAGTATATTTTCCGCAGCAGCCTGGCGGAGACCAGGGACACCTGGAAGGTGGCCGTCACCGTTTTCACGGTGAGCGTTCTGAGCACCTTTGTCTTCGGCCTCATTGGAAGCACCCTCTACAGCATCATCATGAAGGGAAATACAACCGCCCTTCATGTCCTCTTGTGGACCAACTTCCTCCAGAGGCTCCTGACCAAGCCGCCGATCATCATTATCAACATGGTGATTGTCACCGTTGTCAACCGCGCGGTCTACAAGCCCGTTGTCAGCCGCATCATGTCCCACGCCTGAGCGGGAGAATTTTATATAGAAATCAGGTAAAACCAACATGACCTATGAAGAAGCGCTCAAGTATATCCACTCCGTCAACTGGCAGGGCAGTAAGCTGGGTCTGGAGCGGACCCGGGAGCTGCTGGCCAAGCTGGGCAATCCGGAAAAAAAGCTGAAATTCATCCACATCGCCGGCACCAACGGCAAGGGCTCCACCGCCGCCATGCTCTCCTCCATTCTGGAGAGGGCCGGGTACCGGGTGGGCCTGTACACCTCCCCCTTCATCAACCGCTTCAACGAGCGGATGCAGGTCAGCGGAGAGCAGATCCCGGACCAGACCCTGGCGGACCTGACGGAGCACATCCGCCCCTTTGCCGACGCCATGGCCGATTCCCCCACAGAGTTTGAGCTCATCACCGCCCTGGCTATGGAGTTCTTCCTCCGGGAGAAGTGCGATATTGTCGTCCTGGAGGTGGGCATGGGCGGCGAGCTGGACTCCACCAACGTCATCGGTGCCCCGGAGGCGGCGGTCATCGCCGCTATGGGCCTGGACCACGTGAAGGAGCTGGGGCCCACTATGGCCGACATCGCCCGGGCCAAGGCCGGAATTATCAAGCCCGGCGGCGCGGTGGTCTCCTACGGCGGGAACGCCGAGGCGGATCCCGTATTTGAGAGTGTGTGCCGGGAGCGTGGAGCCTCCCTCCGCCGGCCCGATTTTGCCCGGATTGTTCCCGGCGAGTTTGACCTGGACGGGCAGAGCTTTTCCTACGGCCCGTGGAAGGAGCTGCGCATCCCCCTGGTGGGTGAATACCAGATGAACAACGCCGCCGTGGTGCTGGAGACGGTGCAGGTTCTCCGGGAGCGGGGCTGGAACATCCCCGGCGAGGCCGTCCGGCGGGGCATGGCGGAAACCCGCTGGCCCGCCCGGTTCGAGGTGCTGCGCCGGGACCCGGTGTTCATCGTGGACGGCGGCCACAACCCCCACGGCATCCGGGCCACGGCGGAGAGCCTGAAGCGGCTCTTCCCCGGGAAAAAATTCACCTTCGTTACCGGCGTCATGGCGGACAAGGATGTGGAGTCCATCCTGGGGCTCATCGTCCCTCTGGCGGAGCAGTTCTTTACCGTCCGGCCCGACAACCCCCGGGCTATGAGGGCGGAGGAGCTGGCGGCGCGGATTGAGGCCCTGGGGGCCAGGGCCACCCCCTGCGGAAGCGTGGCGGAGGGCGTGGCGAAGGCCATTGAGGCCGAGGGGACCGGCGGCGTAGCCTGCGCCCTGGGCTCCCTGTACATGAGCGGAGAGGTCAGAGCCTGCTTCTAAGGGCATGGCTGGTTCATCTGGTGAGGTTGCACAAGGATATTGTTAAATTTTTGTCATTCCTGCCAGTTGCAAATATTCCCTGGGTTTGTTACAATTTGAACGGCAGCGGGGATTTGCCCGCTCCCTTCGCCGCAGGAAAGCTGCGGATGTACTTTGTTATTGGCGCCGGGGTCGCGGACGATTGAAGCGCGGCGTCAAAATATAATTTTCCCGGGGGTGGTGAAATATCCCGGGAAACAAGGAGGATTCCTATGGCTATTGAATTCAAGGACGGCAAGTATGTGGACCCTGTAACCGGGCGGGTGACTCTGGATCCCACCGAGTACAAGGACTGGCAGATCGCCGAGGAGGCGGAGCGCACCCTGCCCCCCGTGGAGGAGTTCCGGAAGAGGCTGGGCCTGCTCCCCGAGGAGATCATCCCCTACGGCAAGACTCCCAAGCTGGACTTCATCAAGATTATGAACCGCCTCAAGGACAAGCCCGACGGCAAGTTCATTGAGGTCACCGCCATTACCCCCACCCCCCTGGGCGAGGGCAAGTCCACCGTGTCCCTGGGCCTGGTGGAGGGCCTGGGCAAGCTGGGCCTGAACGTTGGCGGCTGCCTGCGCCAGCCCTCCGGCGGACCGACCATGAACGTCAAGGGTACCGCAGCCGGCGGCGGCAACGCCCTGCTGATGCCCATGACCGAGTTCTCCCTGGGCCTCACCGGCGACATCAACGACATCATGAACGCCCACAACCTGGCCATG
>JAAWUC010000121.1 GCA_022804995.1 Oscillospiraceae bacterium
CTCGCTCATTTTTCCCTCGCTCCAACATTTCCCTCACCTCTTACTCCCTATTTTATCATCTTTACAGGAAAATGTCTGCCAAGAGGCAGACTTTTTCGATAGGCTGAGGCCGCCATCCCTTATGGGGGATGGCGGCCTTTCATGTCGCTTCATATGGCTTGCCGGAGATTTTCCTCCGGACTCTGGAGGCCTCCGGATCAGCCGTTCGCCGGCTGCTTGAACTCGTGGGCCTCCTGGAGAACCATGTCCTTGACCTTCATCAGGCGGACAATGTTCCCGCGCTCGTTCTCATCCAGCTTCATGGAGATATACCGGATCTTCTGCTGGAAATCGGGGATCATCACATACTCCAGGGCGTTGACGCGCCGCCGGGTTTTCTCGATGTCCTCGGCCAGCAGCTGCATGGTCTTCTCCACCTCCGCCAGCTCCAGCATGTCGTGGAACACGTCCGCCAGGGCCTCCAGAGCGGCGTCCAGCTCGCCGGAGGTCTGGGCGAAGCCGTAGGGATAGATCTCCGTGGGGTCCTCGTTCCGGGTGTGGAACTCGTAGAGCGGCACGTTGACGGACATGATGTTCTTGAACTTCATATCCAGCTCCACGCTCTGCTTGGGGTACAGCAGGGCCTGCTCCAGCATCTCCGGAGACATGATGGCGGCGGCCACGGTGAAGGCGGCGTTGGCCTTCTCCAGGCCATTTTCCACCTTGGCCCGGAGCTCCCGATTCCGCCGGACAATCTCCAGGAACTGCTTCATCAGCTCGTCCCGCTTGTCCTTGAGGAGCTTGTGGCCCCGGGCGGCGGTCTTCAGCCGTCCCTTCAGCCGCGTCAGCTCCATTCTGGTGGGATTTATCGTTGCAGAGGCCATCTGTTCACCTCTTTCCTCAATTTAATGGCCGCGCTCACGCCTCGTCCTTGGGCAGGTATTTGTCGATCATCTCCTGCTTGATGCGCTTGAGCTCGCTCTTGGGCAGGATCTTCAGCAGCTCCCAGCCCAGATCCAGGGTCTCGATGACAGACCGGTTGGTCTCATAGCCCTGGGAGACATAGCGCTTCTCGAACTCGTCGGCAAACTTGGCGAACAGAAGGTCCGTGGGGCTCAGAGCCGCCTCGCCCAGGATGGTCATCAGCTCCTTGGCCTCCTTGCCGGAGGCGTAGGCCGCGAACAGCTGGTTCATGGTGGAGGCGTGGTCCTCTCTGGTCTTGCCGGGGCCGACGCCCTTGTCCTTCAGACGGCTCAGGCTGGGCAGAACATCGATGGGAGGATTGATGCCCTTGCGGAACAGCTCCTGAGAGAGGATAATCTGCCCCTCGGTGATATACCCGGTCAGGTCGGGGATGGGGTGGGTCTTATCGTTCTCGGGCATGGTCAAAATGGGGATCATAGTGATGGAACCGGGCTTGCCCAGCTGCCGTCCAGCGCGCTCGTACATCTGCGCCAGGTCGGTATACAGATAGCCGGGGTAGCCGCGGCGTCCGGGGACCTCCTTCTTGGCGGCGGACACCTCGCGCAGAGCCTCGGCGTAGTTGGTGATGTCCGTGAGGATAACCAGCACGTGCATCCCCTTGTCGAAGGCCAGATACTCCGCGGCGGTCAGGGCCATACGGGGGGTGGAAATACGCTCAACGGCGGGGTCGTTAGCCAGGTTGGTGAAGAGCACCGTCCGGTCAATGGCCCCGGTTCGCTTGAACTCATTGACGAAGTACTCCGACTCCTCGAAGGTGATGCCGATGGCGGCAAACACCACAGCGAAGTTGGACGCCGTATCCCCAAGCACCTTGGCCTGGCGGGCAATCTGTGCCGCCAGCTGGGCGTGGGGCAGGCCGTTGCCGGAGAAGATGGGCAGCTTCTGTCCGCGGACCAGGGTATTCAGTCCGTCAATGGAGCTGACGCCGGTCTGGATAAACTCATTGGGGTAGTCCCGGGCGGCGGGGTTGATGGGCAGGCCGTTGATATCCCGGCTCGCCTCGGGCAGGATGGCGGGGCCGCCGTCGATGGGCTGGCCCATGCCGTTGAACACCCGGCCCAGCATGTCGCCGGACACCGCCAGCTCCAGGGGATGGCCTAAAAAGCGGATCTTGGAGTCCCGCAGGTTGATACCGGCGGAGGACTCAAAGAGCTGAACCACGGCCTTGTCGCCGTTGACCTCCAGCACCTTGCAGCGGCGGGTGGAGCCGTCCCGGAGCTCAATCTCCGCCAACTCGTCGTAGGTGACGCCGTCCACATGCTCGACGACCATCAGCGGGCCGGAGATCTCGTGTATGGTACGGTATTCCTTCATCATTGCTCAGCACCTGCTTTCTCCACGATCTCGGCGATCTCCCGCTCCATCTCCTCGGCGATGGCGGCGTACTCGGCCACGTACTTGTCGGCCTCCACGTACTTGGCCCGGCCGATCTTCTCCTTGGCGGAGATCTCCAGCATGGGGGCCAGGGCCGCGCCCTTGGCGATGGCGTCCCGGGCCAAACGGTCGAAGTCCAGGATCATAGCCAGCATCCGCATCTGCCGGTCATGGCTGGAGTAGCTGTCCACGTCCATGAAGGCGTTCTGCTGGAGGAAGTCCTCGCGGACCATCTTGGCCGTCTCCAGGGTCAGCTGGTCATTGGGGGACAGAGAGTCCTTACCCACCAGCTGGACGATCTCGTTGAGGTTATCCTCCTCCTGGAGCAGGCTCATGGCCTTGTTCCGGTTGTCCATGAAGGTGGGGCCGTAGTGCTCGTCAAACCAGGGCTTCATGGTGTCCAGGTACAGGGAGTAGGAGTTCAGCCAGTTGATGGCGGGGAAGTGCCGCCGGTAGGCCAGGGAGGCGTCCAGGGACCAGAACACCTTGACGATACGCATGGTGCCCTGGCTCACGGGCTCGGACAGGTCGCCGCCGGGAGGCGACACGGCGCCCACAGCGGTCAGGGACCCGGTGCGGTCCTCGCTGCCCATGCACTGCACCACGCCGGCCCGCTCATAGAACTGGGCCAGACGGGAGGCCAGGTAGGCGGGGTAGCCCTCCTCGCCGGGCATCTCCTCCAGACGGCCGGACATCTCACGGAGGGCCTCGGCCCACCGGGAGGTGGAGTCGGCGATAACGGCCACGGCATAGCCCATGTCGCGGAAGTACTCCGCGATGGTAATGCCGGTATACACGGACGCCTCACGGGCGGCCACGGGCATATCGGAGGTGTTGGCAATCAGCACCGTCCGCTTCATCAGGGACTCGCCGGTGCGGGGGTCCTGGAGCTCGGGGAACTCCCGGAGAACGTCGGTCATCTCATTGCCGCGCTCGCCGCAGCCCACATAGATAACGATATCCACGTCAGACCACTTGGCCAGCTGGTGCTGGACCACGGTTTTGCCGGAGCCGAAGGGCCCGGGGACAGCAGCGGTGCCGCCCTTGGCGATGGGGAACATGGTGTCGATAATCCGCTGGCCGGACTGGAGGGGAGCCACGGGATTATACTTCTGCTTGTAGGGGCGGCCCACACGGACGGGCCACTTCTGGGTCATGGTCAGCTCGACAGTCTCGCCCTTGTCGGTCTTGACCTTGGCGACGACCTCGTCAATGGTGTAGCTGCCGGGCTTGATGGTCCAGGCCACGGTGCCGGAGACGCCGTTGGGGACCATAATCTTGTGGAGCACGACCTCCGTCTCGGGCACGGTGCCCACGACATCGCCGCCCACCACCCGCTCGCCCACCTTGGCAGCGGGGGTGTAGTTCCACTTCTTGGTCCGGTTCAGGGCGGAAACCTCCACGCCGCGGGCCAGGTTGTTGGACTTTGTCTGCTTGACGATCTCCTCCAGCGGGCGCTGGATGCCATCGTAGATGTTCTCAATAATGCCAGGCCCCAGCTCCACGCTCAGGGGCGCGCCGGTGGTCTCCACCTTGGCCCCGGGGCCAAGGCCGGAGGTCTCCTCGTAGACCTGGATGGACGCCTGATCGCCGGTCATCGTCAGAATCTCGCCGATGAGCCGCTGATCGCCCACGCGGACCACGTCGGACATATTGGCGTCGGCCAGACCGTCAGCGACCACAAGCGGGCCGGAAACTTTGATGATTTTTCCTTGACTCATTCCTTCACTGCCTTCCATCATAAATTCACGTAAAAAAGGCTTCGCAGAATTCCCGCCCAAGACGGGAAAGATTTCAAAAAAGCTGTTAGCCAATGTCAGCGCCCACAGCCCTCTCCACCGCGCTCTGGAGCGCCTGGGTGCCCAGCCCCAGGGAGCCGGACTTGCCGGGGATGAGGATCACCGCCGGAGTGACGCTGGTCTTATACCGGGCGATGTCCGCCGCGATATCCACCGACAGCTGCTCGGTGACGTAGATGATGGCGTACTCCGAGGGGGCGCCGGCCGCCGGCTTCGCCAGCCGGTGGAGGGTGCGGCGGGCCTCGTCGGCGCTCTCCACAAAGTAGGTGTCCAGCCCCAGGGCCTTGAACCCCAGCACGCTGTCCCGGTCCCCCAGTACCGCGATCTTATACATAAGCCTCACGTAGCCTTTCCCGGATGGTGTCGCCCTCAATCCCCGCCATGCGGCTGGACATGATGATGCGGACCGCCGTAAACTCGATCTCCTTGGCCACCAGGTAGCCGATGACCGCCTCCACGCCGAAGGGAACGCCCTTGGCCTTCCCCGCCGCGGCCGTCACCGCGTCGTCGCAGAGCTTCTCAAAGGCCGTCAGGCTTCCGCCGGAGCGGACCGCCTCCATCCCCGCCTCGGCGGCGGCGCGCAGGAAGGTGCTCCGGTAGAGCTCCTCCACGCTGCCGCCCAGGGCGGCGGAGAGAATCGACGCCGTCTTGACCGCGCCCCCCTCGAAGAGGACCTTCCTGAGAAAGTCCCCGCTCTTCTTCATCCGCAGGGTGCGCACCGCGCTGCGCAGGTTGGCCGCGTCGATGGCGGCGGCCACATACTCCTCCAGGAACGTGCTGCCGGTGGCCTGGGCCGCCTGGCGCATCTCCCGGTAGTAGGCCCTGTCCAGCACAAAGTCGCTCAGCTGGGGGTCGCCGGTGGCGCTCAGCACCTCCAGCGCCTCCCGGGCGGCCTGGGCCAGCTCCGCGGGCAGGAGGTCGTAGTCCCCCTCCTTCACCGCCCTGGCCAGCCGCTCCGCCTCCACCCGGCCCGCGTCCAGCAGCAGCCGGGTCCCGTCGGTTCCCACGGCCTGGGCCTTGAGCAGGGTCTTGATGTTGTGGTAGTCGTACTTGACCTTGAACACGTCCACCACCGCCTTGTCCGGCACAAACCGGTACAGATCCTGGAACAGCTTCTCCCGCTCATTGGCCAGAGCCGTGCTCAGCTCCCGGTCGCTGCTGGGGGAGAACTCGCCGTAGCCGATCTCCGAGAGCACCTTGGCCGCGTCCTCCAGGGTGGGGGCGTCGATCATGCGCTCCATCCGGGCGGCGGTCAGCAGGTTCCGCTCCCGGGTGCGCAGGTAGGCGGAGATAAACAGGTAGTCGGTATCCTTCACTTTCTTCTTACCCAAAAGCCATCCTCCTTTCTTGATGCCATCAAATGTTGGACGGCTTTGCTACGCGAAGAGGATCGCGGCCACATCCGCAGCCATGCTCTCCCGCAGGACCCGCAGCTGGGTTTCAAACGCGCAGTTGATCTCCACGCTGCCGTCCCGGAGAATGAGGCCCCCGGCCATCTCCCGGGTCTCCTCGGCCAGTGTGAGCAGGGCGGTGCCCTGGATGAGGGCGTTGGCCCCGGTGACCACCTTGGAGAGGAGGTCGCCGGCCTTGGAACCCTGGAGCTCCTTGGCGGCGGCGGGGGCGGACGCCTGGGCCAGCAGGGCGTTGGCCTGGCTGGCTACCTGGGTCCCCACCCGCTTGCGGTCCCGGGCGTTGAGGACAATCTCCTCCCGGCCGGTCCGCGCGGCCTTCACCGCCATCCGGGCCAGCAGAGCGGCGTACTCCTCGTCGGGCAGAGCCAGCAGCTTCTCCTGGGCCTTGGCGAAGGCCTCCTCCAGGCAGGCCTGCTTGGCGCCCAGCAGCTGCTGGCGCGCCTCCATGCCCGCCGCGCTCTCCAGACGCTCGAACTGGCGCTGGGCGGCGGCTTCCCCCTCCTGGCGAAGGGCCTTGGACTCCTTTTCCGCCTGATCCTGGTAGCCGGCCTTCACGGCGGCGGCTTTCTGCTCCCCCTCCCGGAGGATCTGTCCGGCCTCCGCCTTGGCGTCGGCCTGAATGCGCGCGGTAATTTTCTCAATTCCGTTCATGTATGGTGTTACCGCCTTTCCAGTCTCGTATTATGGGGTATCATTAGAACTGGTACATCATCACCAGCAGGATGGTAGCCAGCAGAGACAGAATGGCGTAGAACTCAACGATACCGCAGAGGATGATGCCCTTGGTGGACTCCTCGGGCTTCTTGGCCACGATGTTGATGGAGGCGGTGGCCACGCGGCCCTGGGCAATGGCGGACAGCAGGCCGCCGAAGGCGATGGGCATACAGGCGGCGAA
>JAAWUC010000122.1 GCA_022804995.1 Oscillospiraceae bacterium
GCTCCAGACCCGCAACGGCAAGCGCACCGCCGCCGCCGCCCTGAAGATCGCCTGCGACCTGGTGGACGAGGGCATGATCTCCGAGGAGGAGGCCGTGGCCATGATCGACCCCAAGAGCCTGGATTCCCTCCTGCACCCCACCTTCCCCCAGGAGGAGCTGGACCGGGTGGCCCCCATCGGGCAGGGCCTGGCCGCCTCCCCCGGCGCCGCCGCCGGTCAGGTGGTGTTTACCGCCGACGATGTGGTGGAGTGGGTGGACAAGGGCCACAAGGTCATCCTGGTCCGCCTGGAGACATCCCCTGAGGATATCGAGGGAATGCACTTCGCCCGGGGCATCCTCACTGTCCGGGGCGGCATGACCAGCCACGCCGCCGTGGTGGCCCGGGGCATGGGCACCTGCTGCGTGTCCGGCTGCGGCGAGATCGTCATGGACGAGGCCAACAAGTGCTTCACCATCGGCGGTAAGACCTACAAGGAGGGCGACTGGATCAGTCTGGACGGCTCCACCGGCAACATCTATGGCGAGCGCCTGCACACCGCCGAGGCCAAGATCTCCGGCGAGTTTGAGCGCATTATGAACTGGGCTGACAAGTTCCGGGACCTCCAGGTCCGCACCAACGCCGACACCCCCAAGGACGCCCGGCAGGCCAAGAACTTCGGCGCGGAGGGCATCGGCCTGTGCCGCACGGAGCACATGTTCTTTGACGCCGACCGTATCGCCGCCATCCGGGAGATGATCGTCTCTGAGACGGTGGAGCAGCGGGAGAAGGCTCTGGCCAAGATCGAGCCCATGCAGCAGAAGGACTTTGAGGAGATCTACGAGGCCATGATGGGCAAGCCCGTTACCATCCGCCTGCTGGATCCGCCCCTCCACGAGTTCCTGCCCACCGAGGAGGCGGACATCAAGTCCCTGGCCAAGGAGATGGACATCACCGAGGAGCGGCTGCGGGAGACTATCGCCAGCCTCCACGAGTTCAACCCCATGATGGGCCACCGGGGCTGCCGTCTGGACATCACCTATCCGGAGATCGCCAAGATGCAGACCGCCGCCATTATTAAGGCCGCGCTGGCCGTCCGTTCCCGCCGTCCGGCCTGGAAGATCACGCCGGAGATCATGGTCCCCCTGGTGGGCGAAGCCAAGGAGCTGGCCTATGTCAAGAAGACCATCGACAAGGTGGCCCGGAAGCTCATCAGTGAGGCCGGCAGCGACATGACCTACCACGTGGGCACCATGATTGAGATCCCCCGCGCGGCCCTCACCGCCGACGACATCGCCAAGGAGGCGGAGTTCTTCTCCTTCGGCACCAACGACCTGACTCAGATGACCTTCGGCTTCAGCCGGGACGACGCGGGCAAGTTCCTGGCCAGCTACTACGACCGGAAGATCTACGAGGCCGATCCCTTCTCCCGTCTGGACCAGATCGGCGTGGGCCGTCTGGTGAAGATGGCCTGCGAGCTGGGCCGGCAGACCCGCCCCAACATCAAGCTGGGCATCTGCGGCGAGCAGGGCGGCGACCCCTCCACCGTGGACTTCTGCCACAACGTGGGGCTGACCTATGTGTCCTGCTCCCCCTTCCGGGTGCCCATCGCCCGGCTGGCCGCTGCCCAGGCAGCTATTAAGAACCCCAGAAAGTAAGGCACAGTCTGTCTTGCGCGTGTGAAAAAGCAGACCGGCACCAGCGCCGAGTGCTGGTGCCGGCCTGCTTAATAAGGGATAGGAGAGATCAACATGGAGAAAACGCTTGCCTCGCTTCTGGCAATCCTGCTGTGCGTTTCCCTGACGGCCCCGGCCCTGGCGGCGGAGCAGGGGTACAAGGTTCTGTACCAGTCCGAGCTGAATTTCAGGCCCTGGAGCAGCTACGGGGATTTTGTGGCTGGTTACTCCTCGGACAGCGAGAGCTGCCGTATCCTGCGCTGGACCGGCTCTAGCGTGGAGGAAACCCCCACATCCTACCGCTACGCGCAGCTGGAGAGCGAGCGCTACGCCATCGTGAACTACAGCCAGGTGATTGATCTGCGCACCGGGGAGACGGTGGTTCCCCAGGACAGCTACGACTCCATCTCTGTCAACGGCCTCTACGCCATGGGCCGCAAGGATAGGGACGAGGGCCGGGAGCTCTATCTTCTGGATCTTGCCAACGGCGGGGAGCCTGTCCGCCTGCCGGACGGGGCCCAGTCCTTCGGGGACGGCCGGATCCTGATCCAGGAGGACGTCAATCACAACTACTACACCGATATGAAGGGCAACCGCGTTATGACGCTGAAGGAGGGCGTCCGCCCCCACTCCTACACCAACGGCTATACCGCCGTCATGGTTGTACAGGACCTGTACCTGGCCGGTTATGCCATCATGGGCATGGACGGGATGTACACGGCGACCTTTTCCCACCCCCGATTCGTTCTAGGCGATCATTACCCTACCGTATACTACCTGGATGCTCCCGACTCCTACGTCAGCCACGAGGGCCTGATCTGCATCGGGGAGAGGACGGAGGATGAGAGCACCTGCGAGCGCTACGGCTACGCCGACATCCAGGGAAAAATCGTCATTCCCTGCGAGTACACCAGGGAGTCCCACGCCTTCCGCAACGGCTACGCAGTGGTGATAAAGGGGGTGGGGCAGGAGCGCCAGTGCGGTCTGATTGACATCACGGGAAGGACCATTATCCCAATGGGGGCCTATCAGGCCCTCTCGGATGTCTCCTCCTCGGGAATTCTCTGGGCCCAGGATCACAATGGCAGGCTCTGCGTGCTGGAGGTTCCGGTCACAGGCCTCATTGATGCCCCTTACGCCGCCTATTACGGCGAGGCTGTCCGGTGGGGCATGGACACAGGCATCCTGGAGGACAGCATCTATCGGGGCGGGGTCTACGGCCCCCTCTTCAAGCCCAATGAGGAGAGCTACATCCTGGCCGCGCTGGGCTGTATCTGGAACGCCAAGGGAAAACCCGCCCCCGCTGTGACACCGGAGCTTGTCGAGGATGATGGGGACGGCATAAATGATCTCCGCCTGATGATCCAGTGGTCGAAGGAGCAGGGCCTCACCTGGGGGGACGGCTCCGACGACTTGATGGACGGCGTAAAGCCTATCACCCGGGGGCAGATGATGTTCTACCTGTGGAAGCTGGCCGGGAGCCCCGCCGCAGGCACCGTCAGCTTCACCGACGTGCCTGCCGGCTCGGAGTATGCCCAGGCCGTGGCCTGGGCGGTGGAGAGGGGGATCACCAGCGGGACCGGAAACGGCGCCTTCAGCCCGGAACAGCATTGCACCAGAGGGCAGGTTATTACCTTCGTCTATAGAGCGATGAGCGGCAAATAGAAATAAGAGGCGGGCGGCCGCCCCTGGGAAAGGGGAGGCCGCCCGCCGCGCTGTGGAAATTTTCTCAGCAGAACTTGGCGACTGCGTCGTTGATCAGGCTCACGCACTTGGCTACATGCGCCTCGTCCTCGGGGAACAGGGAGGCCAGAGGACGCCGGACACCGCCCAGGTCGATGCCGTACCGGCGGCGGATGATCTCCTTGATCACAGCGTACAGATTGCCCTTGGCCGCGCACATCTCGTAAATGATTTCATCGCAGGCGTACTGGATCTTCCGGGCCTGGTCATAGGCGTTCTGCCCGCACAGCTCGAAGATCTTTAAGTACAGCTCCGCCATCGCGCCGTAGGTGCCGCCGATGGAGCCGTCCGCTCCGATAGCCAGACCGGCCACCAGCTGCTCGTCCGGGCCGTTGAACACGGCGAAGTCCTCGCCGCCGTACATCTTGAACATCTGGATGTCCTGGACAGGCATGGAGCTGTTCTTCACACCAGCCACCCGGGGGTTTTTGCGCATCTCCCGGAACAGAGGCATGGTCAGCGCGGTGCCGGCCAGCTGGGGAATGTTGTAGATGATGAAATCCGTGTTGGGAGCGGCGGCGGAGATGTCGTTCCAGTACTGGGCAATGGCGTGCTCCGGCAGATGGAAATAGATGGGGGGGATGGAGGCGATGGCATCCACCCCCAGGCTCTCCGCGTGGGACGCCAGCTCCGCGCTGTCCGCCGTGTTGTTGCAGGCCACGTGGGCGATAATGGTGAGCTTGCCCTCCGCTGCCTCCGCCACGGCCTCCAGGGTGCGCTTGCGCTCCTCCTTGCTCTGGTAGATGCACTCGCCGGAGGAGCCGCAGACATAGACCCCCTTCACGCCCAGCTCCACCATCTTTTTGGTCCACTGCTTGGTTCTCTCTGTGCAGATATTGCCCTCCGCGTCGTAGCAGGCGTAGAAGGCGGGGATGACGCCCTGATATTTGCCGATGTCTCTCATGATGAAGTCCCTCGCTTCTCTGAATTATTTATTCGAACCATCGCGGAAGGCGCTTCCGCATCTGGTCAAAATACCGTCTGGCCTGTTTCCCGGCAAAATAGTGCCGCTATCCCGCGCTTTCTCTCTTTTTCACAATAACTGCCGGTGGATATTCCGGGGTTCTGCCCCAATTTAACGAAAGTATATAATACTTTTCTCCCGCTGTCAACAATTTTTGAAAGTTACTTTAATCTGAGGCGAAAAAAGAAAATTATTTTAACCCCAAGACATAATAACAGGGGCCGGACATAACATCGGCCCCCGGGCGGCAGTCCACACTCAAGAGCGGCTCCGCTTCTGGCGCTGGACTGCGAAAATATTCTGGGTGATCTTCTCCTGGTCCTCCTCCGTCAGCGCCTCCACCTGCCAGATGTTTTGGGGCAGGGGCGTGATAAGGCCCTCCATGCAGACGGCTTTTCTGTCGCGGTCGCTGTACCCTCGGATTCTGACATGGAGCGGGGGCTCCCCTGAAAGGCGGCGGCCTCCGAATACTGATGCAGCTCCGCCCGGTTCCCCCGTATGCCGGAGTATAGCGCCAGGTCCGCCGTGCTGTCCTCCTCCTTCCGGGACGGCGTCTTCTCCCGCTTTGCAAACCAACTGAATAAACTCATGTCATACCTCTTGTCTGCTTATCTGAAAAATATTCAGCCGCTGTCAGGCGCGGGAGGGCTTCTCCCACAGCTGCTGCATCCGCTCGTCCGCCCAAACCACCTGGTTCCGGCCGTGCTTTTTCGCGTCGTACAGCATGGTGTCCGCGATTTTTAAGTAGGACGCGTAGGTGCTCTCCATTGTGGGAAGGGCGGTCACGCCGCCGGCGCTGATCGTGACCCACTTGGATACGGAGGGGTCATGGGGGATATGGAGGGCCTCCACCGCCTGCCGGATTTTTTTCAAGTGGGCGAAGAATTTTTCCGACGAATCCCCCGTGGAGATGGCCACAAACTCCTCGCCGCCATAGCGGGCAAAGAAGTCCGTGCCGCGCTGTAAGCGGGCGGACACGGTTTTCGCCACGGCGGCAATCACCTTGTCCCCGGCGGGGTGGCCGAAGGTGTCGTTGTAGATCTTGAACTTGTCGATATCGAACATGCAGATTGAAAACGGGACCTGCAGCCGCGCGGCCTCGTGCCACTTAGCGATGCTGTAGCGCTCATACCTGCGCCGGTTGGCGATGCCGGTCAGCTGGTCGGTCATGGACTGCTGCTCCACCTGCCTGCGGTAGTTGTACAGCTTGATATGAGTGTTGACCCGGGCCTTTACAATCGGAGCGTGGAAGGGCTTTGTAATATAGTCAACCGCCCCCAGCACCAGCCCGTACTGCTCGTTTTCCACATCGGAAAGGCTGGTGATGAGGATGACAGGGACGTTTTGGGTGATGATCTCCTCCTGCAGCTTTTTCAGCAGCGTAAAGCCGTCCATGCCGGGCATCACCACATCCAGCAGAATTAGGGAATAGCTCTCGCTGCTGGCCCGGCGCAGACCGTCCTCCGCTGTCTGTGCGACGGAGACGTCATATTCATCGGTCAAAATCCCCTTCAGCTGCGCCGCCTGCACAGCGCTGTCGTCAACAATCAGAATTTTTTCCATTTCCGCACTCTCCTCATTGTGTTTACACAAGCCGGCCCCATACAACATGGTATTGATAAGGGGGGGCCGCCGCCGAGTAAATAAACATTTATTTTCCGGCGGTTAAAAACGAACCACTCTCCGGCGGCGCGTTTTCCATCCCTATTTTTTCTTTTTGGCGCGCCCTGGCCGCAGGTAGCCGCTCAGGCCGGTGGTCAGCAGCTGAAAAATGGTGTCCTCTGTCTCCTGGGTGTTGGGGAGAGATTGTGTCAAAACGCTATGCAAAAGGTCGTTTTTATGGTAAAATAGAGCAAAAGGGAACGAAAGGGAGGAAATGGGATGGAATATATTT
>JAAWUC010000123.1 GCA_022804995.1 Oscillospiraceae bacterium
CGGGGTGGCCTACCCCGACGAGAACTGGACCTGGGACGACCTGACCGCCGCCTCCGCCCAGATCTATGACAAGACCGGCAAATACGGCTTCATGGCCTACAACGACGACCAGATGGGCTACTGGAGCTTTGTCTATCAGGCCGGCGGCTGCATCCTGACCGAGGACAAGACCAGGGGCGGCTTCGACCAGCCCGGCACCAGGAAGGGCATGGAGTTCTACGTGGGCATGCAGGCCAACGACTGGTGCCCCAAGCAGGCGTACTTTGCCGAGACCGCGCCCGGCACCGCCTTCTTCTCCGAGGTGGGCTCCATGTACATAGAGGGCAACTGGGAGCTGATGAACAAATGCATCAACTTCCCCAATATGGACGGCAAGTGGGACATCGCACCCATGCCCAAGTGCCCCGACCCGGTCAGCGGCGACGGCCGGGCCACCATCTCCAACGGCCTGTGCTACTCCACCTCCGCCCACGGCAAGACCCGCGACATCGCCCTGGACGTGATGAAGTTCTTTGGAACCGAGGAGGCCCAACTGCTGGCCAGCTCCTACGGCGCGGCCATCTCCGCCTACAACGGCACCGAGCAGCCCTACTTCGACGCCTTCGATAAGGCCGGCTACGACATCAACGTAGAAATCGTCATGGACCAGTTCGAGTACGGCGTGCAGAACGTAAATAACGCCGCCAAGCCCAAGTGGAAGAGCCCGGTGCTGGACGAGATGAATAAGCTCTACAACGGCCAGCAGAGTTTGGACAGCGCGCTGGCCAACATTCAGACCATCGTAGACACGGAAACCGCCAAGAAATTGGCGGAGAGCTGAGAGGAGGGCATCTGGTGAAAAATAAACTGTCCCCCGCCGCCCGGCGGGAAGAAAACTGGGGCTGGATCATGGTGGCCCCCACCATCATCGGCCTAATCGTCCTGAATCTGTGGCCCTTTGTCCAGACCATCTACACTAGCTTCTGCGAGCACCTGGGCTTCGGTCACTACAAGTTCATCGGCCTGGCCAACTACGCCGAGATCTTCCAGACCCCCGAGTTCTGGCGGGCCACCTGGAACACCATTCTGTTCTGCATTCTCACCGTGCCTGTGGGACTGTTCCTGTCCCTGCTGGTGGCGATGCTGCTCAACGCCAAGATCAAGTTCAAGGGCGGCTTCCGGACCATCTTCTTCCTGCCCATGGTCTGCGCCCCCGCCGCCGTCACCATGGTGTGGCGCTGGATCTTCAACGGCGAGTACGGCATCCTCAACCAGGTGCTGGGTACCCAGGTGGGCTGGATTACCGACGCCAGGTTTGTCATGATCTCCTGCGCCGTCGTAGCCATTTGGAGCAACATCGGCTATGACGCCGTGCTGCTGCTGGCCGGGCTCCAGACCATCCCCAAGACCCTCTACGAGGCCAACAGCATTGACGGCGCGGGAAAGGTGAAGCAGTTCTTCACCATCACCCTGCCCATGGTTTCCCCCACCCTGTTCGTGGTCATGATCATGCGCCTGATGTCCGCCGTCAAGGTCTACGACCTGATCTACATGATGGTGGAGGAAACCAACCCCGCTGTCACCAGCGTGCAGAGCCTGATGTACCTGTTCTACCGGGAGTCCTTCATCGCCGGCAGCCGCGGCACCGGCTCCGCCATCGTCATCTGGACCGTCCTGCTCATCGGCCTGATCACTGTCATTCAGTTCTACGGCCAGAAGAAGTGGGTCAACTACGACGTGTAAGGAGGAAGCAAGATGAAAAAACGTTCTTTAGAGGCCTCCCAGAAGCGGATGACCGTTTTCACCTACGCCGCCCTGATCATCGGCGCGCTCATTATGATTTTCCCCTTCGTGTGGATGATCCTCACCAGCCTCAAGACCGTCCCGGAGAGCATGCAGGTGCCTCCCACCATCCTGCCCCAGGAGGTGGTGACCGGCAACTTCGGGGACGCCATGAAGAGCCTCCCCTTCCTGAAGCTGTACCTCAACACCGGGCTGATGATCTTCTTCCGGGTCATCTGCGCCGTGGCCTTCAGCTCCATGGCGGGCTACGCCTTCGCCATGCTGAACTTCCGGGGCAAGAAGCTGCTCTTCGGCATCGTGCTGGTGCAGATGTCCCTGCCCTCCCAGATTTTCATTATCCCGCAGTATCAGATGGTAGCCAAGATGGGGCTGTCCAACACCATCTTCGCCCTGGTCTTCCCCGGAATCGTCAGCGCTTTTGGCGTATTCTTCCTGCGGCAGACCTACATGGGCATCCCCAAGGAGGTGGGCGAGGCTGCCTACCTGGACGGGTGCAACCAGTGGCAGACCTTCACCAAGGTCATGTTCCCCCTGACGGGCACCAGCGTGGCCGCGCTGACCGTCTTCACCGCCGTGTTCGCGTACAGTGACCTGATGTGGCCCCTGGTGGTCAACTCCGACCTGAACATGATGACCCTGTCCTCCGGTCTGGCCACCCTTCGCGGTCAGTTTACCACCAACTTCCCGGTGCTGATGGCCGGCTCCCTGCTGGCCATGCTGCCCATGGTGATCCTCTATCTCATTTTCCAGAGGCAGTTCATCGAGGGCATCGCCACCACCGGCGGCAAATAAACCTGCTTTCCCCTTTTTTCCCTTCACGACGGCCCCGGCCCGGCTTTTGCCCGCCGGGGCTGTCAAATCAATATCCATGATTTGATAAGGTGACTACCCTATGATTATTTACAACGAACAGAGCCGGACCATCACACTCCACACCCGCCGCACCACCTACCAGATGAAGGCGGACAAGCACGGCACGCTGCTCCACACCTACTACGGCCCTCGGGTGGGGGAGGAGGATCTGAGCCGCCTCCTCCAGTATGTGGACCGGGGCTTCTCCCCCAACCCCAGCGGCTTCGCCGCCCTTCCGGTGCGGGGCTACTCCCTGGACACCCTGCCCCAGGAGTACTCCACCTGCGGCGTGGGGGACTTCCGCGCCCTCTCCGCCGAGGTGGAGCAGGCCGACGGCAGCGTCCTGCTGGATCTGCGGTACGTCTCCCATGAGATCCAACCGGGGAAGTACGCCCTGGAAAATCTTCCCGCCTTCTTCGGCCAGGGGTGGGAGACGCTGTCCGTGACGCTGCGGGACCCCTTCTCCGGCGTGGAGGCGGAGCTGCTCTACGGTGTGGACGAGGAGGACGACCTCCTCACCCGCTCGATCCGCCTGACCAACCGGGGGAGCGGACCGGTGACGCTGTGCCGGGTGATGAGCCTGTGCCTGGACTTCACGCGGGCGGATCTGGATTTCGCCACCTTCGACGGCGGCCACGTGAAGGAACGGACCCTGCACCGGGCCCCTCTGCGCCCCGGTATCCAGAGCGTGGGCAGCGTCCGGGGAACCTCCAGCCACCAGCACAACCCCTTCGTCATCCTCTGCGAGGAGGATGCGGGGGAGGACCACGGCCTGTGCTACGGCGCGGCCCTGCTCTACAGCGGCAACTTCCTGGCGGAGGCGGAGCGCAGCCAGTTTGAGCACACACGGCTGGTGATGGGGATCCACCCCAGCCATTTCCGCTGGCCCCTGGCCCCGGGGGAGTCCTTCACCGCCCCGGAGGCGGCTCTCGTCTGCTCTCCCGACGGTCTGACCCCCATGACCCACCGGTTCCACCGGGCTATGCGGGAGCGCTTGATCCGGGACCCCTACCAGGGGAAGCGCCGGCCTGTGCTCATCAACAACTGGGAGGCCACGGAGTTCACCTTCGACGCGGACCGACTGGTGGACATCGCCCGGGAGGCGGCGGAGCTGGGGGCGGAGCTGTTCGTCATGGATGACGGCTGGTTCGGCACGCGGGACAGCGACCTCAGCGGCCTGGGGGACTGGACCGTCAACGAGAAGAAGCTCCCCGGCGGGCTGGGGGCCCTGGTGCCCCGGATCAAGGCCCTGGGGATGGACTTCGGCCTGTGGATTGAGCCGGAGATGGTCAGCGAGGACAGCGACCTCTACCGGGCCCACCCGGACTGGGCCCTGGGGGCCCCCGGCCGGCCCCAGAGCCTGGGCCGGGGACAGCTGGTGCTGGACTTCTCCCGAAAGGAGGTCCGGGACCACATTTACGCCGCCATGAGCCGGATTCTGGACAGCACGGACATCTCCTACATCAAGTGGGATATGAACCGGTCCCTGTCCGACGTGTGGTCCGCCGCTCTGCCGGCGGAGCGGCAGGGGGAGACCTATCACCGCTACATGCTGGGGGTCTACGACCTGCTGGAGCGGCTTCGCCGGGACTACCCCCGCCTGCTTGTGGAGGGGTGCAGCGGCGGCGGCGGGCGGTTCGACGCCGGGATGCTCCATTACACCCCCCAGATCTGGTGCAGCGACAACACCGACGCCATCGACCGCCTGCGCATCCAGTGCGGCACCACCTTCTGCTACCCCGTGAGCACCGTGGGGGCCCACGTCTCCGCCGTGCCCAACGGCCAGACCGGCCGCAGCACCCCCATCGAAACCCGGGGCGTGGTGGCCATGTGCGGCACCTTCGGCTATGAGATGGACCTGGGGGCCTGTACGCGGGAGGAGAAGGAGATTGTCCGGCGGCAGATCCAGACCTTCAAGGATCGGGCCGGCCTCATCCAAGCGGGGGACTATTACCGGCTGACAGATCCCTTCCGGGACCTGACCTACACCGCCTGGCAGCATGTGTCCCCGGACCGGCGGGAGGCCCTGGTCTCCCTGGTCACCGGCTCCACCCGGGCGGCGCTGCCCTTCACGATTTTGAAGCTGAAGGGCCTGGATCCCACCCTGCGCTACCGCGTGGACGGCGGGGAGCGGCTCTACGACGGCGCCGCCCTCATGCACGCGGGGATCTCCTTCCCCCTCATCTCGGGGGAGTACCAGTCCATCCAGCTGCATCTGACGGCGGAACCCAAATAGACAATCATGGGCCGCTCCCGGTGGGAGCGGCCCATGTCGCATCCTGTTCTTTTTTGTTCCACTGTTGCGCTAAAAAAAGATTGACAGCCTTAGGACCGGTACTGCTTCCGCCACTCTCTGGGGGGCAGTCCGTAGTGCTTCTTGAACGCTTGGGAGAAGTGGAGCTGGTTGGGATAGCCGCAGTGGAGGGCGATATCCCCGATGGTATCGGCGGTGGTCCGCATAAGCTCCGCCGCGTTGCTGAGGCGCAGGCGGATCAAAAATTCCTGGGGTGTACTGCCCACCGTCTCCTTGAACAGGCGGCTGAAATAGCTGCGGTTCAGCTTGCACACGTCCGCAATCTCCTCCACCGTCAGGTCCCGGTGGTAGTTCTGCTGGATGTAGGTCACCGCCTCCTGGATGTAGAAGTCCTTGAGCTGGCTGCTCCGGCTCTCCCGCCGGGTGGAGGAGGACTGGATGAGCTCGTCCAAAAACAGGCACAAATGCCCCACCAGATGGAGGGCGGACGCCTCGGAGTGGCCAGCGATGTAGAGCATCTTGTCCCGCAGGGACTCCCCGTGGGCGGGGGTTCTGGGCCGGTAGACCGGCTGGTTGAGCCCCAGTCCGGCGCTGCCCAGATATTCCGCGGCCCGCAGCCCGTCAAACTCCAGCCATACGTACTTCCAGGGCTGTCGCTCATCCGCGATGTAGGTGTTGATCTGTCCCGGACAGATCAGGAACCCCTGGTCCGGTCCCAGGTGATACCGCCGGCTCACGTCCTCGGTATCGTGGGAGTCCAGGACTCCACGACCGGAAATGATATAATGGAAGAGGTAGTGGTTGCGCACCGACGGCCCGAAGGAGTGCAGGGGCGCACACTGCTCCCAGCCGTACTGATAAAGCCTGAGGTCCAAAAAGTTATCGTTTGGAAAAATCGAAAATGACAGCGTATCCATTCATTCATCACTTCCTTTCTATCGACACCGCAAACGCCGCTCATCCTAATATCTGTATTATACCACACTGTTTGGCACATTTCAAATGGGAAACAGGTATTTTTACCAATTTTTTATCATGAAAAAAGGGGAATTGCTCCATATTGGAGCTGTTGACAAAGTGCCTGAAATAAAGAGACAAGGGAGATTTCAGGCAAGAAAAAAGATGCCTTTCGGCATCACACTGAGTGTTTAATCATTCTTTTGAGGTTCAAGGCCGCGGCGGAAAGGAG
>JAAWUC010000124.1 GCA_022804995.1 Oscillospiraceae bacterium
TGTTGGGGGCCAGAGCGTTCAGCCCTTTTTCCGAGGGCAGCTCAATATTTACGCTCAGCCGGTCTGCCAGCATCCCCAGTCGCGTCACCAGCTCCGGGGCCGTACCAGGGATGGCTTTAGCGTGGATATAACCGTTAAAGCGGTAACAATTGCGCAGCAAATCCAGGCAGCGGATCATCCGTTCGGTTGTATAGTCCGGGCTCACCAGCACACCAGAGGAGAGGAACAGTCCCTCAATATAGTTGCGCCGGTAGAACTGGATGGTCAGATCCGCCAGCTCCTCTGGGGAAAACACCGCCCTGCGTGTATCATTGGAACACCGGTTGACGCAGTATTTGCAGTCATAGACGCAGCAGTTGGTCATCAGCACTTTCAGCAGGGTAACGCACCGCCCATCAGCAGAGAAGGTGTGACAGCATCCTGCGGTGGAAGAGGAGGTGTTGCCGATATAGCCCTTTTTATGCCCCCGCTGGGCTCCGCTGGAGGTACAGGCGGCGTCATATTTGGCGGCATCCGTCAAAATAGTCAGCTTATCCATTACATCCACTGGACACCCCTCCTGAAAACGTTTGTTCCTTTACTTACATAATAGAACAAACGAACGATAAAGTCAAGGGGAATTTTCAGGATCTGCTTGACAATGCGAACGAGCGCTAGTATACTGAGCAAAACTAACGATTGTTCGCAGGAGGCGCTATGACTACAAAAGAAAAGATAGTAGAGACGGCCCTGGAGCTATTCTCACAGCGGGGATATGGCGGCGTCTCCATCCGGGATATCGCCCGGGAGGTGGGCATCCGGGAGAGCTCCATCTACAACCATTTCCCCGGAAAACAGGCGATCTTTGACGCGATTGTGGAGGCCTGCCTCCAGCAGTCGGAGGCATATTTCCGCTCCGCCGCCCTGCCCTTTGAGAGGGGGGACGATACCTCTGTTTATGAGGGCGTTGGGATGGAACGGCTCCAGGAGATTATCGAACAGACATTCTCCTTTTTTTTTGAGGACCCCTTGGCGCGGTTCCGCCGCCTGCTGCTGGTGAGCCAGTTTGCCGATCCCCGCTGCCAGGAGATCTACCGCTGGCTCTACCGGGACAAGTTCATTGAAATCCAGACATATATTTTCGCGTCTCTGATGGATGCCGGGGAGTTCCGGCGGGAGGATCCGGCGGCGGTGGCGGCGGAGTTTTATGGTCCCATATTTATGCTCCTCCACACCTGTGACACCTTTGAGGAGGCCCGTCCCGCTGTCCGGGTCCACGTGGAACAGTTCCGAAAAAATTATGGGCGGAGGCAGGATTTGGTTTGAAAAAAGGAGGATATGCCATGAAGAAGACAGTTGTTATTTATTGCAGTAAAACGGGATTTTCAGAAAAATACGCCCGGTGGCTTGCGGAGGAGCTTGGGTGCTGTGCGGTACCCTACGGGGAGAGGAGAGGGTTGAAGCTGGCGGCGTTTGAAACGGTCATCCTGATTGGCGGATTGTACGCCGGAAATATGGCCGGGTTGGGCTGGCTGAAAAAGCAGCTGCCCCATCTGGCCGGAAAGCGAATTGCCGCTGTAGCGGTGGGCTGTGCGCCGGTGGACACTCCCAGCCTGCCGGAGAGCATGGTAAAGCTCTTTGGCGGCACGCCGGAAATCCGGGGCTTCTACTGTCAGGGCGGCCTGGCCTACGACCGGATGAGCCCGGTTCACCGGATGATGATGGCGGCGCTACGGGCCTCCCTGCGGGGAAAGCCGGAAAACGCGGCGATGCTGGAGGGAATCTCCCGATCCTTCGACGGAACCAGACGTGGGAATCTGGCGGAGGTCATCGCCTGGGCAAAAAGTGAGAGGTGAGGGGAGGACCCTCACCTCTTTTTCCGCCGCTTGAACCAATAGAGCGCCGTCAGCCGGTTCAGCATTCTGTCCAGAAGCAGAAATGTCACATTTCCCACGACAAGCATTCCGGCAATCCCCCACATGGTATACCCGGCGAACTCTGCCGCAACCGCCTCCAGTCGGAAGAGATATAGAATGAGCAGATACATGACCGTCATGGACATCGTAAAAACCCCGCACTTGACCAAAGCACGCAAAACTCCAGGCAGACGGTCCAGCCTCTCCCGACAGGCGGGATACCAGCCCAGAAAAAGGTAAAAGAGAGCCAGCTCCTTGTCTGCTGCCAGTAGTACCGTCAGAGCCGCGGAGGCGGCATAGACCATCAGGCCGGTTTGGGCTCCATACTCACAGATTACCGGAATAAGGCAGAGCATAGCCAGCATGGGACAGGCAAAGGTGGCCAGCGGCACAAAACTCCCCATGGCCAGCAGGGTCACGGACAGAGCCGTCATCAGCCCGCACAGGGCCAGACGGCGGCTCTGCCGCCGGTAGTGCCGGTATTCACTCATAAACGGTCCCTCCCAGAGAGAAATTTTCTTTAGTATCCGCCATTTCCCGGGAAAAGTCAAGCGGCGGGTGCATTCGCCCCTTTTAAGGAAAATGTTCCTGGGATATAACTTCGGCGATTTTTACAAAAGCGCGCAGTCATCCATCAACAGGCGACTGCCCACTTTGGATGTTTTGACAAGTGGTTTGACAAAGCGGCTTTCGGCAACACCAATCTGAAAAGGAACGCGGATTCTGTAGGGCGTGACGACTTGCCCCATAAGTTGCCCACCAAATTTTGTTGACATTTTCACCAAAAACCATTTGAATTTTTTGGACAAAAGTGCTACCATACAGTCTGCCAAAAAAATCGAGGTGTATTGTTATGGAAACCATTTTGCTCTGTCTGTCACTCGCACTGGTGGGCGGCCTGCTCATGTCCCGGCTGGCAAAAAAGCTGGGTCTGCCCGCCGTCACGGCATATCTGATCACTGGTCTTCTGCTGGGGCCCTACTGTCTGGGAGCCCTGGGGCTGACCGGCCTGGGCTTTAACAGCGAGGAGCAGGTTGCCGCTCTGAACATCGTCTCCCAGGTGGCCCTGGGCTTCATCGCCTTTACCATCGGAAATGAGTTCCGCCTGGGCCAGCTGAAAAGCATGGGCCAGCGGGTTATCGTGGTAGGCATCTGCCAGGCGGTGATCACCACCGCTCTGGTGGACGTTGCCCTGGTGGTCCTCCATCTCCTCAAGCCAGAGCTTATCAGCGTCTCCTCCGCCATTACTCTGGGCGCTATCGCCGCCGCCACAGCCCCGGCGGCTACCTTGATGGTAGTCCGCCAGTACAAGGCCGACGGCCCCATGACCCATCTGCTGCTGATGGTGGTGGCCATTGATGACGCGGTGGGCCTGGTGCTCTTCTCCGCTTCCTATGGTGTGGCCGCCGCTCTGGAGAGCGGCACGGTGAGCCTGGTCAGCGTACTGGTGGAGCCGGTGGTGGAGATTGTCTTTTCCCTGGGGCTGGGGGCCTTGGCGGGCTGGGTGCTCTACCGGGTGGAGAAGTACTTCCACTCCCGGAGCAAGCGCCTGTCCATTTCCATCGGCTTTGTCCTACTGACGGTGGGGCTGTCCATGGTGGAGTTTGAAATAGCCGGTGTCCACTGCGGGTTCAGCCTCCTGCTGGTGTGCATGATGACCGGCACCATCTTCTGCAACATCTGCGACTTCTCTGAGGAGCTGATGGAGCGTGTGGACGGCTGGACCGCGCCCCTGCTGGTGCTGTTCTTCGTTCTCTCCGGCGCAGAGCTGAATTTGGAGGTTCTCTCCAATCCGTTGGTGCTGCTCATCGGCGTGGTATACATCCTATTCCGCTCCATCGGCAAGTACGTGGGCGCCTACACCAGCTGCGCCGCCACCGGGTGTGGTCCCAATATCACCAAGTATCTGGGCATTACCCTCCTGCCCCAGGCGGGTGTGGCTCTGGGCATGGCGCTGACGGCCCAGAACCTGTCCGACGGGACTATGGTGCGCAGTGTGGTGCTGTTCTCCGTACTGGTTTATGAGCTGGTGGGGCCGAACCTGACCAAGTGGGCCCTGACCGCCGCCGGGGAGATTCAGCCCGAGGGCCGGACCTCCGCCCGCCGGGCAAACAAGCCCAAGAAGCCGCTCAGCCTGGGGCACTGAGCAAGGAACCCCGGACAGGATTTCCTGTCCGGGGCTTTCTTTTTTGCCGGACCTATGTTAGAATGTTCAGGAACAGAAATACAGAAGGAGGAGATCGGTATGTATGAGCTGATACCGGTATCAGAGAGGTGCTTCTACATCCAGAGCCCAGCTAAAATCGGCCTGGTCCGCATGGAGGGGCGGGAGGTGTGCCTCATCGACAGCGGCAGCGACAAGGACGCCGGACGGAAGGTCCGGCAGATCCTGGACGCGCAGGGCTGGACTCTGCGGGCCATTTACAACACCCACTCCAACGCCGACCATATCGGGGGCAACCGCTATCTGCAAAGCCAGACGGGGTGCCGGATCTTCGCGCCGGGGATGGAGTGTGCCTTCACCCGCTTCCCCATTCTAGAGCCGTCTTTCCTGTACGGGGGATACCCTTGTCAGGATTTGCGCCACAAGTTTTTACTGGCGCAGGAGAGCGGCGCGGAGGAGCTGACCGCCCAGGCCATGCCCTGCGGCTTGGAGGCCATCGCTCTGCCGGGGCACTTTTTCAGCATGGCGGGCTACCGGTCCGATGACGGCGTAGTCTATCTGGCCGACTGCCTGGCCAGCCGGGAGACGCTGGACAAGTACAAGATTGTGTTTCTCTACGACGTAGCGGCCTATCTGGACACTCTCCTGCGGGTGGAGGGGATGGCGGCGGATCGCTTTGTCCCGGCCCACGCGGAGGTCACGGCGAATATCGGACCCCTGGCCCGGTACAACCGGGACAGGACCCTGGAGACAGCGGAAAAGATTCTGGAGGTCTGCCGGGAGCCCAGCTGCTTCGAGGCGGTTTTGCAGCGCCTGTTTACAGACTACGGCCTGCGGATGGATTTCCAGCAGTATGTGCTGGTGGGCAGCACGGTACGCTCCTATCTCTCCTGGCTGAAGGACACGGGGATGATCCAGGCGTCCTTTGAGGACAATCTGCTCCTGTGGCAGAAGGTTTGAGGAGCCCCGGGAAATTCCATGCTTGTCAGAACGATGGATATTTGGTATACTATAGAAAAGAGCCAGCCAAGGAGATGATACGATGCTGAACACAATCCTGTTTGATCTGGACGGCACGCTCGCGCCGTTTATGCAGGACGAATTTATCCGCGCCTATTTCCGCGCCCTCCTCCACCGCCTCACGCCTATGGGCTACGACGGGGAGAAGCTGACGAAGGCCCTCTGGAAGGGGACCGGAGCTATGGTGGCAAACACCGGCGAATCCACCAACCGCCAGGTGTTCTGGAGCTCCTTCGTGGAGGATCTGGGGATGGAGGTCCTGAGCCTGGAGAGTATTTTGGAGGATTTTTACCAGCGGGACTTTGACGGGGTGGGCGTCATCCTGACGAAGCAGGCGGATCGGAGCGAGCTGCTGCGCCGCCTGCGGGAGAAGGGGTATGGCCTGGTGCTGGCGACCAACCCCATTTTTCCGGCCACGGCGGTGGAAACCCGGCTGGGCTGGGTAGGGCTGTGCGGGGAGGACTTCGATCTTGTCACAACCTATGAAAACAGCCGCCACAGCAAGCCCAGCGCGGACTATTTCCGTGATATTCTGGCCGCTGTGGGGCGGGAGGCGGGGGAGTGCCTGATGATCGGCAACAACCCGGTAGATGATATGGCGGCGCTGGAACTGGGGATGGAGGGCTATCTGGTCACGGACTGCATGGAGAATCCGGACAACCTCCCCATCGGCCAGTACCGCCACGGCAGCTTCGAGAGTCTGGAGGCTTATTTGGACAGCCTGCCTCCAATAAAGTGAGAAATGAGACAGCAGGGCCGCTCCGGGAGATCCCCGGAGCGGCCTTCAGCTTGTAGAAAAAGTCCATTTTCAACAGTTGAACAGAGCAAAAAAGTTGTATTTTTCGAAAGAAATTCTAAAAATCGACCGCAAAAAACATTATATATAATCGGAAAATAAGTGAAATTTCTTCAATGCGGATTTGAAATAAGGACATTGAAGGCCAAAAT
>JAAWUC010000125.1 GCA_022804995.1 Oscillospiraceae bacterium
TTTCTTTCGCGAAAGAAAAGAGTGAACAACCCATTCTGGAGGCCCCCATGAACAAAAAACGGATGAGACAGATGAGCGGCAGTCTGCTGCGGCGGCTGAACACCCAGCCGGCGGCCCGGTATCTCTCGGACAAGCGGGACTGGTATACCCGCCTGCTGGAGGAGGAGAATTTCATTCAGCGCTTTGCCCCCCTCTACCGGGGGGAGCGCCTTGCGTGCGCCGAAATTCTCTCCCTGTGCCGGGAGGAGCTGAACGCCCTCTCCCCGGAGCCGGAGGAGGGCTGGATCGCCTTCACCTACGACTTCGCCCGGAAGTGTATGTTCCCGGAGGAGGACTTCGAGCCCCGGCGGGCGGAGCACGGGGCGGGGGCCATCTTCTTCCTGGCCCTGCTCCAGGTGCTCTTTGACGCGGAGCGGGCCCTGCTGCCGCCGGACCCCATGTGGCAGCTGGACCTGCTGGAGGAGGACGAGCTGAAGGACAGCCCCTACCAGGACAGCTACCGGCTGTTTGTGCGCAGCTACCGGCGGGAGTTCATCTACGAGATGATGCGTCTGGGGCTGGAGGCCACGCCCTTCCGGACCCTGGAGCACATCGCCGGGGTCCACTATGTGGCCGTCAGCGTGGCGCGGGACCTGAAAAAATCCGGCGTAGAGGTGGACCTGGCCCTGGTCAGCGGGGCCGCCGCCGGACACGACATCGGCAAGTTCGGCTGCCGCCCCGGGGAGCGGGTGCCCTACCTGCATTACTATTATACCGACGTCTGGTTCCGCCGCCGGCATATGGCCGATATCGGCTACGTAGCCGCCAACCACTCCGTCTGGGATCTGGAGCTGGAGTACCTGTCGGTGGAGAGCCTGGCCCTCATCTACGCCGACTTCCGGGTCAAGCAGGAGCGGGGTCCCGACGGCCGGGAGATCACCAAGCTCTCCTCCCTCAAGGACGCCTTCGACGTGATCCTCTCCAAGCTGGACAACGTAACGGAGGAGAAAAGGACCCGCTACACCTTCGTCTACGCCAAGCTCCGGGACTTCGAGCGGTTCATGGAGTTCCAGGGGGTGGACGTGACCCTGCAAAACCTCTACCGGGGCCCCTCCCGGTCTAAGGACATCGCCCTGCTGAGCCAGGAGGAGGCGGTGGAGGTCCTCAAGCGCCAGAGCGTGGGCCACAATATCGCCCTGATGCACCGGCTGACCAGCCAGCGGAGCTTCGCGGGACTGCTGGAGCTGGCCCGGGGCGAGACGGACTGGAAGCGGCTGCGGGCCTACCTGGGCATCTTCGAGTCCTACTCCGTCTACCTGTCCATCCCCCAAAAGGTCCAGACCCTGGCCTTCTTATACGAGCTGCTGATGCACCGTGAGGGCGACATCCGCCGGCAGGCGGCGGCCCTCATGGGGGAGATCATCGCCCGCTTCCACGCCGGGTACGTCAAGGAAACCCCCGCCGGCTTCGTCCCCGACCCCCGGGCGGTGACGGACCTGGAGCAGTGGAAGCTGTACCTGGAAAAAATCATCTATCCCGACCACAAGCTCATGCCCCAGCACAAGCGGTGGATCACCTTCACCCTGAAAATGGTGGTCAACGCCCTGGTGGAGCGGTGCGGTCCGGAGAGGCGGGAGCGGTTCCTGTCCGCCCTGCTGCGCTACTACCGGCGTCCGGAGCGGCTGGACGGGGAGATCGCCTTCCAGCTGCTGGAGACAGCCACGGCCCTGCCTCTGGACGTGTGCCCGGACCAGCAGCGCTACGACCTGCTGGACTTCGCCGAGACACTCTCCAAACGCCGGGACCTGACGGTGCGGTCGGCGGCGGTGCTGCTGCTGGGCTATCTGAAGAACTACGTCTCCGCCCACGACATCATCCTCCACGCCCTGCGGTCCGTCCACTGCGGGGACTGCCGGTCCCTGGGGCTCATGCGGGATCTGACGGTGCGGGACATCTCCGCCGGCGGGGGCCACGCCCCCCTGTCCCTGGACGAGGACACGGTGGCGGACATCTTCCTGGACAACCTGAAGACCGCCACCCCCTGGATCGTCAAGGAGATCAATATCCGCCTGCTGACGGACTTCGCCCGGGCCGGCGGAGGCCAGCTGCTGCACATTGCCACCCATCTGTCGAACCTCATCAAGGTCAGCGACCGGGTCACGGTCCGCCACAGCGCCGGCGCGGCCCTGCTGGAGATCGCCCCGCTGCTGAGCGTGGACCAGCGCAACGAGGTGGCCGTGGAGCTCACCCGGGGGCTGGAGATCGGCCAGCAGGAGTTCTCCAAATACATCCCCGGCTATTTGGGCCGGTTCTGCCTGTGGCTCCCACCGGCCCAGCTGGAGGAGCTGCTGCTGGATCTGGAGGACTACCTCTGCTCCGCCAACGGCAGCGTGGTCTCCTGCGTGCTGGATACCGTGGGTGTGATGTACGAATCCTACGACACCTACCGGGTCCGCTTCCCGGAGCCGGACCAGGTCTACCGCCGCCGCCGGGAGCAGCTGCTGGGCTGCCTGCTCAAGGGGCTGGCCGGCTTCCGGTCCGAGGTGCGCCAGGAGGCGCTGTTCGTGCTGGGCCGGTCGGTGTTCGCCTCCCAGACCCTGGGTCGCCACGAGAAGCGCCGGGCCTTCCTCCTCACCCTCAAGAAGCTCCTCTCCCTCATCTGGGAGGACCGGGGGAACGACCTCACCTTCTACTACCGGGCGGCGATGCTGGGCCACCTGTACCGGTTTGTCACAGAGCAGGAGATCCTCCACGGGGGCTTCCGCTTTGAGGCGCCAGGGCCCGTGGCCTTCTTTCCCGGCACCTTCGACCCCTTCACCCTCTCCCACAAGGGCATCGTCCGGGCCATCCGGGAGCTGGGCTTTGAGGTTATGCTGGCCATTGACGAGTTCTCCTGGTCGAAAAAGACCCAGCCCCACCGGATCCGCCGGCGCATCGCCAGCATCTCCACCGCCGGAGAGTTCCACGTCCATGTGTTCCCTGAGGATTTCCCGGTGAACATCGCCAACCCCGCCAATCTGGAGGCCCTGCGCGCCGCTTTCCCGGGCCGGGAGGTTTCCATCGTGGTGGGCTCCGACGTCGTCTCCAATGCCTCCTCCTACAAAAAGCCCCCCGAGGAGCACTCCATCCACACCTTTGACCACATCATCTTCCGCCGGGGGAAGGAGAAGCCAGACTACTCCGCCGTCACCGGCAAGGTCGTCGAGCTCCAGCTCCCGGACCACCTGGAGGACATCAGCTCCACCCGAATCCGGGACGCCATCGACCGGGGCCGGGACATCTCCAACCTCATCGACCCGGTGGCCCAGGAGTTTATCTACCTCCATGGCCTCTACCTCCGGGAGCCCCAGGACAAGCCCATTCTGCGCACGGAGGACATGGCCTTCGTTCACTGCCTGGAGCTGACGGAGGAGACGGCCCGGCTGCTGGAGAAGACCGCTCTGGCGGGCCACCCGGACACCGGGGGCCTCTTCGAGAAGCTGCGGCGGCTGGGGGACCATCTTTACCTCCTGCGCCACGGGGAGAGCGGGCCGGTGCTGGGCTTCGCCAGCTTCCAGTGCGTGGACTCCCCCCAGCTGTTCTCCCGGCTGGGGGACACCACCCTCACCGGCTATGTCCGGCAGCAGGCCGGGGGCCGCGCCCTGGTCATCAGCGGCATCTACGTCCCCCGGGGACCCCAGCAGCTGGATCTGTGCCAGCTGCTGCTGACGGAGGTGCTGACCCTGGCCCTGCGGCAGGAGTATGCCTACGCCCTCTTCTGCCCCGCCGAGGCCACGGTGGCTTACGTCCGGGAGATCCTCTCCCTCCAGGGATTTGTCACCGCCCCGGTGGACTGCGGGCAGGAGCTGCTGACGGTGGACATGCGGAGGCCTATCGTGATCACCCGGAACATGGACACCACCATCAAGGCCCCCCTGTCCGCCAACCCGCGGGTTCTGGCGGTACTCTCGGAGGCCCACCGGCGGCTGCAGAAGGCCCTGACGGCCCTGTACCCCGGCTGCCTGGTGCTGTCCATGTCCGCCGGGGTCATCCACCACCGGCTGCTCCACCGCATCACCGCCTGCAACGGCGTGCCCCCCACGCCCACGGAGCCCAGGCAGCTGGGCGAGTGCATCTGCGTGCCCTTCGGAAAGATATTGCGGGGCGTGGCGGTGCCCAACACCGTCACCAAGACCCTCCACACCGACAAGGTCTATGAGCCGGACCTGTCCTCCTACTCCATTGAGAGCTACCCCTTCTACTCCCCTCTGGCGGACCAGGTGCGGACCATCCATGCCTTCGGGCGGCCGGTGATCCTGGTGGATGATATGCTCCACGACGGCAAGCGCATCCGCCGCCTGGCCCCCCTGTTCGAGGCCAACGGCACCCCCATCCGGCAGGTGCTGGTGGGTTACCTTACCGGCATGGGCCGGGATATCATGGAGCAGCTGGGCTGTCCGGTGGACGGTATCTACTACCTGCCCAACCTGCGGATGCGGTTTGTGGAGTCCACGCTGTACCCCTTTATCGGCGGGGACACGGTCCGCCGAACCGAGGCCATGGCCGGGGGGCTCCATCCGGCGGTGAACCGGATTTTCCCCTACGCCGCCCCGGACTTCACCGAGGACTGCGCCGACGGCTCCACCTACCGGCTGAGCCTGACGTGCCTGGAGAACGCCAGGGACATTCTGCTGACGCTGGAGACGGAGTACCGGGCTCTGTACGCCCGGAACCTGACCCTCAGCCGCCTGGGGGAGGCGGTGATCCTGCCCCAGTGCCCGGACAAGGGGGGCTGCATGGCCTACGACCTGAGCCGTGCCCCGTCCACCTACCTGGACAACGACATTGAAATGCTCCAGCGGCTGCGGGCCAATGTCAAAATCGTAATCGGAGGATAGAAATGGAACTATTTCCACATGATAGTCTTGTCACTGCCGGCGGAACGCCCTTTTCCTGCGCTCTGCCGGTGAGAAAAGAGAAATACCGGGTCCACCTCCTGGCCCTGGGGGACGTGGGGAGCACCCTGGCTATGGGCCTGCGGCTCATGGGCGGGGATGTGATCGAAACCCTGGGCATCTGCGATCTGCGGGAGAATGTGCCCCAGCGGTGGGAGTTTGAGCTCAACCAGATCGCGCCCCCGGGGGAAAACCGTTTTCCGCCGGTAGAAATCGTGGATATTGATAACATTTTCGGCTGCGATGTGTTCCTGTTCTGCGCGTCCCGGTTTGTGCCGGACACGGCGGTGAAAAACGGGGACGTGCGCATGGCACAGTACGAGCTGAACCGGCCCCTGGCGGCCAGCTACGGGCGCATGGCCCGGGAGAAGGGGTACAAGGGGTTGTTCTGCGTGGTCAGCGACCCGGTGGACCCCCTGTGCCGGGCGGCGCTGCTGGAGAGCAACACCAATGAGGAGGGCGCGCTGGACGGGAAGGGGCTGTCCGTGTGCCAGGTCCGGGGCTTCGGCCTGGGGGTGATGAACGCCAGAGCGGCGTATTACGCAAAAAAAGAGACGAAATTCGCCTCCTTCCTCACTGACGGACGATCCTTCGGCCCCCACGGGGAGGGGCTGATCATCGCCAATTCCATCTCCGATTATGATGACGCCCTCTCCCGGGAGCTGACGGAAAAAACCAAGCGGGCCAACCTGGAGATGCGGGGGCTGGGATACAAGCCCTATGTGGCCCCGGCGCTCAGCTCGGGGACTCTGAGTTTGCTGGCCTGCCTGCGGGGGGAGTGGCACTGCTCGTCGGTATTTTTGGACGGGGTATTCTTCGGGATTCGGAACCGGCTGACGGCGGAGGGCTGCGAGATGGAGCAGCTGGAGCTCCCGGAGAGGCTGGCGGAGAGGATTCGGGAGACCATTGCGGGGTTGAAGGGGATTTCCTGAGGGGGCTCTGTGACGCCTCTTTTCTCCAGTGCTGACTTTTTCGGGAGTTCCCTGCGACGCCTCTTTTCTCCAGTGCTGACTTTTTCGGGAGTTCCCTGCGACGAATCCCCCCGCCACCGCTTCGCGGCGGCCCTCCCCCCTTTCACAAGGGGGGCGAGATTGG
>JAAWUC010000165.1 GCA_022804995.1 Oscillospiraceae bacterium
CTTTTTGGATTTGCTCGGCATTGAGTTTATGAAAGTGAAACGCTCAAAAATCGTTCCGCTGATTTTTATTGCCCCGCTGCTGGTAGTGGCCTCCGGGGTAGCGGCGTTAAGCCGGTACTTCACGCCGGAGTACACCAATGCATGGCCCGCTATGTTTATTCAAAGCGCCCTGGTCTACGCCTATTATCTGCTGCCGTTCAGCATGATTGTGGTCTGTGTGATGATTGCGGGGCGGGAAACACAGAATAATGGTATCCTGAAAATGCTGGCCCTGCCGGTCAGCCGGGAAGCCCTTTCCCTGGCAAAGTTTTGTGTCCTGATGTTCTATCTGTTCATGGAAATGGTCGTTTTTCTGGCGGTGTTCGTAGTCGCCGGTATGGTGGCTGCTTCGACAATGGGGATTACGGAAACATTGCCCGTTCTCTATCTTCTGAAATGGTGCGTGGGGCTGTTTCTGACCATGCTCCCATGCTTGGCGGCGATGTGGGCTATCACGGTATTATTTGAAAAGCCCCTGCTTTCCGTGGGGTTAAACCTGCTGCTGGTGATCCCCGGTATTCTGGTCGCCAACACGCCACTCTGGATTGCTTATCCCTACTGTTACAGCGGCTATCTGGTGTCCTGCTCCCTGCACGATTTTACGGCGGAAACCTCTGACGCCGCGTTTGCGTTGATGCCCTTCCTGCCCTGTGCAATCGCTGTATTTGCTGTCCTGCTTGCCCTGTCAATCGCACAATTTGGAAAAAAGGAAATGAGGTAATCGTATAGAAGCCACAAAAAAACTGCAAAAGCTCAGCCTGGCGGCGCTGCTCGTCAGTCTGCTGCCGCTGGCAACCCTTGTCCCGGTGTTTCTGAAAATCACCCTGCCGGATGGTGTACGCACGGTTTGGGCGGTCTGCAACATCGTCCTTGCGCCGGCGCTGATGATGCTGGGGATTGCCGCCCTTGCCCTGGTTCTCAATTTTTTGCAGTAGGGTCATAAGAAAAGGCAAGCAACTACAACTTAAACGCCACACTTTTCCGTAATGATAGTTTTGGAAACGGCTACTACTCAAATGTGTTGTAACATTGGATCTAAGGCAACACCGCACAAAACAAATTGTGCATGGGAATAATGTGGTAAAATAATGGAGATTTATAGAATTACAAGCCTCGGCTCATGCCAGCTCCGCCGCTGCACCAAACCATGCAACTTCTCCCCCGTTACAGCCTTGGGTGTAACGGTTTTCTGCCGTTAACACTCAATAAAAAGGAGAACTGCATGAACTACACGGTAAAATACCATCTGCCCCAGTGGGAGGAAAGCGACCGGGTGATGCGCACCGACTTCAATCAGATGTGCGCCGACATCGACAGCGGGATTGATCGGGCGGCACAGCTGCCCTACGCCGTCGGGCGGTATGACGGAACAGGGCACGATATGGATATTGAAGTCGGCTTCCGGCCTCAGTTTGTTGTGATCTGTACCGGCCAGCTGGGGTTTGTCGCGGATAATGTCATGGGCTCCGTGTCGGCGGCGGGCGAGACGGTCACGTCCAGCCGAATCACGATGACGGACACCGGATTTCATGTGGTGGGACACGACACGAAAACCCGTTCCCCCCAGGTGAACATCTCTGGAAGAGAGTACAATTACATCGCCTTCCGATAAAATGGGGAATCCCCCGGGCTGATGCCCGGGGGATTCTTTGTGTGTGCTGATTTACTTGATGGTGCTGATGTTAGCTTCGATATTCGATGCAGTCTGCTCAGCGCCGGCGGAGTCGGTCCACTTGAAGGTAAAGGTGATTGTGCAGTAGCGGCCACCTTCCCAAATAGTATCACTCTCGAAGTCGGGGTCAATCGTCAGGGCTGTCACCTCAGTAACACCCTCCACGCCCTCGATCGCTTCGATGATGGCGGCCTTACACTCTGCCCAGCTGTCATACTCGGTGACGCTGTACTTGGCGTTAATCGCGCTCTTGACAGCGGCGGTGATAGCGGCAGCTTCTTCATCAGCCGCAGTGCTGGTGAACTTGCAGGCAACATCCTTATTCACCGTCTGAGCGGCGGTCATATTCTCAGCAGACAGCGTGATCGTGAACTTGTTGGTCACAGCGGTACCCTTTACGGTCGGTGCTGTATAGACCTCGCTCGTCTTTATAGCAACCGCAACGGTGACGGAAGAATCGGCAATCGCCTTTTCTACGAGCTCCTTAATGTAAGCTTTGGTCTTGGCCTCGGTATGATCAGCCTCGAGCTTGGTCTCGTAACCAATCGTAGCCGGAACCTTGGCCAGGGCGGCGGTCAGCTTGGCATCCGCAATGTCAGCGGCAGTCAGAGCTGTAGCAGTGACATACAGGTCCTTGGTGAGCGTGAACTCCTCACTATTAGTACCAGTGCCGGTGACAGCATTGCCGTCCTTGTCCTTCGTAGCATGATCCTTAAAGCCGTCGGTGATATACTTGATAACAACAACAGTGTCCTTAGCAAGAGGCTCGCCGCTCTTGACGGCAGTGCCGCCATTCTTCAGCGTCACAGTGGCCTGGCCCTCGGTGTAGTTGACAGTGAAGAACTGTTTCGCATGGTCGGGATCCGCCTCGGCAGTAACATTGATGATGAAGATGGTTCCGCCAATCTTAGCGGTGATCTTCTTAGCAGCGGAAGCGGTGCGATCAGCGGTCAGAGGACCGTTGGTCCGGTCGATCGCGTCCACAAAGGAAAGGTCTTTGCCGCCAGCTGTGAGGTAGCCAAGCAGCTCGGTGATGGTCATGTCATCATCGGTGATGTTGACATAAGCATAGTCCTTGCCAGCCCAGCTCTGAATGGTCAGAGCGTCCTTCACAGCCTGGGGAGCGTCGGCAGAAACTTCCAGCTTGCCGATCTCGTCGGGTGTCACGGTAGGATCGTCGCCCTCCATGGTAGCAAGGAGCTTCTCAAGCTCGGCCTTCTCCTTGGCGGAGAGCTTGCCGCCGTTGATGGCGCTCTGGATGATCCCCTTGGCCGCCTCCAGATAAGCGTCGCCCTCCTTGACCCACTTGCGGTAAGCGGCCATAGCGGCCTCAAAGTCGGGAGCATTGTGGCGTTCGGTCTGCTCGGCGGCAATGGAGTACCAGAGGCCGCCGGTGGCCATGCCGGTGCTCTCCTCGGTCAGCCACTCGGGAGCCACCCAGGAGTCCTTGACGTAGTCGATGTTCAGCACGAAGGTCACATCGCCGTCCTTGTCAACGCCCCAGATCACGCGGTCGCCCGTGTGGTAATCGTTGCGGGAGTCGCTGTCGCTGGCGAAGAGGGTGCGGGTCTCGTAGTTCTTGCCGCTGCTGGAGCCAATGGCGATGAGCTCCGCGCCGTCGCGCAGATCCACGCTGTACACGCCGTAGTCGCCGTAGGTGTTCTCAGCGCTACGGGGGGAAGCATTGTTGGTGTCGGGCCAGCGGACATCGATGTAAGCACCGCGCTTGTTGATGTCCTTGACACGGTCAACGATGCCGGCGTACAGGCCGCGGGCGTTGTAGTTGACGGTGATGGGATCGACGCCGTTGGCGTACAGGATGTCGTCCTTGAGCTCCTTCTCGTCGACCTCATAGGCCCAGTTGCCGTCCCAGCGGCTGTCCCAGTTCTTGTTCTCCGGGATCATCTCCGTGTCGCCGTACTCGGTGTTCAGGCCCCACATGCTCTTGGTGCTGCCGGAGGTCTGGCTGGGATTGGTATAGAGGATGGAGGTGCTGTCATAGGTGGTATCCAGCTCGGAAACCTCGATGACGATGACATCGGCAACCCAGTAGTCGTTACTGTCGCTGTCGTACTCGGTGTTCCGGGCCACAGCGTAGGCGGCAATGATCTTGCCAGCGTCGATAGCGTACACGTTATCGTAGTCGGTGAAGTAGTCCACCTTCCGGTTGCCCTTGTCCAGGATGTAGTACTCGGTGTCATGGACGGCGTTGACGTACTTGCTGGCAACATAGCGGCTGTCCCTACCGCCGTCGTCAGCGGTAGCGATGTTGTAGCGGCGGGCGTCAGCGGCGATGCTGGACTCCGCATTCAGCTCGACAAAGTCGATCTCATAGGCGGGGTAGTCATAGCTGTTGGTGCTGGTGTGGACATTCTTGCCGCCGGTGCAGTCAGCGTTGCTGTAGTACAGCCGCTCGCCCTTGGTGTTGGCGGCGTACTTGACGGGGGAGGTCAGGCGGACCTCGCCGTCGCCGGTCTCCACGTACACGCCCACGTTGGTGGTGGCTTTGGTGAAGATGTCCTCAAACTCCCGGCTATGGATGATGTTATTCTCCAGACCCAGCTGGCCGATGGCGGGCTGAAGCACGATCTCGCTCTTCTTGGCAACATCATAGACGGTCTTCTTGCCGTTGTCCAGGTCGGCCCAATTCTGATCCTTGTTGCTGCCGTTGCGGAGCAGGTACTCGTTGTCCTTGTTGGACACGGTGTACTCGTCGAGGGAAGTCTTGCCGGCCTTCATCTCGACGGTCAGCTCGGCGTTGGTGACGTACTGGCCGTTCTGGCCCCGGGACCAGTAGAGCTCGGTGAGCAGGCCGTACTGATTGCCGTTGGCCAGCTCGTAGGCGCGGGCATAGCCGTATTTGTCGAAGTAGATGTTGTAATCAACCTGGTCATCCATGTTGACGACGAGCTCATCCATGTCAGTCTTGTTGGCGATGCCGGACTGGTTGTAGGTCACATCGTCGGTAGTGGTGCAGGTCTCATCCTTGAAGTTGACGGTCTTGATCTTGGCCTTGACGGACTCGGCCTTGGTCATGGTAACGCGGTTGTCGATATCGGTGTAGAGGACCACGTCGCCCACGGCGATGCCCTCAGCGATGTCGATAACGGCGCCGTCATCCTTGCGATCCTCGACGTCGAGGCTGTTGAACTCCAGGATGGTCTCGCCGCTCTTGGTGTAGGAGCCGACGGCCTCGTCCAGGTAGTACTGGGTCAGGAAAGCGTACTCGGCAATGCCGTCGCCGTCGTTGTCGACGACCTTCAGCCACTGGCCGTTCTTGCTGGACTCGATGTCCTGATCCCAAGCCTCAGAGTTGATGTACTCGTCCACAAACTTGCGGTAGGAGATGGAGTTGGAGACGTCGCGCTCCTCGTCGGTCTGGCTGTTGGTGGACTTGGTACCCACGAAGACATCGCCGATGACCTTATCGCGGTCAAGGCCGTTATCAATGTCGTTGTCAGCGGCGGCGAAGATGCCCCGGATGATCTCCAGCTCCTTGGCGGTGATCTCATCCTCGGCACGGATCACGCGGTTGTAGCGCACGGGATAGTGAGCTGTATCCTCGTTGTCGAAGACGGTGAAATCGCCGTCCTTAACATCGCTGGAGTCAGCCTGCGTGCCGCCGCTCCACTTGCTACCAGTCAGAGTACCATCGTAATGAACAGTCCAGTTGTCGATGTCACCGGCAGCAACCTTGGAAATGTTCTCATAGCTCTTGTCGAAAGCGGCCTGCGCATCGGGAGTGCCGAAGATCACGGTGAACTCCAGGCGCTGGTCACAGGAGAAGTGGCCCTCGCGGCCGAAGTCGAAGTAGAACTCGGTGTTGTCGTCCTTCTTCAGCCCGGTGTTGGAGAGGAACTTGCTGCCGGTGATGGTAGTGCCCTTGCCGTTCTCGGGCTCCCAAACGGTGTTGTCACCGGTGTTCTCCAGAGCGTAAACGGTGGAGCCGGAGACGTAGGCGTAGTGGGCCTCGCCGATAGCGGTGAGCTCGGAGGCGATGTTCAGGCTGCGAACGTCGTCCTTGGCAATCTCGAAGTCGGTCTTGCCGGTGCCCAGAACCTGGGTGTCGTAGAGGTTAGCGTACTCGTTGGCAACCACGACGCCCTCAATGGCCTCCAGCTTGAAGCTGTCGTAGCCCAGAGTGGTGTCAGTCTCCTGATAGCCGAATGCATTATTGTAGGTAACGGTGGGCACCAGGATGGAGCGGAAGAGCAGCTCGGCGACGACCTCGCGGGAAGCGGGGGAGCCCAGCAGGGCGGCAGTCACATTC
>JAAWUC010000126.1 GCA_022804995.1 Oscillospiraceae bacterium
GACAGCCACAAGCACGACTGGAACTCCCCCGCTTGGCTGGAGAACCTCTATGAGGACATCATCATCGAGCAGCGCACCGGCGAGGTCGTCGAGAGCACTGACTATGAGATCCAGGTCAATCTGGTGGATGCCGCCGGCAACCCCGTGAATGCTGCGGATGTTGGCTTCAAGTTCGATCCTGCTGTCCTTGCCGAGGGTACCAAGGAGGCTTACATCACCTTCGAGCATGATGCTAATACCACTGTTACCGGCGTGACCAGCGAGCAGGCTACTGTCACCGGCACTGCCGGCAACACTAAGCTGTGGAAGCTGTCTGACATCAAGGCTAATGGCGGCAAGGTTACACTGAAAGTCTCTCTCTCAGTGGACACCCTCAAGATCGCTATCGCGAAGGCTGTTGCCGAGCTGGAGGAGTTCTGCGCTCCGCTGGACGGCAAGCTTGAGCCCGATCACGATACGATGATTGCTGAGCCCGGTTTCGATACCTGGATGGATCAGTATACAAGCGCCGACCAGGACGAAACAGTGAGAATTGTTGTCGGCACTCAGAGAAACAACATCAAGGCTGTTAGTACGACCGAGGCCGATGTGTTCACGACCAAGATGAACGCTAAGATCGCTGTTGCGACGAAGCTCATGGCCGTGGCGCAGTCGAATCTGTACCGTCTGGTCAACGAACTCGGCATGAGCGCGTGGGGACAGGTCAATCTTGGAAATGAATATGACGCTATTGTCGCCCAGGTTCCCAAGTGGAATCGGACAATTCACGATGCGTACATGGACTTCCTGACCGTCATCAATACTCCGGTTGAGCTCGAAGATTGGAACACCGGCGCGGTCCTGACCAACATCATCGAGGCCTATGACGAGAGCTTTGCTACCATTAAGGTTGAGATGGATAAGATCAGAGCGGAGGATGCTGCTGCGGAGGACGATGCCAAGAAGGAGATCGTCGCCAAGATCGACACTATCGCTGGCTTCCCCGCCGCTGAGGACGGTACCTTCCGTCTCGGCAAGGATAAGACCACGGTACAGACGAGCGATATCAGCTTCGGCGCTAACACCAACCTGAGTGTTACCAAGATTGCGCTGACTGAGGCTGGTCTGACGAGCGGGACGAGCGTGAACCTCCTGTCCGGCGAGAACAACAAGGTGCTGCTGGAGGTCACAGACAGTAGCGATAGCAGCACGACTGTCGTTGAGATTATTGTTTTCGTTCAGGCGTAAACAAGACATCTGAGCACCCTGTTTAAAGCATGGGAAACCCCCAAGGGCTTCGGCCCTTGGGGGTTTTTCAGTCCGGTTTTTAACGGAAAGCAATGTAATAGTAACGTTTATCCTTCTGATTCACACTGGGGTACTGGTGTTTGCTGTTCATGTAGAAACCATTTTGGATCATAGTGACCTGGGGATCATCCGCCGCCGATCTGCCGTACATGCTGAACGTCCCGCAGGCGGCATCGGCGAAATCCTTCCCGTCGTGGACCTCCGTAATAAACAGCATCAGCGGCTGAAATCCCACCACAACGGTTTGCGCCCTTCCGGTTCCGTAGTACTGCCCGACACGGTAGGGCGCGTCATAAATAGCATCCTCAATGCGGGCCATTGCCTGGTTAAAATCAGTCCGGAGGATTCGGTCCTCCTCTTCCCACTGGGGCAGACGGTACTTCTCTGTGTAATTCATGCAGTTCTCCTTTTCAAAGTGGTGTTAACGGCGGAAAACCGTTACACCCATGGCTGTAACGGGGGAGAAGTTGTCTTTTTCGGTGCAACGGCAAAGGGACAAAAAGTATAATTCCCTCTTGACAGGGGATAATTCCTATATTAAGATAGGAGTTGTTGAGGAGGAGAGACGCCATGAAAATATCCGCCAAGAGCCGCTACGCGCTCCATCTCATGCTGGCCCTAGCCATGCAGGAGCAGGGGGTGAACCTCTCGGTCAAAACCGTAGCCGAGAGCCAGGGGATCAGCGAAAAATATCTGGAGCAAATCATCCCCCTTCTGATCCGGGGCGGTCTGGTCCGCAGCGTCCGGGGCGCCAAGGGCGGCTACCACCTGACCCGAGACCCGGAGGACTGCACCGTGGGGGCAATCCTCCGGACGGTGGAGGGCAGTATTGCCCCGGTTTCCTGTCTGGACGACGAGGTAAACCAGTGCGCCCGGTGCAAGGAGTGCGTTACCCTGGACCTCTGGGCCCAGGTGGACCAGGCCATCAGCAACGTGGTGGACCATGTGACGCTGGCGGACCTGGTGGACAAGCAGCGCCGCATCGACGCCCGCCGCGCAGCCCACTGCCAGTCCGCTCGGGGAAACTGCTGAAAAAGCACTTGACAAATTCCCCCGCCGGCCGTATGATAGCAGCGGAAGAAAGCCCTATATTTAGATAGGAATTTGAGAAAAGCCCGCCGGCCTCCCCGGCGAAGGAAGGAAGGAAACGGTATGTTCGTATACGCTGACAACGCGGCCACCACGGCCATGAGCAAAACCGCCGTGGACGCGATGCTCCCCGCTATGCACGAGCTCTACGGCAACCCCAGCAGCCTCCACCGGAAGGGACGGGACGCCAATCTGGCCCTCATCCGGGCCCGGGAGACCGTGGCCCAATGCCTGAACGCTGAGCCCCGGGAGATCTACTTCACCGGCTGCGGCACGGAGTCGGACAACTGGGCCATCACCGAGGCCGCCCGCCTGGGGGCGGAGCGGGGGAAGCGCCACATCATCTCCGACCCCATTGAGCACCACGCGGTGCTCCACACCCTGAAGAAGCTGGAGAAGCAGGGCTTTCAGGTGACGTACCTTCCTGTCTATGAGGACGGTGTGGTCCGGCTGGAGGATCTGGAGAAGGCCCTCCGGGAGGACACCTGCCTGGTGACTATCATGTTCTCCAACAACGAGATCGGCACCGTCCAGCCCATCCGGGAGATTGGGGCCCTGTGCCGGGAACGGGGGATCCTCTTTCACACCGACGCCGTCCAGGCTGTGGGACACATTCCGGTGGATGTGGAGGCGGACAATATCGACATGCTCTCCCTCTCCGGCCACAAGTTCCATGCCCCCAAGGGCGTCGGGGCCCTGTACTGCAAGAAGTCCATCCGGCTCCGGAACTTCATTGAGGGCGGGGCCCAGGAGCGGGACAAGCGGGGCGGCACCGAGGCCATTCCGGCCATTCTGGCCATGGCGGCGGCGCTGGAGGAGAGCTGCGCACACCTGGAGGAGAACCGGGTCAAGGTCTGCGCCATGCGGGACAAGCTGATAGCGGGGCTGAGCCGGATTCCCAACTCCCGCTGCAACGGCAGTCCCGACCACCGGGCCCCGGGGATTGTCAGCTTCTGCTTCGAGGGCATCGAGGGGGAGAGCCTGCTGCTGCGGCTGGACCTGGCGGGCATCTGCGCCAGCTCCGGCAGCGCCTGCACCAGCGGGTCCCTGGACCCCAGCCATGTGCTGCTGGCCCTGGGGATGCCCCATGAGATTGCCCATGGCTCCCTGCGGCTGAGCCTGTGTGAGTACAACACCATGGCCGAGGTGGACTACATTCTGGAGCAGGTGCCCCAGGTGGTCCGGGAGCTGCGGCAGATGAGCCCCGTCTGGTCCCGTATGCTGGAGACTATGCCGGATCCCTACCGGTAATCACCATTATATAAGAAAGGAAGTGCCTGCTATGGCTATGGAATACAGTGAAAAAGTAATGGAGCATTTCGCCCATCCCCACAACGTGGGGACTCTGGAGGACGCTAACGGCGTGGGCGAGGTGGGCAACGCCAAGTGCGGCGATATCATGCGGATGTATTTGAAGATCAGCGACGATGAGATCATCGAGGACGTGAAGTTCCAGACCTTCGGCTGCGCCAGCGCCATCGCCACCAGCTCCATCGCCACCGATATGATCAAGGGCAAGCCCCTTGCGGAGGCGCTGACCCTCACCAACAAGGCGGTGGTGGAGGCCCTGGACGGCCTGCCGGCGGTGAAGATCCACTGCTCCGTTCTGGCCGAGCAGGCGGTAAAGGCCGCTGTGGCCGACTACTACAAGCGCAAGGGCATCCCCTATGAGCACCCCTGCGACGGCTGCGCCCAGGAGGGCTGCTGCGGCCATGACCACGGACACGAGGAGGAGTAAGTCCCCTCACAGAGAGGGCGGCCGGAGAGCCGTCCTCTTTTTTCGTGTTTCCGCAGGTGCGCCCATTCACAAAGCCTTTCCAGATTGTTCAAAAACCCTGCAAAAAATCTTCATACTTTGGACATAAATCACCGGTATAGTAGGACCATCGAAAGAAAACAACGCGGAAACGCGATACAAGTTCTTCAAGGAGGCTTTCCAGATGTATAACGAGCAGGATAGAAACAACTACGAGTACCACTACAGCTACCATCCCAATTACAGTGAGCCGATTCCCACCCTGGAGCCCGTTCAGCCCAAGGGACACAGCATCTGGAAGCGGGTGACGGCCGGCGTCCTGTGCGGAACGCTCCTGCTGGGCGGCGCCTTTGGCGCGGGATGGTTCCTGCGCAATACGGGGAGCGGCGGGGACGGCGTGGAGGACGGCTCCCAGACCGCCATCCTCCTCAGCGACCGGGAGGCTCCGGAGGTCACCACCGTGGCCGTCACCGGCACCCAGAAGCTGACCCTGCCGGAGGTCTACGACGCCAACGTGGGCAGCTGCGTGAGCATCAATGTCATCTCCATCTCCCAGGGCTATAACTACTTTGGGCGTCAGGTCAAGACCGCCAGCTCCGGCAGCGGCTTCGTCATCACCAAGGACGGCTACATCGTCACCAACTACCATGTGGTCAGCGGCGGCAATGACGTGCAGGTCAGCTTCAGCGACGGCAAGACCTACCCCGCCCAGATCGTGGGCGGCGACGAGGACTACGACATCGCCGTTGTCAAAATCGACGCCGGGGACCGGGAGCTGACCCCCGTGGTCATCGGCGAGAGCGCCAACCTGCGGGTGGGCGAGGACGTGGCCGCCATCGGCAACCCCCTGGGCGAGCTCACCTTCTCCATGAGCGAGGGCATTGTCTCCTGCCTCAACCGGGAGATCAACGTAAACGGCACCCCCTTCAACATGATTCAGATCACCGCCCCCGTCAACGGCGGCAACTCCGGCGGGCCCCTCTTCAACACCTACGGCGAGGTGGTGGGCATCGTCTCCGCCAAGTACTCCGCCGCCGGCGACGGCACCGCCGCCGAGGGCCTGGGCTTCGCCATCCCCATTGACGATGTGCTCAACATGCTCAAGGATATCATGGAAAACGGCCAGGTCACAACCCACGCCTACATGGGCGTCAGCGCGGCCAGCGCCTCCTACTACCCGGAGACCGGCGTGCGCAGCGGGGCCTATCTGGCGGAGGTGGTGGAGAACGGCCCCGCCGCCAAGGCGGGCCTCCAGACGGGAGATGTCATCACCATGATCGGCACCACCACCATCACCTCCCAGCAGGATCTGACCTCCGCTGTGGGCAGCAAGAGCTACAAGGCCGGTGATACCGCCACCGTCACCTTTGTCCGCGGCGGTCAGGTGTACACCACCGAGCTCACCTTCGGCAGCACCATGGAGCGGACCAGCGCCGCCGGTGAGCAGAACGCCCCCACGGAGCCCAGCGCCCCCAACGACAGCTATCAACGCGGAGATTCCTACTACCAGGGCAGCATGGAGGACTTCTTCAATGAGTTCTTCGGCTACGGCCGGGGCTGGAACGGAAACGCCGCTTGATATAGATGCAGGACAGGTTTCTTTCTCTCTCTTCTTTCTTTTATCTCTCATTCAACGCCGAAGCGGCGGGAGGCTTTGCCTCCCGCCGCTTCGGTCAGCCTGTCGATAAAGTGATTTTCGCAAAGAAAACCACATCAAAAATGTTTCAAATGC
>JAAWUC010000159.1 GCA_022804995.1 Oscillospiraceae bacterium
GAAGGCCACCACACGCCGTCCGGTGGTGCCGGAGGTGGACTGGATGCGCACGCAGTCGGCCAGGGGCTTGGCCAGCAGGCCGTAGGGGTAGGCGTCCCGCAGGTCGTCCTTGGTGAGGAAGGGGAGCTTATGGAGGTCGTCCACGCTCTGGATATCGTCGGGGGTGACGCCCTTCTCCTCCATTTTTTTGCGGTAGTAGGGCACGTTCTCCCAGACGTGCCGGACCTGTTTGACCAGGCGCTCGTTCTGCCAGGCCAGGATTTGCTCGCGGGAGGCGGTTTCGATTTCAGGTTGGTAGTAACGCTCCATTGGGGGTTCTCCTTGTGTTGTATAGGTTAAGGCCCGCGGCCATGAATTTTTCTGTATATTTTATCACTTTAGGCGGGTAAAGTCAACGGTGGATTTACGGAAACACCGCTGTTGACAGGGAACAGCGCATATTGTATAATTACCTTGTAGGAATATGGAACTGCGGAGGAAAGGGGGATTTTTTGCATGAGCGATCTGTCCTGGCTGAAACGGTCCTTTGATCCACGGCTGAGGTATGTGCTGGGCCTGCCGTTCTGGTTTCTGATGATGCTGGTGTTTTTTGAGATTGTCCCCATCCCGGAGCTTCCGGAGGGGTGGAGGAACCCGGCCCAGATGGTGCTGCTTCTTACCCTGGGTTTCGTCTGTCTGTGTGTCTACGTCACTAAAAAAGATCGGAAGCACTCCTTTATCCGTGGAATCGGCTGGAACGCCGCCGGCGGAATTGCCGGCTGTCTGGTTTCCGCCGCTGTGCTGCGGGAGATGTTCCCTCTTTGGACAGCGGGGATTCTGGCACTCTGCTCCGCCTATCATTTTCTGACCGAGTGGCGGGAGCGGGATTTGGAAGAAGAATAAAACGGAAACTCCGGCGGAGGGCGGTCCCTCCGCCGGAGTTTTTTCACATTTCAGCAGTCCCGTCCCAGAACAAACGCCCTCTTGTTCAGCTCCAGGAACTTGCCCGGCACGCTCTTCTCCAGAGCGTCCATCCACTCCGCCTCCGTGAAATCGAACCACTTGGACAGTCTGCCCATGAGCACGATGTTCACCGCCTTGCTGCTCCCGGCCTCCTCGGCCAGCTTCAGCGCGTCGATGGCGTCCAGGTCGATGCCAAGGCCCTTGATTTTCTCAGCCAGATTCTCCGGATACGCCGCCGCGCCGGTAATCACCGGCATGGGGTTTACCTGCTGGGTGTTGGTGATGATTTTCCCGCCCTTTTTCAGGTACTCCGTCCAACGGGCGGCCTCCAGCAGCTCGAAGGACAATATCACATCCGCCTGCCCCTTGTCCACAATGGGGGAATAGACCTTCTCCCCCCAACGGACGTAGGTGACGACGCTGCCGCCCCGCTGGCTCATGCCGTGGACCTCGCTGACCTTCACGTCGAAGCCCTTGCCCAGCAGCAGGCGGCCCAGCAGCTTGCTGGCCAGGAGAGTCCCCTGTCCGCCGACGCCGACGATCATCATATTTTTGGTTTCCATGGTCACGCCTCCTTCTTTCCGCCCAGGGCGTCGAACTTACAGAGCTGTGTGCATACCCCGCAGCCGGTGCAGAGGGTGCTGTCGATAACCGCCTTGCCGCCGGTGACGCTGATGGCGGGGCAGCCGATTTTCATGCAGGACTTGCAGCCCACGCACTTGTCCGCGTCGGCGGAGATAGGCCCGGGGTGCTTGACGTACTTGAGCAGGGCGCAGGGTCGGCGGGAGATGATGACGGAGGGCTCCGCTGCCGCCAGCTCCTCCTTCACCGCCGCGTCGCACTCGGCGAGGTCGTAGGGGTCCACCACCCGCACCCGGCGGATGCCGATAGCCCGGCACAGGCTCTCCAAATCGATTTTCGCGCAGGGGTCCCCCTTGAGGTTGAAGCCGGTGGTGGGGTTCTGCTGGTGTCCGGTCATGCCGGTGATGGAGTTGTCCAGGATGATGACCGTGGAGTTGGACTCGTTGTAGGCGGTGTTGATAAGCCCCGTAACGCCGGAGTGCATGAAGGTGGAGTCGCCGATAACGGCCACGGATTTCCCCTCGCTCTCTCCGCCGCTGGCCTTGTTGAAGCCGTGGAGCCCGGAGATGGACGCGCCCATGCAGATGGTGCTGTCCATGGCGCCCAGGGGCGCTACGGCCCCCAGAGTGTAGCAGCCGATGTCCCCCAGGACCGTCAGATGGTTCTTTTTGAGAGTGTAGAAGAGCCCTCTGTGGGGGCACCCGGCGCACATCACCGGGGGCCGGGCCGGGATATCCTCCTCCAACTTGACGCCCACAGGGTAGGTCCTCGTCAGCTCATAGGCCACCTTGTTGGGGCTCAGCTCGTCAATGACAGGGAAATTGCTCTCTCCCGTCAGGGCCAGGCCCAGGCTCCGGCAGTAGTCCTCGATAAAGCTGTCCAGCTCCTCCACCACCACCAGCAGCTCCACGCTCCCGGCGAAGTCCCGAATCTTCTTCTCCGGCAGGGGCCAGACCATGCCAAGCTTCAGCACCGGATAGGTATCCCCGCAGGCCTCCTTCACATACTGGTAGCTGGTGGAGGAGGTGATAATGCCCATCTTATAGTCTTTTCCCGGCTCAATGCGGTTGACGGAGGCGTGCTCCGCCCACTCCGCAATCTTCCGCAGCCGCTCCTCTACAATGGGGTGGCGGCGCTTGGCGTTGCCGGGCATCATGATGTACTTGGCCCCGTTCTTCTCGTAGGGCTTGGGGGCGTGCTCCTCCCGCTCCCCGGTCTCCACCACGCTCTGGGAGTGGGAGATGCGGGTACACATCTTCATCATCACCGGCGTGTCGAACTCCTCGGAGAGCTCATAGGCCAGCTTGGTGAACTCCAGGGCCTCGGCGGAGTCCGCCGGCTCCAGCATGGGCAGCTTGGCGGCACGGGCGTAGTGGCGGGAGTCCTGCTCATTCTGAGAGGAGTGCATCCCGGCGTCGTCGGCCACGGCGATAATCATGCCGCCGTTGACGCCGGTGTAGGCGATGGTGAACAGGGGGTCGGCGGCGACGTTGAGCCCTACGTGCTTCATGCCGCAGAAGCTTCGGTGTCCCGCCAGGGACGCGCCGAAGGCCGCCTCCATAGCCACCTTCTCATTGGGGGCCCACTCGGCGTAGATCTCGGGGTATTTCGCCGCCGCCTCGGTGATCTCGGTGCTGGGGGTGCCGGGATAGCTGGAGACGAAGGTGCACCCCGCCTCATACAATCCCCGGGCAACGGCCTCGTTGCCCAGCAGTAGTGTTTTCATGGCTGGTTTTTCCTCCTGGTTTTCTCAATAAACTGACTTATATCGTACCAAATCGCCGCCGGAATGTCAACGGCATTCCGGCGGCGAAATCAATTTGTTACCCGCATATCATATGATCTGGATAAGAGTAATATATTGCATCTAATATACGAAGAGCGGAACTGCTGGAATGTGTGCACCTATATCCGACCTGATTAACAATTAGGTATGGTTCGAGAACTATGACCTCACATTTTGACCCATTCATCCACATGATTTGAAACTGGGCACTTCCACCTGCTAGATTACGCCATTTATTAGATTTCATCTTAAACATTCTAATATTTTGCAAAGCATTGATCATCTGCTTTTTATCTTCCGAATTCAACGGAGAAAAAGAGTTGTTAATATCCCAATACAAGATAGTATCAATATCTTCGGCACTCAAGCCACTAAAAAGGACCGTTGTTCTGGGAAATAAAAAAATCAAAATGACTAGCAGAAAACAAGCAACAAACAAAAATTTCTTTTGCTTCATTTAGGTTGAAAAGCAAGCTACATTAAGTAACGTGAAAGTGCTATTGCTACTTGGAGATACATACTGATAACCTTTACTACTTGAATAAGCAGTTAACTGACCATTTATAGGGCACATAATACTAATATACCCACTTAGGACATTAACCCCGTATATCGTCAAAACATGGCCACCACTCGATCTAGTAAAAAGCGCATATAAAGGAAAATCCCCGCGGATATTATTTAATATAATATTATCATCGACATAACTACAAAAAGAATATGCAAGGTTGATTTCAGAATTATTGAAAACACGTACAGCTTCAGGAGTGGTGGCCGGCTTATTGAAGTTTGAACTACCGTACAACATTTTAGCTATAGTTGGGGCATCATAATTTGTATCATTAATGTAATTGCTAATACAGGCAATAGTTGCCGCCCAACAAATATTTTCATAAGGCATCTGGGAAACGAAAGACACCGGACAAGAATAGTAGGAAGGAGTGCTATATGTAGAGGGAACAGTGGAGTAATCAAGTTGCATTTGAGGTGCAATAGCTGTAAGTGAAATGGAACTCAAGTTGGCACTTAAAGGAGAATCACTAAGGCTAATTCGACTTGAATCGGTTAATTCGCTATGAGCAATTAAACTAAATTGAGATCCGTTATACAAATAACAACTAGTATTATCATAGATTAAAGCAAAATCTGTGCTATTTTCTAGTTGCTCATTTATACTATCAACCAATGAGGTCGTCAGTTGGATATAAGATGACCCATCAACTTCTGCCTGGAAACCAAGTGCAACAAGTTCTTCATTTTGAAAAAGTGGGTATACGTAACGAGAAAAGATCGGACCATCAATACATAAATTATATGCGGAAATTGGGGCACCAATTTTTAGCTCTTGAAAATTTACTCGTTCCAACCCAGCGGATTCTTTGTCTGGCTCAATGTCTGAAAGAGCTTGTGAGATAAGAGTTTGCAGAATAGATTGATCTAAAGCTTCTAGGTTACCAGATTCACTTGCGGCGGCTGTTGTTGACATAGAAAAGAGAAGCGCACAAGCAAGTACAAAAGGTATAATTTTTTTCATTTGAATATAATCTCCTTTCAATAATAGATAGGTATAAAATCTAAATTTATTATACCATGTTATCAATATTGAAGTCAATACTTTTTCAAGAAAATTCCATAAAATTTATAAAGCAAAGCGATTTGCCTGCCAGTTCCAGCTATTCCCCGATAGAATCCTTAACGGAGACGGTCACCTGCTGGTCATAGCAGGCAAACATCTCGTCCAGGCTCTTCCGATCCGGGGCGGGCGTAACCAGGCTGACCACCGGCACAATCACCAGCCCCGCCAGCATACAGAAGGCCCCGGCGTTGATGGGGGACTGGAGCAGAGCGGGGAAGTTGGAGCGCACGAAGATGTTGGCCAGCATGACCACCGTGGAGAACAGGAAGCTGACCCAGCAGGCGGCTTTGGTGGTCCGCTTCCAGTAGAGCCCGTAGAGGAAGGGGGCCAGGAACGCCCCCGCCAGAGCCCCCCAGCTCACGCCCATAAGCTGGGCGATGAAGGTGACGCTGGACTTGTACTGGATGAGGGCCAGCACCACGGACACGGCGATGAACACCACCACCAGGCCCCGCATCCACTTGACCTGCCGCTTCTCGTCCATGTCCTTGATAACGGTGCCCTTGATGAAGTCCAGGGTCAGGGTGGAGCTGGAGGCCAGCACCAGGGAGGACAGGGTGGACATGGAGGCGGAGAGCACCAGAATCACCACCACGGCGATGAGAATGGCGGGCAGGCCGGAGAGCATGGTGGGAATCACGGAGTCAAAGCCACCCACAATGCTGCCGTCGGGGTTGAACTGCATCCTGCCCGCGAACAGCCGCCCGAAGCCCCCCAGGAAATAGCATCCGCCGGACACCACCAGGGCGAAAAAGGTGGAGATGATAGTGCCCTTGCTGATAGCGGCCTCGCTCTTGATGGCGTAGAACTTCTGGACCATCTGGGGCAGGCCCCAGGTGCCCAGGCTGGTGAGGATCACCAC
>JAAWUC010000127.1 GCA_022804995.1 Oscillospiraceae bacterium
ATGGAGAAGTTCAGCGGCGACCCCACCCAGATTTGGGAGAGCAACATCTTCGGACGCAGCTTCCACGAGCTGGTCAACGAGGACCTTCAGGCGAAGCTGTACCGGATGCCCATGGACGCCCGGCTCAAGTTCCAGGAGACCCTTCAGCGGATTGTCAACGAGGGGAGCGGGGGGCTTATCTGCATTATTCTATAGGCTGTGCATTGCTTTTCTTGTAAGAAAAACAATCAAAAAGAACTTTTGGCCCCGGCGGAATTTCCGCTGGGGCTTTCATCGTAAAAAGCCGGAAGAAAATCCCGTCATCTCCCTTGCTATTTTGAACAGCCTATAGTAGAATAAAAACATCCACAGGATGTGGGTGACGACTGAAAGGAGAAACAGGAAAAATGGAATACATAAGCATGACCAAGGATCAGCTCCAGGCGGAGCATGAGAAGGTATCCAAGGCGTTTGAGGCCCTGAAGGCGAAAAACTTGAAGCTGGACATGTCCCGGGGCAAGCCGGGGAAGGCGCAGTTGGATCTGGTGAGCGATATTCTGACGGTACTGGCCAAGCCGGAGGACTGTGTTGTTGACGGTCTGGACGCGCGCAATTACGGCGAGTTGGCCGGGCTCAAGTGTGCCAGAGAGTATTTTGCAGAGGTTCTGGGCTGCAAGCCCGAGGAGTGCTTCGCCGGCGGCAATGCAAGTCTGACCCTGATGTATGACACGATCTCCAAGGCATACACCCATGGTCTGCTCCACAGCGAGAAGCCCTGGGCGAAGCTGGACAAGGTGAAGTTCCTCTGTCCCTCTCCGGGCTATGACCGCCACTTCAAGATCAGCCAGTCCTTTGGTATGGAGCTCATCACCATCGCCATGACCGAAACCGGCCCTGACATGGACGCCGTGGAGGAGGCGGTAAAGGATCCGGCAGTGAAGGGTATGTGGTGCGTGCCCAAGTACTCCAACCCCGAGGGCATCATCTACAGTGCCGAGACCATCGATCGCATCGCCCATTTGAAGCCTGCCGCCTCCGACTTCCTGCTCATGTGGGACAATGCCTACTGCGTCCACGAGTTTGACGGAGACTACGTGCCCTTCCCGGATATGCTGTCCCTCTGTCGGGAGGCGGGAAACCCGGATATGGTCTTCGAGTACGCCTCCACCTCTAAGATTACGCTTCCCGGCGCCGGTGTGTCCGTAATGGCTGCCAGCGTGGACAACATGAAGTACATGACCGGCTTGTTGGGTATTCAGAGCATCAGCTATGACAAGGTGAACCAGCTGCGCCACGTGAAGTACCTCCAGAATAAGGCCCACACTCTGGAGCTGATGAAGAAGCACGCCGCCATCATGAAGCCGAAATTTGACGCCGTGGTCAATACTCTTGACAAGGAGATTGCCCCACTGGGCATTGCCACCTGGAAACGGCCCAAGGGCGGCTACTTCGTCAGCCTTGACACCATGGACGGTCTGGCCAAGCGGACCCTGGCCCTCTGCAAGGAGGCCGGCGTGGTGATGACCGGCGCGGGGGCCACCTTCCCCTACGGTGTGGATCCCAGGGATCGAAACATCCGTATTGCCCCCAGCCTGCCCCCGGTGGAGGAGCTGGAGACTGCGATTGACGTGTTCTGCACCTGCCTGAAGCTGGCGGCTTTGGAGAAGCTGCTGGCCGTGTAAGGGGCAACTCCTGGTTGCTTTACGCCTCCAGGCTTCTATGATATACTGTCAATATCAAGAGGAAAGGAGTGCAAAGCAATGGAGTGCAGGGATATATTGGTCAAGCTGCGGGAGGATAAAGGGCTGTCCCAGCAGGAGCTGGCAGACCGTCTGTTTGTTACCCGGCAGGCCGTGTCCCGCTGGGAGAGGGGGGAAGCTGTGCCGTCCTCCGATCTTCTCAAGGAGCTGTCGAAATTGTTTGATGTTTCCATCAACACCATCCTGGGCAGTCCCCGCCGGCTGATCTGCCAAAGCTGTGGAATGCCGCTGACGGATGATATCATGGGCCGTGACGCGGACGGCGGCATCAATCAGGACTACTGCAAATGGTGCTATGATGGCGGCGCTTATCTGCAAAGCTGCACTATGGAGGAAATGATAGATTTCTGTGTAAACGTCATGGTGAAGGAGCAGGGTGCGGACCGTGAAAAAGCCCGTATATATTTGCAGGATTTCATACCCAAGCTGGAGCGCTGGAAAAAGGCATAACAGCCAGCCCCGCCCGATTTGTTCGGGCGGGGCTGGTTTCTTTTTGTAATCAAATACAGGTTGACATTGTGGACCTGTCGTGATATGATAGGTCTACAATATAAACCAAGGAGGGCCGAAATATGTCTCAAATAAAATTGACCGGCGGGGAATGGAGTGTGCTGGCCTGCCTGTGGGAGGAGAGCCCACAGACGGTGATGCAGCTGGTGGCAAAGCTGAAGGAGAGGGTAGGGTGGGCTAAGAGCACTACCATCACCACCCTGCGGCGGATGGAGGAAAAGGAGCTTGTCCACTGCGAAATTATTGGCAAGGGAAAATCCTATACACCGGCTGTAGGACAGGAGAAAGCGGTGATTTCTGAAACCAGGAGATTCCTGGACCGGGTCTACCAGGGGAGCGTCGGTCTGATGATGAGCGCCATGACCCAGCGGCAGGAGCTGAGCCGGGACGAGATCGCGGAGTTGCGGGAGATCCTGGAGAAAGCGGAGGAGGGGAACTGCAAATGAAATTGGAATGGGTACTCTCGTCTTCAGTCCTGATTCTTGTTGTACTGGTCCTGCGGACCGCGCTGGGGAAGCGCATCAGCGCAAGGCTGCGGTATGCGCTGTGGGCTGTGGTGCTGCTGCGGCTGCTCATTCCGGTGCCGCTGTATACCTCGCCGGTGGCGGGGATGAGCATCAGCGCGCCCCAGGTGCCGGCAGCTTTGCAGGAGAAATCGATCTATGTCCTGCCGGTTGGCTCCGTTCCGGCGGGGGAGTCCGACGTCCAGTTTGCAGAGGACGGAACAATGGAGCCCTTCGGGGACCCCAGCTCCTTCGGTTATCCCCGGCTGGAGAATGACGGTCAGACTGTGGTGCGGTACGCGGATAAAATCAGTCCAGCGGAATTGCTGCTGTTTTTCTGGGCAGCCGGGGCCGCCGTCCTTGCGCTGGTTCTGCTGGTCATGAATTTCCGCTTTGCCCGCAGGCTGCGCCGGGTGCGGAAGCCCGTGGATGTGGAAGGATGTTCTCTGCCGGTCTTTCGGGCAGCGGGACTGCCTTCTCCCTGCCTCTTCGGCCTGCTGCGGCCGGCAATCTATGTGACCGACGCCGCGGCGGAGGACCCGAAGATGCTGCGGCATATCCTGGCCCACGAGTTGACCCACTACCGGCACCTGGACCATATCTGGAGTATTTTCCGGGGAATAGCCCTGGCAGTCCACTGGTGGAATCCGCTGGTATGGCTGGCGGTGGTCCTCAGCCGCCGGGACAGCGAGCTGGCCTGCGACGAAGGCGCTCTGCGGAAGCTGGGGGACGGCGAGCGGAAGGCCTACGGCGAGACGCTTTTGAGCCTGGTTACAGCTAAAGCCGGCCCCTGGGATCTGCTCCGCTGTGCGACCACTATGACCGGGGAGAAAAGGAACTTAAAGGAGCGAATTGCCCGGATTGCCAGCCGGCAGAGGATCTTTGCCGGCGCCTCCGTTATCGCTGTTTTGGTGGCGCTCCTTTTCACTGTGACGGCTTTTGGCCGAAAAGAACAGGACGCCCCACAGATGTCCAGGCTTCAGGTCGAATGCACAGCGGATTTAGATTGGGATGGTGAAGAGGAGACCATCTGGGTGCATCAAAAGCTTACACCTGCCTCGGAGTGGACCCTGGACGTAATAAAAGGCGATTACAAGACGGAGGACGTCGCCAGCCTCTGGTCCGTCACCCTGGACGAGAGCCGCAGCGGCTGCGACACCTATTTTCTGTATCAGGAGGATGGCCGGGACTACCTGCTGGAGTATATGCCGCGGATGGAGCAGGGGATTTGCGACTACTCCTACCGCCTGTTCCACTTAGAAGATGGAGGGGCGGTCATAGACAGAAAAAACCGCGTCACCTTCGACCTCACATTTTCCTCTCAGCACCACGCCATGGACCCGGAGGCCATCGCGGATTTCATGTGGGAGATCAATAGCCTCATTGGCGAGAGCGAATTGCTGCTCAACACCAACCACTGGATGCTGAATCTGGAGGATATGGCGGATGGCAGGCTGCGGGACAATATCCTGGTCTCTCTGCAATATAAGGAGGACAGGGACTATTCGACCAAAGAGGAGCTTATCGCCGCCTTAACAGATTATGCCGTCTATGCCGCAGACCATCCGGATGACATATATGCCCCGCTGGGAAGCGATTTATCGGAGCTGGAAGCCGCAGATCTCGGGGATATCAGTTCTCAGACAGCAGTGACGGTGGAGGAGCTGGCGAAGCTGATCCGGGAGGCCGCACTCCATCGAACCAGCCGGTTCCATGAATACGGCGCTTTCAAGGAGGAGGAGTCCTGGGTCTGGACAAAGGCGGCCTGGGCAATCCCTCTGACCGACGGCGGAACACTGCATCTCATCGCCTGCGAGAGCGGCAGTGTGGAAATGGCCTACGAGACGGAGGACGGGGCCGCGTCGGCCTACTACACGTTGCAGGAGCTTTATGACTTGATCTCTGAGGTGGGGGAGGCATCCCTCTCCGAAAATCTGCCCTATGAAGCGGACCTGGACCACGACGGAGAGCCGGATAAGCTGGCACTCAAGACAGGACCGGATGGAATGAGCTGGAGCCTCCAGTGCCGCACAGGAGACGGCCTCATGTGGCGCGCGCAGGCCTACACGCCGCACGTCGGGTGGAACGCCGTGTTTTTGTGCCGGATAGACGGGGAGGACTACCTTCTCCGGTATGAACCTTATATGGGCGGCGGCGTGTGCGAATACTCCTACCGGCTGTTCTATCTCCAGGAGGGGAGGGAAGAGGTTGTCCAGGAGAATGCCGTTGACTTCGACTTGATTTTCAGTCCGGACTATGTGGAGAGCCACCAGTTTGAGCCGGAGGCCATCGCGGCCTTTATGGAGGAGATCAACGCCCTGATGGCCAACAGCACCCAACTTCTGAACACGGACGAAAATCTCCTGATAACCTTTGAGAAGGAGGGGCGCTTGTACGACAGCGTCTGGTGGCTGAATGCGGAAGAGGATGGCTTTACGGTGGATGAAGGCAAATCTCTTCTGGAAAACCTGACGGCGTTTCAGGAGAATGCGGAAAGAATTTCCCAAAATTCTACTCGTTAATCAACAAAAGTTTAGTTTTGTTTCATTTACACGAGGGAGCGGTCCGCCTTCAGGGAAGAGGACTGCTCCCTCGTTTCTCTCAGCATAGGGCGGCAGAACCACGCATAGACTGCATGGGGGGTGCCGTTATGTTTTTGACCTTTAAGAAGTGGACAATTCTGTACATTCTTTGTCTGGTTCTGCTCTTCGCTGGATTTGCCGCCATTCTATGGCAGGGAAGCGCGGCCCAGGCGTCTAAAAATCTGGTTCTGCGGGAAGGGAAGGGCGCTGTATTGGTCATCGACCCCGGCCACGGGGGAGAAGATGGCGGCGCGGTGGCAGCGGACGGGACGGTAGAGTCCCGGATTAATCTGGCCGTAGCCCTCCAGATAGACGAGATTGCCCAACTGCTGGGGGTGGAGACGGAGATGACCCGGCGGGAGG
>JAAWUC010000004.1 GCA_022804995.1 Oscillospiraceae bacterium
GCCGTTGAGCACGAAAGCCAGATCCCGCAGCTTGAAGTAGTTGCTCCCGTCGATGGTGTACGCGTCGAAGGCCACTTCCTTCCCGTTCACCAGCACCTTGGAATTCGTTGGATTGGCGCTGGGGCCCGCAGGCTTGGCAGGGGTGCTGGGGGCACTGGGGGCACTGGGGGCACTCGGGGCGGTCCAGCCGGAAGATTTTATAACACTCTTTCTGCCGTCGCCATTATAATTCTCCACCACGAAAATCCCCGGCTCGTTACAGTACCATACCGATGTAAGCTTGCAGGGCACAATCTCCGCGCCGGTGGTGTCCACAAAGCCCCACTTCCCCTCAAAGTTTTCCACTGCGGCCACGCCGCCGGAGAAGTCCTCGACACTATTATACTTGGGGGATACGATCTCCCGGCCTGTGCAGTCAATGAAGCCGTACCGCGTCCTGCCGGACTCGGAGCTGCGGAACCAGAAATAGCCGCTGCCGGCAGGTCCCCAATCATTCCTATCATAGTTAGGGCTTCCAGTCACCTTGCCCGTTTTGTCAATGATTCTGTAGCCGTCGCCAACTTTTACTTTCGCATATCCATCGATAAACTCCTGATCATAATTACCATCACTGTCGTACTGGCAGGGGATGACCAATACACCGGCTTCGTTCACATAACCGATTTTGCCGTCCTTGGACACACGGGCCATGCCGTCGGAAAAGTGATCTGCATGCGCATAGCCCTCACTGACGATCTGCCCGGCCTTATTGACAAACCCGTACCCATTCGGCCCACTCACCGTAAACACCTCAGAAGAAATACGCTCTTCTGTAGTGTAATCGCTAATGAGAAGGTACGATTGCGGAAGCAGTTCCCTGCCCGTTGTATCAATAATCGTCCAGCGGTCGCCCAGCACCACGAACCCGAAGCCGTTCTTAAAGCTGGCCGCGTTCGCGTACTGATAGGGGATGACCATCTTGCCGGTCTTGTCTATGTAGCCGTAGTAGGCATTGGCGGAGTCGTAGACCAGGGCCAGGCCGTCGTGGAAGGGCTGGCCCCCGTATCTGACGCCCCCGAGGGGACTGTATTTATCGCTGTACTCGGCAGGAATGACCATCTTGCCGGTCTTATCTACAAAGCCGTATTTTCCTGTTTCCCTGTTTATAACTTTGGCGAGGCCCTCGTGGAAATCGCTGCTGCTGTTGGTATCTACCGAAAGACCTTCGTCCAAGGTGAAGATCTCTTTGCCGGTTATGTCCACGGCGCGCCATACGCTGCCTTTTCTCGCCCACGCGACGCCTTCAGAGAAGCCCGTAAAATCGTGATAGGTCTTGGGCGGGATAATTGTATTGCCATCTGTGTCAACAGCGCCATAGCCGCCGTAGCCAAGTTGCCCCACCCGAGCGACCCCCTCAGAGAAGCTTTCTAGGCTGTTACCGGCTTCCTGATATGTGTCCGGCGAAATGATCTCGGTCATGGTGGCCGCCGCTGCCGGGACCGTCAGGCCCAGGCACAACACCAGGGCCAGCACCAGGGATAAAAGTCTTTTTCTCATTCTGATTCCTCCCACAATATTTGTTACCCTTTGGTGAACCAAAGGGTAAAGAAGGCTAGCCTTCTTGAATTTTTATTATACCAGAATTTCCCCTGCCGTCAAGAGCACGGAGCGCAATAATTTCCGCAGGCCGGAGCGGGCTCCACGGTTGACACCGGCAAAGAAATCCGATATGATACAAAAAGTACCGTAAGACGCGCCCGGAGGGGCCTTATCTGACGAGAGGAGTACATAAGGAATGGAAAAAGCAAAGGTATATTTCACCGATTTCCGCGTACCGGCCTACGGCGAGGGAACCGCCGTCAAGCTCAAGAAGCTGATCAAAAAGGCCGGCATCGGCGAAATTGACATGGACGGCAAGTTCGTAGCCATCAAGATGCACTTCGGCGAGCTGGGCAACCTCAGCTTTCTGCGGCCCAACTACGCCCGGGCCGTGGTGGACGTGGTAAAGGCCCTGGGGGGCAAGCCCTTCCTCACCGACTGCAACACCATGTACCCCGGAAGCCGGAAAAACGCCCTGGAGCACCTGGAGTGCGCCTGGGAGAACGGCTTTACGCCCCTGACGGTGGGCTGTCCCGTCATCATCGCCGACGGGCTCAAGGGCACAGACGACATCGCCGTGCCGGTGGCCGGCGGCGAGTATGTCAAGGAGGCCCGCATCGGCCGGGCGGTGATGGACGCCGATATCTTCATCAGCCTGACCCACTTCAAGGGCCACGAGATGACCGGCTTCGGCGGGGCCATCAAGAACATTGGCATGGGCTGCGGCTCCCGGGCCGGCAAGAAGGAGCAGCACAGCAGCGGCAAGCCCCACATCGACGATGACGCCTGCCGGGGGTGCCGCCGGTGCCAGAAGGAGTGCGCCAACGAGGGCCTGGTTTTTGACGCCGCCCGGCGGAAGATGACCGTGGACCAGAGCCGCTGCGTGGGCTGCGGCCGGTGCCTGGGCTCCTGCAACTTCGACGCTATCGTCTTTGACAACAATAACGCTCAGGCGGACCTCAACTGCCGCATGGCGGAGTACGCCAAGGCTGTGGTGGACGGCCGGCCCCAGTTCCATATCTCCCTGGTGGTGGACGTGTCCCCCAACTGTGACTGCCACGCCGAAAACGACGTGCCTATCCTGCCGGACATCGGGATGTTTGTGTCCACGGACCCGGTGGCCCTGGACCAGGCCTGCGTGGACGCCTGCCTGGCCGCGGCTCCTCTGCCCAACAGCCAGCTCAGCGACAATCTGGCCAAACCCGGCTTCCAGGACCTGGGCGACCACTTCACCAACTCCACCCCGGAGTCCGAGTGGAAGAGCTGTCTGGCCCACGGGGAGAAGATCGGCCTGGGCACCCGGGCATACGAGATCATCAAGCTCTGAGGCTGAAGGCCGGGGCGCGTGCCGTCTGGTGCGCGCCCCGCAGACCGTTAAAAACACTCCCTTTTCGGATTAGCGTTGCTGAAGGCCACTTCGTCAAACCACTCGTCAAAATATCCAAAACGGGCAGCCACCCATTACTGGATAGCTGCCCAATAAACTGGAAGTTGTCAATCAGATTTATTTTTCATAACCGCGTTCAAAATGCAAAGTCCCATGGCTAATATAGGCAAGAGTATTCTAAGGGACAAAAAACCATCAGGACCAAAATCAAGGTTTGCATCCAAAATCAGTCCTATGAACCATGCGGATAAAGTCGCTGTAACTGCGGTCAGGTAAACGGCCCATTTCCCTTTCAGACTGAGTATCAAGTACATCATCAATCCGAGAAATACTAAAAATAGCAAAATTGTAAATACAAACCCATCCACTTCAGTCTCCTCCAAATTTCCATTTGTCGAGCCGATTATAGCACAGGACTCCTGTTATTTCAATATGCTTTAGTGGAAACCGCCGAAGTTATATCCCAGCAACACTTTTCTGAAAAGGGACTAAAAACACCTTTGTTGGCCAAGATTCGCCCCCTCGCCCTTCGTGGACGGGCCTTAGGGCTGGGGCCGGCGGAGCCGGCCTCTCGCCCCCCTTGTTAAAGGGGGGAGGGCCGCGCCGAAGGCGTGGCGGGGGGATTCCCGCACCCAAGGTCCCGTCTAGCGCCAGATTTCCGATAGACGGAGGTTCCCTGCGACGAATCCCACCACCACCGCCTGCGGCGGCGGTCCCCCTCCCTTTAACAAGGGAGGCGAGAGGATCGTGCTGTCTTGTTAGACAGTAGAACTATCGGACTTTTTCGATACGCTGTGGAGTGCGTGCCCCATTCTGCCGTCTACAGGTGCCGCAGGCTCGTCCGATAGGCCCGCAGGGACCCTTCATCGGCGGTAGCGAGCAGCTCCCCCAGATAGCCGGCCAGCCGCTCCCGGTCCCCGGGCAGCTCCCCCCGGACCTGGATGAGGTTGGACGCGCCCTCCGTCGCGATGCAGGTAGGGATGGTCAGGCGCTCAATGAGGACCTTCAGCTCCGCCAGCTTCTCCAGCTCGCTCTCCTCTGTCCAGCTCCCCCGCTGAATCTCCCGCCAGAGCTCGGACTCCGGGAAGATGGTCAGCATGGACGCGCCGATCATCCGGGGATGGGTCCGGTTGAAGACCTCTGCGCTGCGCCGTGCGCCCTCCTCCCCGCGCCCCGCGCCGGAGATGCCGGTGAGATAGAAAAAATTGTAGGTCATCCCCGCCTCGTCCAGCCGCCGGGCCTGCTGTACAATGTCCTCCGGCCCGTAGCCCTTGTTCATAAAGGCCAAAGCCTCCCCGTCGCCGGTCTCCACGCCGATGGTGAGCCCGTCGTACCCCAGCTCCCGGAGGGCGCGCAGCTCCTCCCCGCTCTTGGGCGCGATGTCTGTGACCCGGGCGAAGCAGCCGATGGTCTCGATTCCCGGAAAGTACCGGTGAATCATATCGGCAATGGCCCCCAGCTTCTCAGGGTGGAGGACGAAGGGATTCGCCCCCGTCAGGAAGGCCCGGCGTGGAAACGGGGGCCTTGGAAGCGACTGGAGGCGTGCGGAGAGCTGCATCATAGGGTCGGTATACAGGAGCTGTGCCTCCCGCAGATCCTCCTCAATTTCGCTCAGGGGCGACATCCGGAAGCGGAAGGGCAGGTCCTCGTACAGGGTGCAGAATTTGCAGGCGTGGTGGGTACAGCCGGCGGTGGCCTGCAGCAGCAGCGAGTACGCCTCGTAAGGCGGGCGCCAGATGGTTCCTTCAAAGTGCATATGATCCGTCTCCTCTCAAAGGTCAGTCGGGAGCTTCCCGCTGGCGTTATGGTACATCCTCCGCCGGATCAATACAAGTACGCAACTTTTTTAGTGACAGTATCCTTTTTTGTACCAATGAAAGGAGATGCGGCATGAGCGGGAATAAATTTCAGACACAGGATATGATAGCCCGCTGCGTCCCCATGGCCAGCGTGCAGGCGGTGCTGGGGGGCAAGTGGAAGATTCTGATCCTCTGGTACGTAGCCCTCTATCGGGTCCAGCGGTTCGGCCAGCTCATGCGGCGGCTGGACGGGATCACCCAGTCCTCCCTGACCAAGCAGCTGCGGGAGCTGGAGCGGGACGGGTTCCTCCACCGGGAGATCTACCGGGAAATTCCCCCCAAGGTGGAGTACTCCCTGACGGAGCTGGGGCGGAGCTTTGTGCCGGTGCTGGTCCAGATGATGCGCTGGAGCGAGGCCCACCTCTGCCCGCCGGGGTATGTCAGCCCCTACGGGGATGACATTCTCCCGCTCGAATAGGAGAGGCCGCCCTTTTGGGCGGCCTCTCCTTGCCTCAGCTCTCCGCCGGGCACTGCTTCCCGGCGTGGTCCATATAGTAGTCGCAGTTCAGGATAATCTGGGAAATCGGGACGACGGTATAGCCGTTGCCCTGCAAATACTCCAGAATGGCGGGCAGGGCCTCCGGCGTGTGGATGGCGGCGTTGTGGAAGAGGCAGATGGAGCCGCTGGTCACCTTCCCCGTCACCCGCTTGGTGATGTCCGAGGCCGGCAGCTCCTTCCAGTCCAGGCTGTCCACGTCCCACTGGATGGGTTCCATGCCGATGGAGCGGATGGCGGCAATGACGTGGTCGTCGTACTCGCCGTAGGGACAGCGGATTAAGGTGGGCCGCACGCCGGTGACGGCCTCGATCTTGTCGTTGCACTCATTGACGTCGGCGATGATCTCCTCGGTGGACAGGCTGTTGTAGTGGGCGTGGTCGGCGCTGTGGTTCATGACCTCGTGGCCCGCGTCGTGGAGGGCCTTGACGGACTCGGGGTACTTATCCACCCACTCGCCCACCACAAAGAAGGTGGCCTTCACATTGTACTTGGCCAGGATGTCAATGAGCTGCTGAGTATCCTCGTTGCCCCAGGCGGCGTCAAAGCTGATGGACACCAGCTTGTCATCCCGGTCTACGCAGTAGATGGGCAGCTGCCGCTCCGAGGCCGAGGCCGCTACCGCCGCCGGCAGATTCACCACCCAGAAGATGGCCGCCGCCAGCAGCGCCCCCGCCAGCACCATCAGGTGGCGCCTGCGCAGTACGAATATCTTCATTTCCATATCCTCCCCTTTTGATTTTGCTAGAGTGTATGTGCGGGAGGCGTTGTCCTATGCGCGGGATTTCCTGCGAATAGGCTTGAATTCCTGGGTGAGAGTATGTATAATAGACTCAATATTATTTCTGGAGGTTCTCGGAGATGGATAAACAATGGAGTCTGATGAACAGGGCGCTGGCTGCGCTGGTTTGTCTGGCGATGGTGCTGGTTTGGGTCCCGGGAAAGGCGTTGGCGGCAGAGGATACGATAAACATTTGGGTTATATATTCCACTATAAATTCTAATGGTACTCGCGAAGACTATATTAAAGAATTAAAGACAATTTTCGAGGACACAATCAAGAATTATAAAGGCCAACAACTTCAAGTATACTCCTCAACAAATGAAGCTGAATTAAACGCTATTTCAGCTGACAATACGAAACTACTGACAATTTTAACTCCGGATCCAAATGGTCAATTGGAAACGTATGCACCACAATTAAGAACTTATATGGAAAACGGCGGCTGTTTATGGCTATGCGGGGAAAACGACAAAAATTTTCATAGTAATAATCAAAAAATTCAAGCTCTTTCCAAAGAGTTAGGCGTCGCATACACTCTTGGCAGCCTTTCCACTAGCAATATCGAAGCAGCTCTGGATCCTACCTCTTCATTAGGAAAACCTAATGAGTTTGGAAAATACAACTCCGTAATGTTATATGCCGCTAATGAAATAAAGGATTATAATGCTAACTCCAAACCAATCATTACTCTCAACGGGCTCGTATATATGATTGATACACCTGTTGAAAAAGGATTTTTGACTGTGTCCGCCGATTTGAATTTATTTTATGCACGTAATGAAAATCTTCCTTGGGGAAAGCAGATCTTGTACAATTTCCTGGATAGAAGTATTCAGAGCATTCAGGAAGCTTCTCACTCACATAAGTGGACCTATTCCGCAGAGGGATTCATTATCTCCGCATATTGTACAGAAACAGAAAAAGCAGAACTATGTATTTATCATGGCGAGCAAAACGCTGTCAAGATTGAAACAGCAACTAAAGATAAAATTTACGATGGAAAACCTTACGACGGTATGATCCAGAGTGACGAATTCCAAACGGTTCAAACGCTTCCGAAAGCAATAAATACATATTACAAAGTTGGTGACAACACCCCTTTGCAATCTGAACCAATAGATCTTGGCAACTACAAAGTTGTAGTGACAGTTACAGCTGATGATGGAACCCCCTATAGTATAGAGAGCACCTTCTCTATCACCCCGCCTGCCCCCACCGTCACCGCCCGCGATTACACCGGCGTCTACGACGGCCAGCCCCACAGCATCACCGTAGACGCCCCCGCCGGTGCGAACGTGACCTACAGCACGGACGGCATAAACTACAGCGCGGCAAACCCTGCGTACACAAATGCAGGCACCTACACAGTACATTATGATGTAGACGGCGCAAAAGGCACTGCCGCCGTGCGGATCATCCCCCGCACCGTAAGCATCCGCTGGAGCGAGGAGACCGCCTTCCGCTATACCGGCGAGCCCCAGGCCCCCGCCGCCGGGGCCGAGGGCCTTCTCCCCAGCGACGCCTGCGAGGTTGAGGTTTCCGGGGCCCAGACGGAGCCGGGCGAGTATACCGCCGAGGCAGTCCGCCTGAGCAATCCCAACTACCGCCTGCCCACCTCCGGCACAACCCAGGAATTCCGCATCATCAGGGCGAGCACCAGTGCGCCCAGCACCCCGTCCTATCCCATCATCGTTCGGGATGAGGCCCCGGAGGGCGGGCTTGTCCGCGCCAGCCGGGACTGGTCCCACCGGGGAGCCACCATCACTGTCACCGCCGAGCCCCTGGAGGGCTACCGTCTGGAACAAGTGACCGCTGTCACCCGGGACGGCAAATCCCTCCGCCTCACGGAGAAGGAGGGGAGCAGCTGCAAATATACCTTTACCATGCCCGCCGACAAGATCTTTGTGGAGGCGGTCTTTTCCCGTGAGGAGACCGCCTCCACCGCCGGTCCCGGCGGTGAGGACGCGCCTGCCGAGCCGGAGATCCACGCTGTATCGGAGAGCCCCGCTGTGCCGGAGGGCACCGCCCTCACCTGCCCCGGAGTCACCGCCTGCCCCATCTGGCCCTATTTTGACGCCAACCCCTCCGCGTGGTACCACGACGGCGTCCACTACTGCCTGGAAACCGGCCTGATGACAGGCTACGACGACGCCACTTTCCGGCCCCGGGACACCGTCAGCCGTGCTGAGGCCCTGGTCATGCTCTGGCGGCTGCGGGGCACTCCCGCGGCGAACAGCGCCCCCGCCTTCACGGATGTCAGCGAAACCGCATGGTACGCCGGAGCGGTCCGCTGGGCCGCGTCGGAAAGCATCGTCCTCGGTACTGGCACCGGCCGCCTCGCCCCCGGCGAGACGCTGACCCACCGCCAGCTGAACACCATTCTCCAGCGCTGTGCCCAGTCCATGGGCCTGGAGCCCCCGGCCCTCATGGGCGAGGATCCCGCCGCCCTGGTGAGCCGGGCTCAGGCCGCTGTGGCTCTGGCGGACTTTGCGCAGAATACGTTAAAATAACCACAATCCCCGTTTACAAATCCTTCCCCAGGTGGTATACTCTCCCTGAAAGCGGGGTGAGTGCGGAATGAAGGAGCGGATCTACCGCCTGCTGCTGGAGAACGAGGGGCGCTTCCTCTCCGGCCAGGAGATCAGCGCGCAGCTGGGTGTCACCCGGGCCGCTGTCTGGAAAGCCATCGACGCCCTCCGCCGGGACGGCTACACTGTGGAGGCCCGGACGGGTCTGGGCTACCGCCTGCTGGGAATGCCGGACGCGCTGACGGAGCGGGAGATCCGGCGGTATCTGCCGGCGGACGGCCCGGCGGAGCTGCGGTGCTTTGACGAGATTGACTCCACCAACTCCTATCTGAAGCGGGAGGCTCTGTCCGGAGCCCCCCACAAAACCGCCGCCGTAGCCAACCGGCAGACCGCCGGGCGGGGCCGGATGGCCCGGACCTTCCTCTCCCCGGCGGACCGGGGGGTCTACCTGTCCCTGCTCCTGCGGCCCCAGCTGCCGCCGGAGGCCCTGCTGGGTGCCACGGGGATGGCGGCGGTGGCGGTGTGCGACGCGGTGGAGAAAACCGCCGGGGTGCGCCCGGGCATCAAGTGGACCAATGATCTGGTCCTCCACAACAGGAAGCTGTGCGGCATCCTGACGGAGCTGGCCCTGGAGGGCGAGACGGGCCGGGCGGAGTCCCTGGTCATCGGGGCCGGGGTCAACGTGAGCCAGATGCCGGAGGATTTCAGCCCCGAGGTCTCGGCTATGGCTACCAGCCTAGCGCAGGAGGGATACCCCGTCTCCCGTCCGGCTCTGGCGGCGGCGATGATCGAGGCCTTCTGCCGGCTGGGGGACAGTCTGGGGGGCGATATCGCCTCCTGGGCGGCGGCCTACCGCCGGGACTGCGTCACTCTGGGGAAGGACGTCCGCCTGCTGTGGACCGACGGGCAGAAGCGGGCCCGGGCTCTGGACATCGACGATCAGTTCGGCCTGGTGGTCCGGCTGGAGGACGGAACAGAGACCACCGTCCGCACCGGGGAGGTGTCGGTCCGGGGCCTGTACGGCTACGCGGAGTGACGGGCCTATGAAAATCGCGGTGATGGGCTACAGCGGCTCCGGGAAATCCACTCTGGCCCGGGCCTTGGGGGAGCGGTACGGGGTGGAGGTGCTCCACCTGGACACGGTGCAGTTCCTGCCGGGCTGGGAGATCCGCCCGGACGGGGACAAGGAGCGGATGGTCCAGGAGTTCCTGGATACCCGCGAGGGCTGGGTGGTGGACGGAACCTACTCCCGGCTCTCCTTCCGGCGGCGGCTGGAGGAGGCGGATCTCATCGTCCTGATGCTCTTCAACCGCTTCACCGCCCTCTGGCGGGTGACGAAGCGGTATCTGGTCAACCGGGGCAGGGCCCGGCCCGATATGGCGGAGGGCTGTTCGGAGAAGCTGGACGCCGAGTTCGTCTGGTGGGTCCTCCACAAGGGCCGCAGCCGCCGGGACAGGGAGCGCTGGCGGCAGATTGCCGCTCAATACAGCGAAAAAACCGTCCTTCTGAAAAACCAGCGGCAGATTGACGCCTTTCTGCTGGCGAAAAGCATAGACGCCGGGTGATCGGGAATTTTTTTGACTTTATAAGATGAAAGAGGGATCCATATTATGAGCATCTACCCAGATATGTTCCTCACCTTTGCCAAGGTGGGGGTCATGACCTTCGGCGGCGGCTACGCCATGCTGCCGATCCTCCAGCGGGAGGTGGTGGACAGCAAGGGCTGGGCCACCGAGGAGGAGCTGATGGACTATTTCGCCATCGGCCAATGCACGCCGGGCATTATCGCGGTCAACACCGCCACCTTTATCGGCCAGAAGAACCGGGGCGTCCTGGGGGGCATCGTCGCCACCCTGGGGCTGGTGTTCCCCTCCCTGGTCATCATCTCCCTGCTGGCCGGGGTGATCGAGGCCTTCTCCCATCTGGAGTGGATTCAGCACGCCTTCGGCGGCGTCCGAGTGTGCGTGTGCATCCTCATCCTCAACGCGGTGATGAAGCTGCTGAAAAAAGCGGTGATTGACGTGCCCACGGCGCTTATCTTCGCCCTTGTGGCCCTGGGCAGCTTCTTCCTCTCGGGCATCAGCCCTGTGTACTATGTGCTGGCGGCGGCAGCGGCCGGTATTGTGCTGAAGAATCTGGGGGTGAAGAAATGATCCTCTACTTACAGCTGTTCTGGGAGTTCTTCAAGACGGGCCTGTTCGCCGTGGGCGGCGGCATGGCCACCATCCCCTTCCTCTACAACATGGCCGACGCCACCGGCTGGTTCACCCGCAACGACGTAGCCAACATGATCGCCGTGGGGGAATCCACCCCGGGGCCCATCGGCGTGAACATGGCTACCTACGTGGGCTACGTCACCGGCAGCGGGGAGGGCGGTCTGCCCTTCGCCATTCTGGGGGCGGTGGTCGCTACTCTTGGACTCATCACGCCGTCCGTCATCGTGATCCTGATCATCGCCTCGTTTTTGAAGGCATTCCGGAACAACCGCTATGTAGACAGCGCCTTCTACGGCCTGCGCCCCGCCTCCACCGGGCTTATCGCCGCGGCGGGACTGTCGGTGGTGGCTGCCAACCTGCTGGATTTGGAGGCCACGTTCGGGCTGGATTTTTTCAACATCAAGGGGATTATTCTGGCGGTAGTTCTCTGGGTGCTGACCAACAAGGTCAAGCAGACCAAGAGGCTTCACCCCATTCTGTTTATCCTGGCCTCCGCCGCGGTGGGAGTCGCTCTGGGAATGTAAATACAGCGGACAAAAAGCAGCCTTCTCCAGGCTGCTTTTCGCGTATAAAATCTTAAATCTTACTGGCGGAGCAGTTGAGCAAGATTTTGGCAGTTCTCGGCTCCTGCGGAGAAAATCCGGCTCCTATCGAAATATTGCATAGAAATATCCGCTTTGATGTGATCAACACACTGGGATGCAAGGTTTCTTTGCATTTAGCATAAAGGTCCCTTCCAGGGTGTATCTGGCGTCATCAGCCAGTTCCTCATAGTCCTTCCAGATATGTCGCGGGACCGTCTTTACGCAGTTTTAGAGCGGGTGCATAAATGGCGGAAGGGACATTGGGCACAGCTTTTCGGGTCGCTATGGTATTCCCGGTATCCATCCCGGTGGTGGTACGGTAGGACAGAACCTGGTATTACTTCTGCACATAAAAAGCAGGTCACGAGAGACGGACGATGCTGTAATTTCCGCATGAATGACTGAATCTTATAAGAGATATCTTCCGCTAGATACCCTTAGGATTCTGTTTCCGAGCACGCTTCGCCGGGCGCTGCCGCTCCGGCAAATCCCGTCATGGTATTCCGGTATTCAGCCCATACAGAATTGCGTTGAGCATTTCTCGATTACTTCTTCCGGGCCGCCCTCCTTGCGGCTTCTTTTCCGGCGGAAACAAATCCTTGATCCTATTCCATTATCTTTCGCTGATTTCATGTCTTTTCATGTGCTCTATTTTATCATTTCAGCACTTTACACACAATCCCTTGGTTTTTTTGACAAGTACCTATCTATTCGTAATCGCATGGCGGCATCTTCCTGTTACCGCCAAAGTGCAAAATAGCGGTGGCTCTGATTTCTCAAAGCCACCAGAAATAAGCATGCTTAAGGACTGCTACACGACATCTTTTTCTTTTGTCGTCGTGCGACAGCTATTTTGAGTATTCAAAACAAAATTATTTTGCAGTGTGCTTACAATAAGAACGCACCGCCAGGAACGCAAATAGCGGTATCTCCATGATACAGGCTCCAATCATGGCATAAGGCGTCCAGACCGCCAGACCGCCCAGGCTCAAAAACTTGAAGTCAGTGATGGCGTAAAGGATACTGGCCTGGATGCTGGTGCCGCTGGCGGGGAGGATGCTGCACAGCCAGGTGGACAGCGCCCCAGGAACCGCCATGGAGAGCACCACTGGCGCGATGCAGAACACCAGCCCGGAGGCCAGGGACACCGCAGTGGTCTTGCTTCTGGATGAGAGAAACAGCTCGAAGCTAACGGAGGCCAGCACTGAAAGCAGACCGGCCACGGCAAACAGGCGCTGGAGTTCTCCGATATTCATATCGGTCAGGGTCACGATGGAGTAGAGCATCTGGATGGAGGTTTTGGTACACTCCCAGCCAAACAGGCTGTTGACCACCAGAATATGCGCGATTACACAAACCACAAAGGCGGCCCCGCTGACAAACAGGGCGGCTAACACCTTGGATACCCCCAGCCTGGCACGGCCATTCCGGGTACAGCGCAGAATATCGTCCGCGCCAGACTGATAATCAGCGGAGAACACCGGGGCGGCGATCACCACACAGAACAGCAGTACCAGGAATCCCATGATGTTCTGGTAGTCCAGAATGGTGGAGCTCATACCGGGATAGACCTCAAAAGGCTTTTCCACTCCCAGATACATCTCCACAGCCTTGCGCTGGGCGGCGGGGCTGTTCGGCTGTTCCATCGCCATCAGGGAGGCGATCCGGGCTTCGCAGACGGAATAGTAGTCGTCAATTTTCTCCGGGTCGATCTCCATGATGGTTGGAGCCATGCCGGTATCCGGGTTGGCAAACGCCTCCTTGACGCCGTGGAGCAGTGGGGCGATGGGGAGAATCTCCTTCTCATAAACGCCCTCTGGCAGATCGTAGGATTCCATGACACCGTAGGACGTGAGACAGACTTGATAGATCTCCACCGCCTCCCGCACCCGCTCCGGGGTAACAATGCCGCTGGCATCCGCCTGACGCTCCTTTTCGTAGGCGATGGAAGCCAGTCCGGTCAGATTGACCTCGTTCCCGGCCTCGTCTGTATAGTTACTGTAGCAGTAGGTGGTCGGCAGATAGGCCAGCAGGACGGAGAGAATCAACGCCAGCGCCAGCAAAATCCAGGTGAGCCTTGACTTCAAGACCCGTTTCAGTTCCAAACAAAAGATTCCCATTTACCGATACCTCCTGTCATTTTCTCCGCTGCTTTCCGGGAACATCCACAGATACAGATCCTCCAGCCGGGGTGTTGCGGCGCTGGAGACGGCGCTGCGGGGCCGGTCAGACAGATAGCGGATGGAGACGCCGCCGTCGTTCTCGTTTCGCAGATTGGTAATTTGCAGCTTACTTTCATACTCCGGCACAGCTTCCGCCGGGATGGTGCAGCTCCACACCTTTCCCTCCACCAGCTTGACGAGTTCCTCCGTTGTCCCTGTCGCCAGCAGCTTGCCGCCCTTAATGACGGCGTGGCAGGTGGCGATATACTCCACGTCGGGAACGATGTGGGTAGAGATCAGCACAATCCGGTCATGGGCAAACTCCGAAAGCAAGTTGCGGAAACGTACCCGCTCCCCAGGGTCAAGTCCCCCGGTTGGTTCGTCCAAAATCAAAACCTCCGGGTCGTTCAGCAACGCCTGGGCAATCCCTACCCGGCGCCTCATGCCGCCGGAGAGCGTAGCGATTTTCTTGTTGCAGACGTCCAGCAAAGAAACTCGTTCCAGCAATTCATGTATTTTCCGCCAGCCCTGCCGTTTGGGAAGCCCTTTCAACGCGGCAACATATGCCAGATAGTCTTTCACTGTAAACTCCTGATGAAAACCGAACTCCTGGGGCAGATAGCCGAAAATATCCCGATACTGCTCCCCCAGCGTCTGGATGGGAGCGCCGTCATATACTACTTGGCCGGAAGTGGGCTGCATAATTCCGGCAATCATCCGCATGAGGGTGGTCTTGCCTGCGCCGTTGGCCCCCAGCAGGCCCCACACGCCCGGCGTCAATTCCAGGTTGATGTCATTGACAGCTTTTTTGTCTTTGAACCGCTTGGAAACATGGTCGATCAGCAATTCCATGTAAAATCTCCTTTTCCGTTTGCGAAATAAAGGCGCTCTTGCCTTGGTATCATCATTCTACCAAAAGCAAAAGCGCTGTTTCCTTGTTCGCTCACACCGTATTCAACTGTTTTCCTACGGACTTTCTTACGATTTTCTCACAGAGCAGGAAGTATTACAGTAAAAGCCGTCAAGCCGTCCCTGCTCTCCGCTGTAATTGTTCCGTTGTGGAGCGTGATGATCTGCTTGGCGATGGCAAGGCCCAGCCCGGCCCCATCTGTATTGCGCCCTGTGTCAAGCCTATAAAACTGTTCAAAGATGTGCTCTAATTTTTCTTTTGGAATTGTCCCGCCGTGATTGGAAAACTGTAATATGACCTCGCCCTCGCCGTTTCTAGCCTCAATGGTAATCTCCGTTTGGCTGTAACTGTAAACGGCGGCGTTCCGCAAAAGATTGTCAAATACCCGCTGCATCTTGTCGGCGTCACATTTCAGCATCGTATCATCCGCAGCAACAAGGCGGCAAGTAAGGCCCTTTTCTTCTAAAAGCGGCCGAAACTCATAAACAAGCTGTTCCAGGAGGCGGGTCAGATTGATTTCCCGATATTGCAGTGTGATTGTGGACAGGTTATATTTAGCGATTTCCAAAAACTCGTTAATCAAGTCCTCCAAACGCTCCGCCTTGGCAAGAGAAATAGACAGGTACTTTTCCCTCAGTTCTTCCGAAATGAGTTTTTCGTCCCTTAGCAGGTTCAGATAACTAATAGAGGAGGCCAGGGGCGTTTTCAAGTCGTGGGCCAGATACATGACGAGGTCATTCTTTTTCTGTTCGGAAATCAGCATATCGCTTTTCTGCCGGTCAAATGTACGCTTTGCGATATTCATTTTCCGCTCAATGGGAAGCAGTTCCGGGGGTAGGGAAATTTCTCCAGGAGCGTCTTGAAGCAGATTTTCCATCCCCTTGTTGATTTCCTCAAAATACTTGGTAATCCAATAAAGAAAAACGGAAAGCAGGCCAATGAATACAGTCAGAACGGACAGTAAAATAATAGCATCCATGTGACTTCGAAATATCCGGTCATATAGGTTAAGGGCCGCGTCGTAGTCCATATCAAAGATACTTTGCAGGAGGGCCATTATCAAGTTTGCAAAATTACCCCGCAGGAGAACAGAGTATATGATATAGATTATCAATGCGGAACTTACCAGCATAGCGATCGTGCGAAGGAAAATCTTAATGCGGAGTTGGCGAAACTCACTATTGCTTTTAGTTTTCAATGGTATACCCTACCCCCCATACTGTTTTGATGAATTTAGGGCTTCTGGCCGGTTCTCCCATTTTCTCTCGTAACCGTCCAATGTGGGCCATGACGGTATTGTTATTTTGCAGAAATTTCTCGCCCCATACCGCCTCGAACAATTCTTCGGAGGAAACGACGATCCCCTGCTGCTCGCAGAGATACCAGAGGACAGAAAACTCAATAGGGGTCAACTGCAATTCTCTCCCAAATAGAAAACACTTGTGATTGTCTTTGTTAATAACAAGTCCTCGAATATCATATTCATGAGCCGGTTCTTTCGGTTTTGCCAGAGGATTGTTGTAGTGCATATACCGCCGCAGTTGCGTTTTTACTCTGGCAACAACCTCCAAAGGATTAAAAGGCTTCGTGATGTAATCGTCTGCTCCGATAGTCAACCCCATAATCTTATCTCCATCCGCCACTTTTGCAGTCAGCATAATGATAGGGTAGTAGGATGTTTCTCTGATTTTTTTGCAGATTTCAAAGCCATCTGCATCCGGGAGCATCACATCCAAAATTGCCAAGTCTAAATGGGTGTGCTCAATACAGTCCAGAGCTTCCGCGCCGGTGTAAAACTTATGGACGTTATAGCCATCGTTGGTGAGATAAAGTTCTATAATATCGGCCAGTTCCTTTTCATCGTCTACCACTAAAACGTTGATGCTCATTTTGTTGCTCCTTGTTTGAAAGACGGATTTGCAATTATTATACCAGTAATTTTCTCAAATTTCCCTACGGATTTTCTTAAAATTTTCCTACAGAGAAGGAAAAATCATAATACAGCAGGAGGACATTACCTTCGAGGAAAAAGCCGGGAGAATTAAGTAAAATATGGCAAAATAGGAAGTATATAGACTTAAGGAAAGCAGGGAGAGAAGACCTCAAGGAGATACGCGGGCAGAGGGTAAAGCCTCCCTGGAGTGAAAAAAGTATGGCCGAAAGCCCGGGAGCCACATGGTCCTTACAGCGGAAGAACAGGAGAATATCCGAAAAACCGTGGAAGAGAAAATACCGAAGGATTTCGGGATTGCCGGTAAGCTGTGGACATTAGGGCGAACGCGGCAATACATCCAGAAACAGTACCACAAAGCCATAAACGAACGGACACTGTCGGACTACACGAAGCGCTGGGGCATGAGCTGCCAGCGTCCGGCGAAGCGCGCCCGGAAACAGAAGCCTACAGGCATCTAAAGGTGGAAAAACAAGGTGTTCCTAGTCCTGAATAATCTTCACGGCAAGCTTGCCGCGTCCTGGCTGGAACACCACGATGAATACTTGAATCATGCTTTGAAGATTTCTGTTCATTCAGGCCAACTGCCCTATACCAGAGAAGCTCTCTGTCATAAGATTCCGCCATTCATGCGGAGATTACAGCATCGTCCGTCTCTCGCGTCCTGCTTTTTCTTTCACTCAATGATTTCTTATCTTTCTATGCGGAGGTAATATTGTTTTCAACTTTGTAGGGAAAATCAATTTCCTTTCTTCCACACAATCGAAACGACAGAAACTCAAAAAAACGATACAGCCCTTGTAATGGGGCTATACCGTCTAATCTGAAATTTCTTCCTTATCACCGCAAATCTGTCGCTCCGGGGGATTTTTCTATCGCTGCTGCTCCTCCAGGCTCCAGCCGTAGAGGGGATAGCGCTGAATCGCGCCAAAGATCTTCTTCTTCAAATTTGGATAGTGCTTGTCCAGCTCCAGAATCAGCTCCTTCGTCTCCTCCCGCTTGGTAGAGCCGTTGGCCGGGCAGGGGTTGTCCACTACCGGCAGCGCCAGCCGTTTGACCGCCCCCCGCACCTCCCGCTCCTGGACGTAGAGCAGGGGGCGGATTTGGGTCACGCCGCTGCGGTCCAGATACGTCACCGGCTGGAAGCAGCTGATGCGGCCCTCCAGGAAGAGGCTCATGAGCATGGTCTCCACCGCGTCGTCGTAGTGGTGGCCCAGGGCGATTTTGGAGATGCCCAGCCGGTTGAGCTCCGTGCTCAGAGCGCCCCGGCGGAGCTTGGCGCACAGGGAGCAGGGATTTTTCTCCTTCCGGTGGACAAAAACAATCTCGTAGATGGGCACCGGGATCAGGCGGTAGGGCACCTCCAGCGCCTCGCAGAGCCGGGCGATGGCGGTGAAGTCCACCCCCGGCGCGCCGCTGTCGATGGTCAGGGCCGTTACCTGAAATTTTTTCGGGTAGAAGTCCCGGAGCTTGGCCAGCGCCGCCAGGGTGAGGACCGAGTCCTTCCCTCCGCTGACCCCTACGGCTACGGTTTCGCCGTCCTCAATCATATTGTAATCCTCCACACACCGGCGGACCAGGGACAGAATGTGCTGCATAGGGGCGCCTCCTTGGAAAAGAAAAATTGAAAACGAGAAAACAGCAGGAAAGAAAAGAAATCAGGCGATAGAGAAAGTATTCTATGTGGTAAATGAAAATCGTGTTGACAAACCGCCGGCACTGTGGTATAAATAATCCTGCCGCGAATTGGTATTGTACCTGATTTCCGGCAAAAAAACAAGACTTCCTTCGATGACGAAGCCGCAGGAAGCAATTCCTGCCCTTTCGTAATCGAAGGAACGAAAAGGAGATTGCAGCAATGTCCACTTTTATGGCGAACAAGAGCAACATCGTCCGCAAGTGGTACGTCGTTGACGCCGCTGGGAAGACCCTGGGGTCCACCGCCGTCATCGTCGCCGACCTGCTCCGCGGCAAGCGCAAGCCCACCTATACCCCCCACGCCGACTGCGGCGACAACGTCATCGTTATCAACGCCGGCAAGGCGGTGCTCACCGGCAAGAAGCTGGAGCAGAAGATGTACCGCACCCACTCCGGCTGGGTGGGCGGTTTGAAGGAGACCAAGTACAAGGACATGATGGAGAAGAAGCCCGAGCTGGCTATGCGCGTGGCGGTCCGCGGCATGATGCCCCGGAACATCATCACCAAGGACTCCCTCAAGCGGCTCCACATCTATGCCGGCGATACCCACGAGCATCAGGCCCAGAAGCCCGAGCTCTATGCGGAATAAGGAGGTAGAGGAATATGTATCAGTCTAAGAAGCCCTATCTGTACGGCACTGGCCGGAGAAAGTCCTCTGTCGCCCGCGTCCACGTTTTCCCCAACGGTTCCGGCTCTATTACTATCAACGGCCGGAATATTGATGAGTACTTCGGGTTGGACACCCTGAAGATGATCGTCCGTCAGCCCCTGGTGGCCACCGCCTCTGAGGGCAAGGTGGATATCGTCGCCACCGTCAAGGGCGGCGGCGTCAGCGGCCAGGCCGGTGCTCTGCGCCACGGCATTGCCCGGGCCCTGCTGCTGGCCAGCGATGAGTACCGTCCTATTTTGAAGAAGGCCGGTCTGCTCACCCGTGATCCCCGCATGAAGGAGCGCAAGAAGTACGGCCTGAAGGCCGCGCGAAGAGCGCCTCAGTTCTCCAAGCGCTGAGTATACAGCAAAACCCCCGGAGTCACGGCTTCGGGGGTTTTTTATGCTCAGGGGCAGGGAACCTTGGCCTTGTCAGAGAGGAGATCCAGCCACTTCTGACGGCCCATCATGGAAAATTTCTTTGTACACAGTTTGTCGTCCTGATAGGTAATTTTGACGGCGATGGGCCAGATAACGGCAAAGCCCTTCTCCAGCTGGCGGATTTGGCTGTAGGGAATGACAATATCGTCGCCCCAGCCCTGCCAGATAAATTTCTCCTGGGTAAAGTAGGCCTTGCCCGCCAGCCACCGGCCCGCCAGGGGGCCCAGAAGGGCTCTGTAATAGTTGGACTCCACTACATCGAGGCAGCTGTCGCCTGGGGCCAGCAGACCCGACTCATTGAGCGCCTTTTTAAGCTTTTCCTTTTTGGCTTCGTTCATGATTCCCGTATCCTTTCCTAGATCTCCCTGTTTTTGGAATAGTGCCTGTTTATTTTACTACACAGAAACAGAGATTGCAAGAAAAATTCTTGCAATCTCTGTTTGAACGAATCTGACAAACAGGGGGAACCAGCGTGATCACCTAGCAGCGCTGCTCGTATCGCCGCCCCACCACATAGATAGGCACGAACATCCCCTCCAGGGTGGCCGTCAGCCCGGCCAGCAGCGTCACAATATGCACCACCATCCACGGGGCCTCCAGCCACTCCAGCGCCAGCCACAGGACCAGATACACCGGCACCCAGCCCGCCAGAACCGCGCAGGACCAGACCCGCAGGGCGTTGAGGATGTGGGGCCAGTTGTTGTTGTTGAACCGCACCCCCGGCACGTTGAGATGAAAGGCCCCGTCGCTGACAAAGTTGAGCCGGTACTGGTCGTAGAACACCGGCAGCTTCTCCACGCTGAAAAAGGCGTAGTACACCCCGAAAAACAGCCCAAAGAAGGGGACCAGCCAGAGCATCACCGCCTCGTCGGAGAAGATGGGCACAAACCGCGCGGCGATCCTCATCTCCACCGCGAAGGCCAGGAGCGACAGTCCCAGCCGTTTTCCCCACAGCCGCCGGCTCTCCCTCTGCGCCTCCCGCTCCTCCACCCGCAGCTCCAGAGTGCCGCCCACCAGGGGCTCCACCTCCGCCACCGTCAGCGACTGGTCCGGGGCCACACGCTCCCCCATGAGCAGCTCCGTGACCGTCACGCCGAACAGCTCCGCCAGAGGCCGCAGCAGAGAGATATCCGGCAGGCTGAGGGCCCGCTCCCACTTGCTCACCGCCTTGTCGGAGACATAAAGCGCCTCTGCCAGCTCCCGCTGGGTCATCCCCCGCTCCCGCCGGAGCTGGGACAGAAATGTGCCGAATTTTTCTTTGTCGATGTCGTACATTCCAAGCACCTCCTTGCCTCCCAGTGTACCGCGGCACCTGGAATTTGGCAACCGACTGGCGGTAGAATCCTGTATTTCCAGGGCTCTGAGGCCGGTCTGCCCGCCGTTACTCCACCTCCAGACGGGTTCTTGCCAGCCCGATGGTGATCCGGGTTCCCCGGCCCGGCTCGGACACGGCGGTGATGGTGTGGCCTAGCCGGCGGCAGATCTCCCGGCACAGGTGCAGGCCGATGCCCGTGGACCGCTTCTCCAGCCGTCCGTTGCCTCCGGTGAAGCCCTTCTCAAAAATCCGGGGCAGGTCCTCGGGCGCGATGCCCACGCCGTCATCCTCGATGATCAGCCAATCCCCCTCCCGGGCGTAAACCCGGACGTGCCCGCCGGGGGCGTACTTCACCGCGTTGGACAGCGCCTGCTCCACCACCAGCTGGAGCCACTTCTCATCCGTCAGGGCCCGCAGGTCCATCTCCTCCACCTCCAGGGACACCCGGCCACGGATAAACAGCTGGGCATATTTTCTGGCCGCCTGCCGGACCACGTCCGCCACGGCGACCTCACGGATCACATAGTCGGTGCTCTCGCTGCCCAGCCGGAGGTAGCTCAGGGCCAGCTGAGCGTACTGCTCCACCCGGAACAGCTCCGCCCGCAGCTCCCGGTCCCGGTCCGTGTCCTCCAGCAGCAGCCCCATGGCGGCGATGGGCGTCTTGATCTGGTGGATCCAGAGGGTGTAGTAGTCCAGGGCCTCCCGCTGCCGCCGGTCCGCCTCGCTCACCGCCGTCCGGCGGTCCTCCAGCAGCTCCCGCAGCAGCTCCTGGTACAGCGTCTCCTGAAGCCCCCGGCTCTCCGGCAGGTACCCCAGCAGCAGATGGACCTCTCCCCGCAGGCTCTCCAGCAGAGCCGTCCGCCGCCGCCAGCGGGCCCAGTCCACCACGCCCCATAGGGCCAGCAGCGTCCCGCACAGCAGGGAGGCGTAGCCCACAGCCTCCACCGGCAGATCATACAGCGCCAGCACCAGGGCAAAAACCCCCGCGCACAGCCCCGCCAGCAGCAGAACCCAGCACCGCTCCCCCAGGTAAGCAAAAAAATGCCTCACTCCACCAGATACCCCATTCCCTTTTTAGTCCGCACGAAATCCGTAAGCCCGATCTCCTCCAGCCGCCGCCGGAGCCGGGCCACGTTCACCGTCAGGGTGTTTTCGTCCACAAAGCTGTCCGTCTCCCACAGCTTCTGCATCAGGGCGTCCCGGGAGACTGTACGGCCCCTGTGATCCATGAGCACCTGCAAAATCCGGTACTCATTCCGGGTCAGCTCCAGCTTCTTCCCCTGATAGGTCAGGGAGTTGTCCCCGGTGTCCAGCACCGCACCCCGGCACTCCAGCACCGCCGCAGCGCCGCCGAAGTCGTAGGTCCGCCGCAGCATGGCCTGGATCTTCGCCGTAAGAACCTCCAGATCGAAGGGCTTCGCCACAAAGTCGTCCCCGCCCATGGTCATAGCCATGACAATATTCATGTTGTCGGAGGCGGAGGAGAGAAAGATAACGGGCACCCGGCTCACCCGCCGCAGCTCCGTACACCAGTGGTATCCGTTGCGGAAGGGGAGCCCGATGTCCAGCAGAACCAGATGGGGCGCGAAGGCCAGCAGCTCCTCCAGCACATTGGTAAAATCCCCGGCCTTCCGGACCTCCCACCCCCAGGTTCCCAGGTGGCGGAGCAGGGCTCCGGCAATAGCCTCGTCGTCCTCTATCAGGAAAATCTTGTACATACAGCGCCTCCCTGCCGGCGGCCTAGCTTCCCCCGCCGTCCTTGCCGCACAGAACGGCGAGGATTTTGGCGTAGATCTCCTCCGGCTGGTCCTGAAAGCGCCTGCGGATATCCATCGCCAGCTCCCGCCGGGTGACCAGCACCTCCAAACGCATCAGGCTGTCCAGCTCGTCGCTCATGGACAGCTCCACCGTGTAGCCGCCGCCCTCCCGCTCCCGCACACCGGCGTGCACCAGGGCCTGCCGCTTGAGCTGCTCGTTGCTCACCGCCAGATTCTGCTCCGCCCGCAGCCGCACCGCATAGGGCAGTCCGCTCTCACAGGCGGCGCTGTTGCGCCGGCCCTTCTCCGTGACGGCGTACCGGCCCTCCCGCAGCTCCAGGTGCTCCGTGCGCACCAGATCCGCCAGGCACTCGGAGAAGTTGAAGTAGTCCACCCCTCCATCGCACAGGCTCAGCTCCTGGAGCACCTCAAAGGGTGCGGGCTCCACCAGGCGGGAGGCGATGTAGAGTATCAAAAGCTTAATCTCCAGCTTATCGCTGATAAAACCGTGTTCCTGCATGGCGCGCCTCCTCTCTCCCGGCATACACTGGTATTATACCTGCCCGGGGCCGATTTGTACAGACGGAATTTTCACCAAAGCCGGGCGGGCGCATAGACTGGAATGAAGGCGGACGCCTTCCCTGTTACTTACAGTTACTTCATTAGGAGGTCCATTATGCCTGAACGCATCGTACCCGGCCCGGTGTCCAATATGCGGGACAACTGCGAGGCCGTTTGCATCCATACGAAGAAAATTTATGACTCCTGCCGCGATAAAGACTGCATCGAGGATCTGCGCTTCTATCCTACGCTGTCCTCTCAGGACGTGCTGGGCCGGGCCCAGACCGTCAAGGGCGGCAAGGCGGAGCTGATCTACACCTACATCGACGTGGAGCCTGTGGTCTTCAACCGGGGCTTTTACACAGTGGATATGCGCTACTTCTACCGCGTCACCCTCAACGCCTACTGCTCCTGCCCCCGTCCGGTGGAGGTGGAGGGCCTGTGCGTGTTTGACAAGCGGGTGATCCTCTTCGGCAGCGAGGGCAACGCCAAGATCTTCTCCTCCCGGGCCCGCCTGGACGCCTTGGACCGCCAGCAGATCGAGCAGAGCAACATGCCCATAGCCGTGGTGGAGGCCGTGGACCCCATCGTCCTGGACGCCAAGCTGGTGGAGTGCTGCGACAGCCGCTGCTGCGACTGCGACATCTGCGAGATCCCCGCCTGCGTGTGCCAGTGCTTCGGCTGCGATCTCACCATGGGCGACGATTGCCGCAGGGCCTTCGTCACTCTGGGCCAGTTCTCCATCGTGCGCCTGGAGCGGGACAGCCAGCTGCTCATGCCGGTGTTTGACTACTGCCTGCCCGACAAGGAGTGCCCCGGCGGAGGCTGCGGCAGCGACGACCCCTGCCAGCTCTTCCAGAATATTTCCTTCCCTGTGGAGGAGTTCTTCCCCCCAAACGCGCTGGAGAGCCCCTGTGACTATGAGGGCACCAAGCACTACTGCTCCTGCCGGAAGTAAGCGAATCCGCGAGAGGCCGCCCCAGATGGGGCGGCCTCCCGCTGTTCCGCTATGCTCCCTTCCGGCGGAGCATCCGGGCCTCGTAGGGCCGGAGGGGGCCGGAGGGATCCCCATAGTTGGCGAGCAGAACCTCCGCGCCGCAGAACGCCTCCGGGCAGCACTCCGGCAGCGTCTCCGCCGTAAAATTGCACACCACCAGCAGGTGCTCGTCCGCCGTATCCCGGGTGTAGGCAAAGCGCTTCTCGTCCTCCGGACACAGCAGGGTAAAGCTCCCCTCCCGGAACACCGGAAGCTGCTTGCGCAGTGTAATCAGCTTTTGATAGAAGTAAAATATGGAGTCCGGGTCCGCCAGCGCCGATTCCGCGTTGATCGCGCTGTAGTTGGGATTCACCGGAAGCCAGGGCTTCACTGTGGAAAACCCGGCCCAGTCCCCGCCGGTCCACTGCATGGGCGTCCGGGCGTTGTCCCGGCCCCAGGTGTAGATGGAGGGCATGATCTCCTCGGGCGTCCGGCCCTTGGCAAGCTCTTCCTGGAAGTGATTTTTGATCTCCAGATCGTCGTACTCTTCTATGGACAGGCGGATGTTGGTCATCCCCAGCTCCTCCCCCTGGTAGATGTAGGGGGTGCCCTGCATCCCGTGGCACATCATGGCCAGCATCTTGGCCGACTCCACCCGGTATGTCCCGTCGTCCCCCCAGCGGGAGACGATACGGGGCAGGTCGTGGTTATTTAAGAACAGGCTGTTCCAGCCCCGTCCCGCCAAACCGTGCTGCCACTGCTCATAGCACCGCTTGAGCTTCACCAGGGGCAGCGGAATCCGGCCCCACTTGTCCACCTGGTCCAGGAAGGTGTGCTCGAACTGGAAGATCATGCTCAGCTCGCTGCCGTTGGCGTTGGCGTAGAGCATGGCCTCCTCCACCCCGGTGCCCCACGCCTCGCCCACCGTGACCAGGGTATCCTCCCGGAACGCCTCCCGCCGCATCTCCCGCATGTATTGGTGGAGGCGGGGATGGCTGCAGAAAAGGCCCTCCCGATCCGGCTCCTTGCCCATCTTGTCGATGGCGTCCAGCCGGAAGCCCCCCACGCCCTTGTCCACCCAGAAGCGGATCATGTCGTACAGCTCCCGGCGGAGGGCGGGATTTTCCCAGTTCAAATCCGGCTGCCAGGGGGAGAACTGGTTGTAGTAGTACTGCCCGATCTCCGGCACATAGGTCCAGGCGCTGCCGCCGAAGACCGCCCGGGTCCCGTTGGGCGGGCAGTCCGGGGTTCCGTCCCGCCAGATGTAGTAGTCGTGACAGGGGCTCTTCCGGCTGCTCTTGGCCGAGAGAAACCAGGGGTGCTGATCGGAGCTGTGGTTGAGCACCAGATCCATGATGATGGTCAGCCCCCGCCGGTCCGCCTCGGCAATCAGCTCGTCCATATCCGCCATGGTCCCAAACAGCGGATGGACAGCCCGGTAGTCCGAGATATCGTAGCCGTTGTCCCGGTGGGGGGAGGCGTACACCGGGGAGAGCCAGATTCCATCAACGCCCAGCTTCTCCAGATAGTCCAGCCGCCCGATAATTCCCCGCAGATCCCCGACGCCGTCGCCGTTGGCGTCCTGAAAGCTCTTGGGATAGATCTGGTAGAATACGGCGGATTTCCACCAGTCTCTTTTGGTCTTGTCCAGCATGTGGTTCCCATTCCTCCTTTTGCGGTGTTTTCCAGAAAAAGTGTACCCGCATTTTGGGGAAATGTCAATGAATATTCCCGCCGCCCTCCCTCATATCCTTCTGGTAAGGACAAGGAAATCCAAAGGAAAAGGAAGGTCTGCCCTATGAAACGTATCTTTTCTCTCCTGCTGGCCCTTCTGCTGCTGGCGCTCCTGCCCCCCGCGGCCCGGGCGGAGGATCTGGCGGTGGAGAGCCGGGCCTGCCTGCTGATGGAGAAGACCACCGGGCAGGTGCTCTACGCCGTCAACGAGCACGAGCAGCTGGAGCCGGCCAGCGTGACGAAGATCATGACCCTGCTGCTGGTGATGGAGGCCATCGACGCCGGAACTCTGGGCTACGACGACACCGTTACCGCCTCGGCCTACGCCTGCTCCATGGGCGGCAGCCAGATCTGGCTGAAGGAAAACGAGCAGATGACGGTCCACGATCTGCTCAAGGCGGTGTGCGTGGCCTCCGCCAACGACGCATCCGTGGCCCTGGCGGAGCACATCGCCGGCAGCGCCGAGGCCTTTGTGGAGAAGATGAACCAGCGGGCGAAGGAGCTGGGGATGAACGACACCACCTTCCGCAACCCCACCGGCCTCCCCGCCGACGGCCACGTGACCTCGGCCTACGACATCGCTGTCATGAGCCGGGAGCTGATTCTCCACCACCCGGATATCCGCCAGTTCACCACCATCTGGATGGACTCCCTGCGGAACGGGGAGTTCGGCCTGAATAACACCAACAAGCTCATCCGTTACTACCAGGGGTCTACGGGCCTGAAAACCGGCAGCACCGACGCCGCCCAGTACTGCATCTCCGCCACGGCGGAGCGGGACGGCATGGAGCTCATCGCCGTGATTCTCAAATCCCCCACCTCCACCCAGCGCTTTGAGAGCGCCAAGGTGCTGCTCAACTACGGCTTCGCCTCCTACGGCCTGGCCTCGCCGGAGCCCCCCGCCCTCTCTCTCATCCCGGTGACGCTGGGGGAGGAGGCCGCGGTGGCGGTGCGCATGGAGGGGGACAGCACCATCCTGGCCCCCAGGGAGAAGCTGGGAAGCCTGGAGGTTGAAATCGACCAGGAGGAAGCCCTCTCCGCGCCGGTGGAGGCCGGGCAGGTGGTGGGACAGATGCGGGTGGTTTCCAACGGGGAGGTCCTGGCGGAAATTCCCCTGGCGGCGGAGCGGTCCGTGGCGCGGCTGACCTACTGGCAGCTGCTCCTGCGGTGCCTGAAAACCGCGTTTTTGGGTGGATAGCGGAAAATTTTTTCTGAAAGCCTCTTTACTGTCCGTATTTTCGGTCTGTCCTTCTGTTATTCTGAAATCAGAAAAAAACAAAGGAGGCAACAGTGATGAAGGGTTACTACAGCAGCAGCGGTTACATGGGCTATGTGGAGGGCCGCTGGGTCCTGTTCGCCAGCGAGCAGGACTACCGGGAGTACATGGAGGACTGAGCCATGGGCCCGCTTTGGGTTGTCAAACCCGTTTTGAAAAAACTTGGGCTGCCGGACGGCAGCCCAAGTTTTTCAAGCTTTCATCAGTTGTATGCCCTGTACAGGAATGCCACGACCTGTCCGCGGGTGCAGGTGTCCTCCGGACTGAACGTCGTTGCGCTTGTGCCGCTGGTGATGCCTTCGGCCACGGCCCAAGCGACAGCGTCCTCGTAATGCGCCCCCGCCGCCACATCGGTAAAAGCTGTTTTGCTGGGCGTTTCAGGTGTTTCGGAGGTGCTGGGGGTAGCAGCAGGAACAAACGGGTTTGCGGAAAAATGTTCTTCACTCGGAACATAGAAAGCGATTGTTCCAAGCTCGGTCCCCCAGAGGCTTTTGTCACTAACGACATTATCCGGTACCCTTTCGAGGATACCATCATAGCATTCCAGTACCGCAATCATTTCCGTGTCACCCAGTTCAAACGAAGTCCATAGCCTGTTAGTCTCATCTGAAATTCCATATGGCCAAGACAGGACACATTTGCTATCTTCCCAAATGGTGTCACTACCGTACCAGCAGGGACGGCATAAAGTACATCGATATTTTCACCGCAAAATAAAATATCGAAATCCCCGTAAGGTTCCCCATTTTCACAATTAAGCCCAGCCAGAGCAGAAAAAGGGACTTTGGTATCACCACCTTTTAGCGCAGGCGGTTTTTTGCTAAACCTTGATCTGCCATGAAAAGCCGGGGCGGCATCAACCATTAGGTTGTGCCGCCCCGGCGCTCTATTTTGCCCCAAAATATCACATCTCTCTGCCCAGCCGCTTATACATGGTCTTTTTCACCGCCCGGAGGATGTTCTCATAGCCGGTGCAGCGGCACAGGTGGCCGGAGAGGAGCTTGCGCAGCTCATCGTCGGTGTACTCCTTCCCGCTCTCCAGAATCTCCACGGCGGTCATGATGAACCCCGGCGTGCAGAAGCCGCACTGGATTGCCGCCTCGTCGATGAACGCCTGCTGGATGTCGCTGAGCTCCCCGCCGGGGCCCATCAGGCTCTCCAGGGTGCGGATGCGCTTCCCGTCGGCCCAGGCGGCCAGGTACAGGCAGGAGTTGAAGCACTCCCCGTCAATGATGACGTTGCAGGCCCCGCACTCCCCCACCTCGCAGCCCTTCTTCACGCTGGTAAGGCGGAAGTCATTGCGCAGCATATCCGTCAGCGATGCCCGCACGTCCACCATCTGCTCCACGTCCCTGCCGTTGATATTGCAGCGGACCAGCTTGTATTGGATGCTCATGCCAGCTCACCTCCCGCCAATCGGATGGATTCCATAAGCCCTCGCTTCGCCAGCTCCACGGCGATGTGCTCCCGGAACGCTTTGCTGGCCCGCCAGCTGTCCCGGGGGTGGATATCCTCCAGCACCGCCGCCGCGAAGGCGTCCGCCGTCTCCTGGGACGCGGGCCTGCCCTGGGCCGCCTCCTCCGCGTGGGCTGCCCGCATAGGGACAGGCCCCGCCACGCCGTAGGCAATCCGCGCCCGTTCGATCGTCTTTTTGTCCCCGCTGAGCACCACGTTCACCGAGCAGCCGGTGGTAGCGATGTCCATGGCGCTGCGCATGGCATACTTGATGTAGTGGCCGAAGCAGTTCTCATAGCTGGCCTTGGGGAGCAAGATGGCCGTCTGGATTTCATCGGGGCAAATATCCACCTTTCCGGCGGAGATATAGAACTCCTGGATAGGCAGACGCCGGACGCCTTTCTCCCCTGTCAGCTCCACGACGGCGTCCCAGGCGAACAAGGTGGAAGCGGAGTCGGCGCTGGTGACGCCGTTGCAGGTGTTCCCGCCGATGGTTCCGGCGTTGCGGATCTGGGGTCCGCCCACCATATCCACCGCTTCCCCCAGAACGTTGATATATTTCTGAATAACGGGGTCCCTGGTGATGTGGCTGAAGCTGGTGAGGGAGCCAATGCGGATATTCTCCTCCCCGTCGATACTCACGCCCCGCAGCTCATCCAGGCCGTAGATGGAGATGAGCTCCTTCCCGGCACGCTTGCCCTCCCGCATCTGGACCAGCACGTCGGTGCCGCCGGCGAGAATCTGGGCCTCGGGGTGCTCCAGGCGCAGGCGCACCGCGTCCTGGACGCTCTGGGCCTCATAGAGCGCTTTCAAATCATACATACTCTTTTCCCTCCTTACAGCAGTCCGGCTTCCCTAAACGCGGGGAACAGCACATGGGGCGTCATGGGCGCGTTGTTGACAGCCACGCCGGTAGCCTGCAAAACCGCGTTGCGGATGGCCGGGGCCGGGGAGCAGGCCGGCGGCTCCCCCAGGGCCTTGGTGCCGTAGGGGCTGGTGGGCTCCGGGTTCTCCACGAAGAGGGCCTGGAGATGGGGGTGGTCCATGAAGGTGGAGAGCTTATAGTCCAGCAGGTTGTTGTTGAGGGGCTTCCCGGTCTTCTCATCAAAGAGCAGCTGCTCGCTCAGGCCGTAGCCAATGCCCATGGACATACCGCCGTGGACCTGGGCCTCCGCCAGGGCGGGGTTGATGAGCGTCCCGCAGTCGTGGACGTTGACGATGTTCAGCAGCTTCACCTGGCACATGGGGATATCCACCTCCACCTCGGCGAAGGTGCAGCCGAAGGAGTAGGCGTTGTTTTTAATCTGATAGGTGCTCTCGGCGGTAATGTGCTGGCTGTGCTCCAGGCTGTAAAGGGCCTCAGTCGCCAGCTCCCCCAGGGTCATCAGCGCCCGGCCGTCGGTGGTCCGGACAATCTTCCCGTCTACAAGGTCCAGGTTCTCCCGCATCTGCCGGGTGAGCTCCACGGCGTACTTCAAAATCCGCTCCTTGAGCAGCTCCCCGGTCTGGCGCAGGGAGAACCCGCCGATATAGGTCTGCCGGGAGGCGTATGCCCCTGTGCCGAAGGGGGTCACGTCGGTGTCCTGGGTGGAGACAATATGTACGTCCTCAAAGGGGATCCCGATGGCGTCGGCGGCCATCTGGGCGTAGGCGGTGTCGCAGCCCTGGCCGATCTCCGTCTCGCCGGCCTGGACCTGGACGGAGCCGTCCTGGTTGAGGACCATCCGGCAGGAGGAGGACTCCAGAGAGATGGGCCACACGGCGGTGTTGTACCAGAAGAGGGCCATGCCCACCCCCCGGCGCACCGGACCGGTCTGGTTTTCATACCGCTTCCGCTTCTCCGCGTAGCCGATGGCCTCCATGCCCTTGTCCATCACCTGGCGGAAGGTGTCGTAGTAGTTCTCGTTTTTGCTGAATCCGTCCACGTAGCCCTTGGGCATGACCACCTGCCGGCGGTACTCCACCGGGTCCCGGCCCAGAGCCCTGGCTACGTCGTCCAGGTGGCTCTCCCCGGCCCACATGGCCTGGGGGATGCCGTAGCCCCGCATGGCCCCGGCGGCGGGCTTGTTGGTGAACACCGTCCAGGCGTCCCCCTCCACGTTGGGGCAGGGGTAGAGCTGGGGGAAAGCCCCCATGCCCTTGGCCACGATGCCGTGGCCGTGGGAGGCGTAAGCCCCCTGATTGGAGAAGCACTCAATCTTCCGGGCGGCGAAGGTCCCGTCGGGCCGGACCCAGGAGATAATATGGGTCCGGATAGCGTGGCGGACCCGGTTGGAGACAAACGTCTCCTCCCTCTGGCAGTCGATCTTCACCAGCCGCCCCCCCAGCTGGGTGGTCAGCCAGGCGCACAGGGGCTCGTAGAGGGCGTCCTGCTTGTTGCCGAAGCCGCCGCCGATGTAGGGCTTGACAATCCGGACCTTTCCCCAGGGGATGCCCAGGGCCTGCCCGCACACCCGGCGGACGATATGGGGGATCTGGGTGGAGGAGGTGACCATGATCCGTCCGCCCTCCATGGAGGCGGTGCAGACGTGGTTCTCAATGTGGCAGTGCTGGACGGTGGGGGTGTCGTACCAGCCCTCCACCTTCAGGAGGCCCGGCTCTTTACTGGCGGTTTCGTAGTCGCCATTGCGGATGGTGGTGTGGGCCAGGACATTGCCGGGGTACGCCTCATGGAGCTGAGGGGCGTCCGGCTCCATGGCCTTCTGGACATCCAGAACGAAGGGCAGCTCCTCATACTCTACCTTTACCAGCCGGGCGGCCCGGGCGGCGGCCACCTCGTCCTCCGCCACCACCACGGCCACCTCGTCGCCGTAGTAGCGGACATGGCGGTTGAGCAGCAGCCGGTCGGCCACGTCCTGGTGGTGGGGGTCCGTGGACCAGGGGTGCCCCGCCGTGGGGAAGGGAATATCTGGTACATCAAAGCAGGTGAAGATTTTCACCACGCCGGGGACCTTCTCCGCCTCGGCGGTATCAATGGATTGGACCATGCCGTGGGCTATCGTGGAGTGGACGAGCCTCGTGACCAGCGCGTTCCTGCCGCACAGATCGTCGGTATACTGGGCGCGGCCCGCCGCCTTGTCAAAGGCGTCCACGCGGATCATGCTCCGGCCTACGCTTTTGCTCATGGTAGATCGACCTCCTGTCTCTGCTGTGGAAATGATAATGGCATTATAGCACAAAGCCAGGCGGTTGTATAGGTCCTTTTTTGTTCTATTCGCAGGGTTACGAGCCGTATACACAGAAAAATGCGCCCCGAGAGAAGCGGTCTCCCGGGGCGCATCCTTCTGACGATATCAGTGCAGAATATTCAAAACCAGTGTCAAAACGATAAACACAGCGCCAATCCACTTGGTGGCCTTGGCCAGCTTGGCGTCAAAGGTCTTGGCCTTCCCCTTGGCCATAAAGGTGTCGGCCATACCGCCGATAGCGCCGGAGAGGCCAGCGCTCTTACCGGACTGGAACAGTACCGCCAGAATCACCGCCAAGCCGCACAGCAGCTGCAAAATCGTGACAAACAGAACCATTTTTGCATACCTCCAAAGAAATTGTACAGAGCATATCTCCATATGCAAGTTTACAGGGTTTTTATTATAGCATGTCTTTCTTAGAATTGCAAGGGGACGATTCCTGTTTTGGGGGAGAAATTTTTATAAAAGGGCAGAATATTACAGCCATCGGTCTTGAGAACAGTGATGGGATAGGTCTCCTCCCAATCCTCATCATCGTCATCTTCATCGCTGGAATTGGGAACGGGATCGGACTTGGGGGCCGGATCGGGGACAGCCGCGCTGCCGGCGAGAATCACCATACGCAGGGGCTCGGTGGTCAGACGGAGGGCAATCGCCCGCCCGCTGAACTGGATCGTCACCTGATAGACATACTCTCCGTCAACCGTCTGGGTAGGCGGGGTGAACCGGATGGAGGTAACAGTACAGCTCAGGCGGCTGTCAACGGACTCCAGAACGGCGTGGATGACGCCGGAGATATACCGCCGGATCCTTTGCACCACGCGCCGTGGTTCCCCCTCTTCAAAAATTTTCTCCATCCCCCCTTGACAAACAGCTCTATTTGTTATATGGTTAATTACGTAAGTAATGAACAGCACAAGCAAAACGAGAGGAGGCTTGCTTTGAACGAACATCTGACGGATCAGAAATCCATCTACCTCCAGATTGGCGAAATGATCGAGACGGATATCCTCCGGGGTATCCTGCTGGAGGAGGAGCAGGCGCCCAGCACCAACGAGCTTGCCAAGCTCTACACCATCAACCCCGCCACCGCCGCCAAGGGGATCAACCTCCTGGTAGACCGGGGCATCCTCTACAAGCGGCGGGGAATCGGCATGTTCGTGGCTCCGGGGGCCCGGGAAAAAATCCTGGCCAACCGGCGGGCCGGGTTCGCCGAAAAACACATCGCCCCCCTGCTGGCCGAGGCCAAGAGCCTGGGCATCCGCCGGGAGGAGCTGCTGACTATGATAGGAGAGACAGAATTATGAGCCTGACTTGCCAACACATCACCAAGGCCTACGGCGGGCGGGAGGTCCTCCGGGACATCTCCCTGACCCTGGAGCCGGGGCGCATCTACGGCCTTATCGGCCGCAACGGAGCGGGGAAAACCACCCTCCTCTCCATCCTCACCGCCCAGAATCCCGCCACAGGCGGTACCGTCTCCCTGGACGGCCAGCCGGTGTGGGAAAACCGGAAAAGCCTGGAGAAGCTGTGCTTTTCCCGGGAGCTGACCGCCAACGCCGAGAGCGGCCTGGCGGCTATGAAGGTGAAGGAGTACCTGCGCATCGCCTCCATCTACTACCCCGGCTGGGACAAGGAGATGGAGAAGCGGCTGGTGGAGCTCTTCCAGCTCAACACCAAAAAGAAATTGGCGAAGCTCTCCAAGGGGATGCTCTCCATGGTGACCATCATCGTCGCCATGTGCTCCAAGGCCCCCTACACCATTCTCGACGAGCCGGTGGCGGGGCTGGACGTGGTGGCCCGGGAGCAGTTCTACAAGCTGCTGCTGGAGGAGTACACCGAGACGGGCCGGACCTTCGTCGTCTCCACCCATATCATCGAGGAGGCCTCCGACATCCTGGAGGAGGTCATCGTCCTCCACGAGGGGAAGCTGCTGCTGATGGAGGAGACCCAGGCCCTGCTGGATCGGGTCCGCCACGTCAGCGGCAAGGCGGAGGAGGTGGACGCCGCCACGGCCGGCCTGGAGCTCCACCACACGGAGACCGTGGGCCGGAGCAAGGGCGTCACCGTGTTCCTCCAGCCCGGCCAGAGCGTGGACGAGACACGGGACGTGTCCGTCCAGCCGGTGAGCCTCCAGCGGGCCTTCGTGGCCCTGTGCGGAGAGGAGGAGCGCCATGAAGCGTAGCCTCCGCTTCTGGACCCGGTACACCTGGGAGAGCATGGCGGTGCTGCTGGGCGCCATGGCCGCTCTGGCGGTTATCAGCCTGCTGGGGGCGGACCGGGAGCAGATGGCGGATTTTGCCGCCCAGCTGCCCTACCTCCTGTGCGCGTCCGCTATCTTCGGCATGATGATGATCAACACAGGGGCCCAGACCCTGTACATCCCCCTGCTGCTGTCCATGGGGGAGACCCGGCGGAATGTACTGCTGGGCTTCCGCTACTACCAAGCCCTGATTCTCGCGGTAACCATAGGGCTGTGCGGCCTCATCTGGCTGCTGGTTCCGGGGGAGCTGTCCTCGCTGGGCCTGCGGAGCCTCCCCTTCATCCTGTGCGTTCTGGTGGTGGTTTCCTCCATGGGGAGCATAATGGGCACCCTCTTCGTCCGCTGGAAATGGTTGGGAACGCTTATTATCATTCTCCTGTGCGGCGGGGCGGGGGGCCTGATCGGAATAACCAGCGCAACGGCCTTAAACGGCGGCTTCAGCGCCGCGGAAGTGGTGAAGCTGGCGGGATATCTGGTAAAAACACCCTGGTGGCTGGTCCTCATCGCGCTGGGAACCCTGGCGGCGGACGTGCTGTTCCAGTGGGTGCTCCTGCGGCGGCGGGAAGTAAAATTGTAAGGGGGAAACGCAAGATGAAATTCTGGAATACCGTCCAAATCAACCGGAAGGGGCCGCTGATTATGCTGGCCTATCAGACGGGCTTCTTCGCCTTCGGCGTGGCGATGGTGCTGGGAATCAACACCTTTCTCAACAAGGACATGGACTACGCCTGCATGGGCTCCCTGATGGCGGCTATCGGCATCGCCGCGGGCATCGTGGCCCGGGGCGGCACCTCTGCCGTCCGGTTCCGGCTGGCGGTGATGATGGGACAGCCCCGGCGGAGCTTCCTGCTGTGGGATACCCTGAACACGGCGGCTGTGGCCGCTATGGGCTATCTGGTGAGCTGGATATTCTATCAAACGGAGCTGGCCCTGTACAGGGCGCTGTACCCCGGGTACGCCTGCCAGATATCTATGGACAAATTTTTCGCCTGGCCGGTGCCTCTGGCTGTGATTCCAACCATCTGCGTGCTGGATCTGGCCATAGGCGTCCTGCAGGTCCGCTTCGGCGCCAAGGCGGCCGCTGTGATTTGGATCGCCCTCTGCCTCACGCCTGCGATCGTGGGCCAGGCGGTGCGTGGGGCCGCAAGCGGGCGGATGACCCCGCTGGCCCGGCTCGGGGCCGTTATTCTGGGGATAGACGGGGCCCTGACGCCGGGGCAGTGGGCTCTGGCGGGCGCCGCCGCCCTGGCGTCCGTGACCGGAATGAGTATCTGGGGGTATTGGGGGGCGGAGGTCCGGGGCTGAGGACCTACGGCGCAGAGAAAGCCGTCTACAGCGACAGCGAGGCAATCGCCGCCTTCATCTGTCTGGCGGAGGCGTCCAGCGCCTGCCGCTCCTCCTCGCTATCCTGTGCATCCTAGTAATTGTCTCCTCCCTAGCTGGACACTGGATACAAAACAAAAGCCAGTCTGAAATCAAACAAGATATACAAAATTTTTATTTATAAAGAAAAGCTAATTATGTATATTGACAAAATTCGTTCTATCATATTATAATAAATTTATAAGAACCAAGTGCAAATAAGGAAAGGCGGTGAGTCCAATGTACCTCGAAATCAAAGTTTAGAGTTGGGAGGTTTTTATGAAACACTATTATAAGGCTGGAGTTTTGACAGTTCTATTTACTGCGATATTTCTTCTTCTGTTTCCCATGGCTTGGAATCGGTGGCCAACAATATTTGGACTGGCCTGTGCATGTTTGTTTGTACCTACATATGCGGACTGTGAGGAACATTCCCCTAAAGTCAAACGGGTCGTTTTAACTGTACTGCCTATGGTGAATGTAACACTGATATTGATTTTCTGTGAAAGGGATGTTATGCTTCACCAACTTAAGTTTTTTCTTGTCTTGTGTGCAGTATGTTATTCCGTGCTTTTCGTTAAGATGAAATACATAAGAAGGAGAAAAATGGGGTTATAACACTGAATGGAGATAACTTCATTACCTTAGATACATTAGATATATCTAATATGGAATACCCTAAAAGTGGTTTTCTACAGACTGCGTCAGATATCAAGTGGGGTTCATGGCATGAATTTAGCGAACAAGTAAATACAGGTGGATATTCAACTGCTATAGCGGCGGGTCTTGTTGCTGCGGCAGCTCCATGGGTATCTGTTAGGCTTATTGCTACCCTTATTAGTGGGATGGCCTCGGCGAGTGAGTATTATACAATTAGTGGAAAGCTGAGATATGGGGAAGATGATACTAGCTTTCATTGGGAAAGGTATACAAGTATTCAAAATGACAAGGACGAGTATCTTATCAGAGATCATTTTGATGCTGGAGAAGAACCTCTATTCTAAAAGAGATTACTGTCTAGATTGTAAACTTCTACTAACTACTAATATCTGACAAGTATTGCACCGCATTTGTTAGAGATTGCCTAACAAATGCGGTGCAGTTTATTCCTTTGGAGCGGCCCTTTTTGTTTTTCCCAGCGCGTTATGCAAAAAAATTTCTCAGCCGGAGAGGCGTTAATCTCGGATCCGTCAGCGCCGTCTACAGCGACAGCGAGGCAATCGCCGCCTTCATCTGCCTGGCGGAGGCGTCCAGGGCCTGCCGCTCCTCCCCGCTGAGGGGGATCTCCAGAATCTCCTTCAGCCCGTTCCGGCCCACGATGGAGGGGATGCTCAGGGCCAGGCCCTCCAGGCCGTACTGCCCCGAGAGCACCACTGATACCGGCAGCACCGCCCGCTCGTCCTTGACAATGCACGCCGCGATGCGGCCCACCGCCATAGCGATGCCGTAGTAGGTGGCCCCCTTCCGGCGGATGATCTCATAGGCGCTGTCCCGCACCTCCCGGTAGAGCCGGTCCATCTCCTCCTTGTCCAGGGCCCGGCCCCGGATGCGGCAGAAGTCCTCCAGATCCAGCCCCGACACGTTGGCCTCACTCCACACCGCCAGCTCGCTGTCCCCGTGCTCGCCGACGATGAAGGCGTGGATATTCCGGCTGTCCACCCCCAGCTCCTCACCCAGCAGCTGCTTGAGCCGCCCGGTGTCCAGCACCGTGCCGGAGCCGATGACCCGCTCCCTGGGGTACCCGGAGATCTTCCAGGCCGCGTAGGTCAGCACGTCCACCGGGTTGGAGACGATAAGCAGAATGCCCTCGAAGTCCCGGGCGGTGATCTCGCCGATGACGGACTGGAGAATGGCGGTGTTCTTCTCAATGAGATCCAACCGGGTTTCCCCGGGCTTCTGGTTGGCTCCGGCGGTGATCACCACCAGGCCGCAGTCGGTGATGTCGTCGTAGGTGCCGGCGGTGATCTCCATGGCCGCGCCGTAGGGCAGGCCGTCGCTCAGGTCCATAGCCTCCCCCTCCGCCTTGGCCTGGTTGGCGTCCAGCAGAACCAGATGGGAGAAGAGCCCCTGCTGCAAAAACCGGAAGGCGATGGACGCCCCGACGAAGCCGCAGCCCACAATGGCCGCTTTTCTGGGATTGACGCTCATACAAAAGTTCCTCCTTTTTCCGCTGTGGATGGGTTTGCCTCACTGGTGTAGTTGTGCCGCGTTTTCCGGAAGTTATACCTGCCGCTCCGTCAAAAAGCGCTCCGCCGAGACGGCAGCGACCGCCCCGTCGGCGGCGGCTGTGACCACCTGCCGCACGGACTTCACCCGGATATCCCCGGCGGCGAACACCCCGGGGACGGCGGTGGACATGTCCTCGCCGGTGGGGATATAGCCGTTCTCCAGGGGCAGGGACTCCGTGAAGAGCCCGGTGCTGGGCAGGTGGCCCGTGAAGCCGAAGAGCCCCATCAGGCCGTCCGCGGGGGAGGCCCGGAAGACCGTCTCCTCCCCGGTTTTGACGTGCCGGACCGTGACGGCCTGGAGGGCCCCGTCCCCCTCCGCCTTTGCCACCACGCTGTCCCAGAGGAAGGAGATTTTCTCATTGGCGAAGGCCCGCTCCTGGAGGCCCCGGGAGGCCCGCAGACGGTCCCGGCGGTGGACGATGGTTACATGGCGGGCGAAGCGGGTGAGGAAGATGGCCTCCTCCACGGCGCTGTCCCCGCCGCCGGCCACGAATACCTCCAGATCCCGGAAGAAGGCCCCGTCGCAGGTGGCGCAGTAGGAGATCCCCGCCCCGACGAACCGCGCCTCATTCTCGCAGCCAATGGGCCGGGGGGCCGCTCCGGCGGCGATGATGAGGCTCCGGCCCCGATAGGCCTCCTTCTCCCCCTCCAGAACCTTCACCTCCCCGGCAATGTCCGCGGCGCGGATGGCGTCGGCGATCATGGAGGCCCCCAGCCGCCGGGCCTGCTCCGCCATCCGCTCCGAGAGGGTCAGCCCCGACTCCCCCTCCGGCAGCTGCCCGGGGTAATTCTCCAGCTCCGCCGTCAGGGCGATCTGCCCGCCGGACTGCCCCTTCTCAATAATAAGCGTGTCCAGCCGGCTCCTGCCGGCGTATATCCCCGCCGAGAGCCCCGCAGGGCCTCCGCCTAAGATCAAAACGTCGTAGATGTGCTCCATCGTATTTTGCTCCTTTCACAGTATGGTTCTGGCCCCGAACCGGGTCATGAACCGCCAGGCCATGGGCAGGCCGGGCCAGCCCGGGTCCCCGTTCTCCCTGCGGAAGGTCCGCAGGTACGCCGCCGCCGTCCGCCGGGCCTCGGGACCGGCGGGGTCCCAGTCCGTCCGGGGCGTCCACCCGGGCCGCTCCTCCAGCCGGGCAAGAAAATCCCTGTAGTCCGGCCCGCCTGTCCAGGCCGCCTCCGCCAGCGCCGCCAGCCGGGGAAAAAGCCGCGCCAGCAGCGTCTGCTCGTCCCCCACCCGCTCTGTCCACAAGCACGCCTCCAGCCCCAGCAGACCGCTCTCCGCCGCCGGGGCGCAGCGGTACACCCGCTCCAGGGGCAGCAGGGCGTGGGGGTAGTCCAGGTACAGGTCGAAGAGGTCCGAGTAGATCCACGCTCCGCCCCGGCGGATGTGGGCGGCGGTCTGCCGGTGAAGGCGGGGGGTCCAGCTCTGGACAGCCGCCCCCTCCGGCGCCGGTCCGCCCCGGAGGGCGTCGTTCCAGCAGATGGCCTGCTTTCCCAGCCGCCGGACCATGTCCGATACCCGGGCCGTAAAGTACCGCTCCAGCTCCGCCGGGCTTTTCAGCCCCTCCACCTCCATTTTCCGCCGGCAGCGGGGGCAGCGGCTCCACCAGCCGTCCCGGACCTCGTCGCCTCCGATGTGGATCCGAGGGCCGGGGAAGAGCTCCCGTACCTCCTCCAGCAGAGACGCCAGGAAATCGTAGGTCTCCTCCCGCCCGGCGCACAGAACCGCGTCGAAGATGCCGCCGCCGGCCTCCCGTTCCGCCCGCCGCCCGGGGCAGGCCAGGTCCGGCCGGACCGCCAGCAGGGCGGAGGCGTGGCCCGGGAGGTCGATCTCCGGCACAACCTCCACCCCCCGGACCTGGGCAAAGGCCGTCAGCTCCCGGATTCCGGCCCGGGTGTAACGCGCCCCGTCCCCCGCCGGAACAAGGGCGCTCTCCAGCCGCCAGCCCTGGTCGTCGGTCAGATGCCAGTGGAATACGTTCAGCTTCAGCCGGGCCAGCTCCTCCACCACCCGCTTGAGCACCTGGAGGGGGAAAAACTGCCGGGCGCAGTCCAGACACAGCCCCCGGTGGGAAAACCGGGGCCGGTCCTCTATCCGGCGGCAGGGGATCGCGCCCCCCGGCTCTGCCAGATCGGACAGGGTGGTCAGGGCCCAGACCGCCCCCCGCTCCTCCGACGCCTCCACCGCCACCCCCTCCGGCCTCACCGTCAGGCGGAAGGCCTCGGCGGGGAGGCCAGGGTCCCGCCGGAGGACCAGCCAGGGATCTCCGCCGCCCTCCGGCAGGCCGGTCCGATCCCGGAAGGCGGTTAAGCACCAGGGGGCAAAGCCCCCCGTATCCGCCGCCAGCGAACCGGGCAGGCGAAAGATGCCCGCGAGCCGGATGTCGGGCCCGTTGGGCCTCGGGATAAGCGCCATGACAGGCCCCCTTTCTTCTGCAGCTTTTTTCTATTGTAGCACATTTTGGAGGGATGATGCAAGTCCGGCACAGGTTTGCGGCAAGCTGCGATCCCTAGATTCTGTGCAAAAGCGCCAAAAATATCCTTGCAAATTCCGGCGCTGTCTGCTATACTGTGAATAAAAAGCAGCAGCGCTCATATAATTCCGCGGAGATGGCGCGGAAGTTTCTACGGGGCCGCCGAACGGCCCTGCTATGGGTGTTCCAGGCCGGCCCAACCGGGGCGGTCCGGGGCGCTTTTTTCATGCCGTAAAGCCCGAGAAGAGAAAGGAGAACGCATCATGACAACGATTTTACGGGGAAATATTCTGCACACACCCGCCTTCGGCCAGCTGGAGGCCGTGCCGGAGGGCTACCTGGTTCTGGAAGAGGGGACAGTAGAGGGCGTCTTTGACAAGCTGCCGGAGCGGTACGCGGCCTGCCCGGTAACGGACTACGGCGGGGCCCTCATCCTGCCCTCCTTCGCCGACATGCACCTCCACGCCCCCCAGTACGCCATGATGGGCATGGGCATGGATCTGCCCCTGCTGGAGTGGCTGGACGCCTATACCTTCCGCACGGAGGCCAGGTACGCGGACCCGGATTTCGCCCGGACGGTCTACCGCCAGCTGGCCCGGGATCTCATCTCCTGGGGCACCACCCGGGTGGTGATGTTCGCCTCCCGGCATACCGACGCGACCCTGATCCTCATGGAGGAGCTGGAGCGGGCCGGGGTTACGGGCCTTGTGGGAAAGGTGAACATGGACCGCAACGGAGGCTCCGCCCAGGAAACCACCGAGGAGTCCATCCGGGAGACCATCCGCTGGCTGGAGGGCTGCAATTTCGAGCATATCAAGCCCATCATCACCCCCCGCTTCACCCCCTCCTGTACCGACGGGCTGATGGAGGAGCTGGGGAGGATCGCCCGGGAGCGGGATCTGCCGGTCCAGTCCCATCTGTCAGAAAACACCGGTGAGATCGCCTGGGTAAAGGAGCTCCACCCGGACTGCCGGCAGTACTGGGAAACCTACGATAAATACGGCCTGTGGAAGGAGGACACCCTCATGGCCCACTGCGTCCACAGCGACGAGCGGGAGCAGGAGGCGATGAAGCGGGCCGGGGTGTGGGCGGTCCACTGCGCGGCGTCCAACTGGAATCTGTGCAGCGGCACGGCCCCGGTGCGGGAGATGCTGGACCGGGGGCTCCATGTGGCCCTGGGCAGCGACGTGGCCGGGGGTGAAACACTCTCCATGGCCCAGATGACCGCCATGACTATCCGGGCGTCCAAGGTCAAGCAGATCGAAACCGGGGCGGCGTTCCTGACAGTGCCCGAGGCGCTGTACTTAGCCACTGCCGCCGGACAGCGGTACTTCGGTGTAAAGTGCGGCTTCCAGCCGGGGGATAAGCTCCACGCCATTGTGGTGGACGACAGCGATATGCCCGCCGCCGCCAAGGAGCTGAGCCTGCTGGAGCGGACGGAGAGAATGATTTACAACATGGAGCGCAAAAATATCAGAGCGGTGTACAGCGAGGGGCGTCTGGTCCACCGGGCATAATTGACAAAGCAAGGAAAGCTGGATATAATAACACAGAAGCGAAACGCAGTTTCGCGCAAACGTTCTTTTTGATTCTTTTTCTTGCAAGAAAAAGAATGAACAACCAAAAGGAGAAGCTGTATGATTAAGCACATTGTCATGTGGAAATTCAAGCCCGGCACGGAAAAGGAGATGCACCAGTTCCTGGACGGACTGCGGGGGCTGTACGGCGTCATCCCCCAGATCAAGGAGCAGGAGGTGGGCGTCAACCGCGCGCCCGGCAACTACGACGCGGTGCTTATCTCCCTGTTCGACAACATGGAGTCGCTGGAGGCTTACAAGAACGATCCCCGGCACGTGGCTGTGGCCGGGCTGTGCAAGGCTATCCGGGAGGATCGGGTTGCCGTGGACTTCGAGGTCTGATGGCGGCGCGGCTGGACTGCTTCGGCCTGAGCGAGCTGACCGCCAAGCCGGAGGACGCCTTCCGCCTGGCCAGCCTGGCTATGGCCGAGGGAACCAGAATCCCCGGCTACCGGGGGGACTACAGCCGGATGCGGATCGGAGACGCGGAGGTGATCTTCCGCTCCATGGGGGACCCCGCCACCGGAGAAGAAGAGCTGCTGGGCATGGATACCCACGGGGCCACACACTGCGTCTGGAGCTGTACCGTGGTCAAGGACCTGACCCCGGCGGAGGCGGACCCCATGAGCCGCCGCGTGCTGGTCCGGACCACCGGGGAGGACCGGGCGGTGGTCGATCTGGTCTGCCCGGAGGTCCTGCCCGACATCCGGGAGGGTGACTCCCTGCGCCTGGGGATGACCGGCTTCCCCCTGCGGGTGTGCTACGAGACAGAGGGGGAGAGCTCCGGCGTGGTGGAGGCCCAGGAGGACACCGTCCTCCTCCAGGGCACGGTCAAGGACGCCAAGGTAGGGGAAACTTACCTAGGTATGGAGCCTCTGACCAAATTCCTCAGCGTCACCGTCACCACCCGGATGGGGGATGTGGAGCTGTGCCACCCCATGGAGCTGGTGGCGGAGAGCGAACGGGACAGCGTAAAGCCCGGGGCGGTGGTGTCCGCCTACTGCACCCTCTCCGGGGACTGCGCCGTGGGGGAGTACGCCGGGGGAGTGGTCTTTGACGAGGACCGGGACTTCGCGGCCCTGACGGCCTTCTTCCGGCGAGGAGGGGCGCAGCGGCTGCTGCCTCTGCTCCGCAGCGACTGCGCCTGCACCTTCCTGGAGAACCGGCAGGAGGGGGCGGCAAACGCCCTGACCCTGCTGGAGCTGGTCCGGGAGGATTTGGCGGACGCCGGACTGTGCGCCTGTGCCGCCGGGAGGCTCACCAGTGAGGGGAACCGGGGCCGGAGATGCCTGCTGCTGGGGGACGGGGAGGGGAACTACGCATTCCTGGTCCTGCTGGAGCTGGACAGCCTGGGCCGGGTCCGGGCACTGACAATCACCAACGATCCCCGCTATGACTTTGAGCCGGAAGCGTGAACAAGACCGCCCCGCGTCGTCTGACGCTGGGCGGTCTTTTCAGCGGATAACATGGAATCAGTCGTTCCGGTCGGCGTCCATCTCCAGAATAGTCCCGGTGGCGGCGTCGATCTCAAAATCGTACTCCATAGTGTTGTAGACAATCTCCACCTCGTAAACCGGCCTGCCATTCTCCGTGTCGGTCTTGCATTTGACCACATGGGAGGCGTTCGCGCCGGGGACCTTCCCCAGAGCGATCTCCTGGGCCTTCTCCCGGGTAATGATAGTGGTGAGGGGCTTGCCGTCAGAGTCGGTGAAGGAGGGCATATGCTCGGCGTCGTAGTCGAACTCCAGAATCTCGCCGGTCTTGGCGTCAATCTCGTAGTCGTACTCTTTTCCGCCGGCAGTGTAGAACTCAATCTCATAGATCTGCCGCCCGTCGTCCCAGCCCAGCTCCTGCTCTACAAAGAAGGCGCCGCCGGCCGCCACCCCGGCATGCTCAAGGGCTTTGGCCTTGGCGTCCTCCAGGGAGATAAGCCCGGCAGGAGCGGGAGCGGAGGGGGCCGTCCCGGTCCCGGTTCCGCCAGAGAAGCTGTCCGCATCCGTGACCAGTCCGCCGGAGAGGGTCACGGTGCCGGCGCCGCCGTCCCAGGCCACAGTCTTGCCCATCAGCTCACCGACAGCCCGGACAGGCAGATAGGTGGAGCCGCTGTAGAGCAGGGGATAGACAGTTTTGCCGTTGGCGTCGGCAAAGGTCCTGGTGACGCCGTCCACGACAACAGTGAAGTCGTCCCGGATCTCCGCCGCGACATCCGCAGCCCTAGCAGCGGTATCGGGGGCGCCCGCGGTGGAGGCGGCGGTGCGGCTGCCGGAGAGGGTCACAGTTTTGGTGGTCTGGTTCCAGTCCACATTCTTGCCCATCAGCTCGCCGATGGCTCGGACGGGGAGGTAGGTGGTGCCGTCATAGAGAATGGGGTGGACCTCCTGACCGGAGGCGTTGTAGAAGTCCCGGGCGCTGCCGTCGATGACGATGGACATATCTGGACGCAGCCGGGCGGAGACGGTGGAAGCCGCCTTGGCACAGCCGGAGAGGCCCGCAAGAGCCAGCACAAAGCACAGTAGGGGCAGAGCGAAGCGGGAAGCGGCTTTCCTCGGAAAAAACATACGCATAACGGGAGCCTCCTTGTTGTTGAAAGTATGGCTTAGTATAGCAGATTTCCGTGAAATATGCAAGGGGGCCTGTCGGGGGTTATTGCCAGCCATTGCCGCCCAGTTCCTGTCGGGCCGCGTCGTAGTAGGCCAGATCGCACAATGTCATATAGGGCGTGATCCACAGGTTCAGCAGTCCAAAGGTGAGACTGGAGAGCAGCATCCATCCGAAAAAGCTCAGATCCAGCACAAACAGCTCCCACTTCATCCCCCGGGTCTGCTCGCAGCTCAGGCGGATGGCGTCCCCGGCGGAGAGCTCCG
>JAAWUC010000158.1 GCA_022804995.1 Oscillospiraceae bacterium
TATACAGGTCCCTTTCTTTACTTTCGTGAAGTGGGGCTCCCTTCCGGCTGGGTGGGGCTAAAATTCCGTGCAGATGGAGCTGCTGGTCCGGTGTATGCAGCTTGATAGAGTTGGAGCGTGAGCAGGAAAGACTGGTCTACTACATTACTCTCTTAAAGGATAACCAACAGGAAACGGTTATTCAGAGATTCTATTTTGAAGACCGAAGCTGGAGTGAGATTGCTCAGGAGCTGCATGTGGTGACAAGAACAGTCCATAAAATCAAGAACAGGGCGCTGGACCGTCTAGCGGCAATGTATGCTTTCGCAGATCGCAAGTAACAGGAGCAAGGGCACACTTGGGGCACTCCACGGGCACTATGCATTCACAAACGGATCACACTGAAGGGTATTGCAAGGGCACTACTCTCTGTGTTATGATTAAAATGCCAAAAGAAGAAGCTCTCCGGACAAGGAACCGGGGAGCTTCTTCCGTTAATAAGCATTTTATCGGCGTGAGGAAATAAAACAAATGTGCCAAAGGAGTCAACTGCCTCTTGCGCTGCTCAAAGAGTTATCGTAAAATAGCTATAAGAGCCAGCAATGCACCTTGACAAGTACACAGACTTCGGCACACGGCGCACAGAGGAGGATCATTATGTGTGAAGCAAAAGGGGATACCTTGACCGTCAAGGAGATGCGGGAGATTTTGAAAATTGGAACAAACTCTGCTTATAACCTGCTCCACAGTAAAGCGTTTCCTGTTATTAAAATTGGTCAGTCCTACCGGATACCTAAAGAATCATTTTACGCATGGATGGAAAATCCCAGCGCCGTGAAAAACTGAGGCCAAATCTTCAATTTATTTTGAAAAATTGGAGGTTTACCATGGCTAAGAGACGTTCTAACGGCGAGGGGAGCTTCTGGCAGCTCCCTGACCGCACTTGGGTCCATCAGATCACCTTGGGTAGGAAAGAAGACGGCTCCTTGATCCGCAAGTCCTTCAAGGGCCGCACCAAGGCCATTTGTAAAGAGCGAAAAGAGGCGTGGCTGGCGGAGCAGGCCGCATTGAAAAAGAGGTCCGAAGCAGAAGCGCAGAAGGCAGCAAAGCAGTTGGACGAAGACGTGTGGCGCGGCCATTCGTTGGAGTCCGAGACACAGTTTGAGGCCGCCTTTCTGGAATGGCTCAAGCTCTACAAATCCCCGCCAACCCGCAAACCATCCACTTATGCCAGCTATGTTGCTACCTACAACACCCACTTTGCAGAGTTCTTTGGTGAGATGCCGCTATATCAGATCACCCAGGATGTTGTCCAGAACTATTATCAGCAAAAACAGCTCAACGGCAATCGCAGGGATGGAAAGGATGGTGGGCTGTCTCCTAAGACAATTCGCAATCATCACATGATCCTGAAGGACTTCTTCACTTATGCGCAGGGACGGTACAAGTTACCATGCAATCCTACCTTATGCACAACCCGCCCGGAGGTTGTCCAACGGGAAATGCGGGTTCTGAGCTCTGATGAGATGCAGATCTTTATTGAGGAAGTCATGAAGGAAACTCAAAGAATCGCCATTCTGACCGACCTGTTCGTGGGCTACCGCATCGGCGAATTGCTGGCCCTGGAGATCTCTGACTTCAATCCCAAGCGGCAGACGCTGACGGTGAACAAAAATCTGCTTCGTGTTTCTACAGGCGCACTTTCTCTGGACAACCCCAATATCAAAATCCTCAACTATGATCCCGCAAAGAAAACACACCTGATTGTCCAGAACACGCCCAAAACCAAAAGCTCCAATCGGGAAACCGCTATTTCGGATGGCCTCTGTGAGCTGTTGATCCGGCATATCTTTACTATGGCTCACAGTGATTGGCCCAACCCCAACAATCTGCTGTTCCCGTCCACCAGGGGAACCTATCTTGACCCAAAGAGTTTTGAGATCCGACTGAAGGCCGTATCGAAGCGCTGCGAGATCAAAAAGGTCAACCCACATGCCCTGCGCCATACCCTAGCAACCCGGTTGGTGGAGGGAAATGTTCCATTGAACATCGTCCAAGGTATCCTGGGCCACGCTTCCATTGAGACCACTAGAAAATACCTGCATGGGAATGAGGAAATTGAGCGAGACGCTATTGGGACGATGACAGATCACATTAACGTAGAGAAGCTGGTGACTGCTCCCCAACTCAATGGGACCAGAAAGCGTGGAAAATTTGCTGATATTCAGCTTCCGGACTTTTCCACGCGAACTGTTCCAAAGAAGCAAAAGTAAGCAATGTTTGCAAACAGTGCGGCGTTGCCTACTTTACTGCAAATTCTGGATTCCACATGTTGAAGCAACAAGATATAGGAGGACACTATTTTGAGGGTAATTGATGGACAAAAGCATACTGATGGCTCGTCGGGAAAATCAACTGCAAATTGCAACAGGGCATGAAGAAACCCCTGAAACCCTTGCAATTTCAGGGGTTTTGGTTGCGGCGGCAGGACTTGAACCTGCGACCTCCGGGTTATGAGCCCGACGAGCTGCCAACTGCTCCACGCCGCGATATTTCAGACCTTTAATCCCCGATGGTGCCGGTGACCGGGCTCGAACCGGTACGGTATCGCTACCGAGGGATTTTAAGTCCCTTGTGTCTACCAATTCCACCACACCGGCGAATATCGGCGTCATTTAATATACCACACCTATTCTGATTTGTCAAGAATTTTTTTGAAAATGTCAAGGGCAGAAATGTCAAGGGCAGGAGGGATCCGTATTGAATGTGTCCAGACCGATAACGGTTTTGAGTTTACCAACCGTTTTTCCAACTTTTTGCGTTCCTCCGCTGCACCAAACCATGCAACTTCTCCCCCGTTACAGCCATGGGTGTAACGGTTTTTCGCCGTTAACACTTAATGATAAAGGAGAACTGCATGAATTACACAGAAAAGTACCATCTGCCCCAGTGGGAGGAATCGGACCGGGTCATGCGCACCGACTTCAACCAGATGTGCGCGGACATGGAAACCGGGCTGGAGGGCAACGCGCAGGCCGCACAGACGGCGCAGACTACCGCCGATACCGCGCTGAGCACCGCGCAGACCGCGCTGGCACACAAGAACTATGTCTCAGGAACATACAGAGGAAGTGGAGGTAGTCAGGAAATCACCGTTGGCTTCAAGCCGTCTGCGGTCATCATCTGCCGCCTAGCCAATGGAACGGTCGATGTTTCCTTTGCAGGGACGTGTTTCCTCTTTGTAAGGGACGGAAACAATGTTGATTTCCTTGACAAGGGGTTTAGAGTCTGGAATCTAAATGCGAATGAACGCCCCACAGTGAATGTCAATGGCTATACCTATTTTTATATGGCCTTTCAATAAAAGGAACCCCCCAAGGGCTTTGGCCCTTGGGGGGATAATGCTTAGGAGAAATAGATTAGGTAGTAGGGGTTTCAGCGTAGATAATCGTCTCTGTCACGATGGGCTCACTCACACCAGCAATCGTAATCACGGCGTAGATGTTATCGCCCTTTTTCAAGCCAAGAGTATCCAGTGCAGAGGACTCAACCTTGATCGTCTTGTCAGAGCTCACCAGAGAAATGTTAGAAGCATCAACATTCTCAACCAAGGAATCATCCCCACCGCTAATCTGTGCCACTCTCATGATCTTAGCAGATGTGACATCAGTCTTCGCAGTAAATTCACCGCCAACCTTGGTGACGATCACCTCGGCCTTTTTGCCAGAGGCGTTCTTAATCTCAGCAGTGTACTCGTAGCTGTCGGGAGCGGTGGAGCCGGTGTACTCGAAGACAACTCTCACCTGATAGTCCATGGTTGTATCGCTGCCGTAAACATCCAGGGTGAGGCCGTAGACGCCGGCGCCACTGGAGTTAGCCATCCACTCCGTAGCCACGCGGGTGAGGCCCTCGCCAACAAACCCGTTGCCGGAGAGACGGTACAGCGTGACACGGCCAAGGCCATCGATGTTCTTCTCGGTCGCATCGCTGAGGGTCAGACCCAGCCAGCCGACGAGCTCCACGATATCAGCCGCGCCAGTCGCCTGATTGATGGCGGGCATACCATTGCGGTCCGTCATCTTAATGACGTACTTGACGCCGGAAGCAGAAGAGTCAAGCTCTTCCATGGTAGCGCCGTACTTGGCCGCCAGATCCTTGTTCAGGTTGACAGTCTCGATGGTGCCAACAGCGGTCTCGTCAGCGATCTCCCCGCCGACAGCTTCGTAAGCCGCATGATAGGTAGCGCCTCCGGTTACACCGAACGTCCAACTACTCTCGTCCTGCACATCGGCGTTAATGGTAAGGTGCTCGGTGTCCTTGATAGCCGCAAAGGCTTTTCTCACCTCGGTCTTGTCAGCGCCAAGACCGCCGCGCACGTAAGCGTTGTAGGCAGTGACCAGATCCAGAGCCTTGGTGTACAGAGGAGCGTACTTCTCGTACTTGGCCTTGGGACCGCTGGCTGCGTTGTAGATCTTGACAGCTTCCTTGCCGCTGCCGCTATCACTATCGCTACTGCCATGGGTATTTGCGAGCTTCAGAGCGTCTTCGGTCAGGCCAACGTCGGCAGCCTCCTTGATGTTCTCGAACTTAACATCGCCCAGCTTGCCATTGAAATCCTTGACATCCGCTACAGCCTGCGCCACAGCCCCGTCGTAAGCCTGATCCGCGAGGCTGGTGCCGTCACCTCTGGTGTGAGCCAGAGCGGCCTTATAGAGCGCCTGCCGCAGAGCGGGCTCGTTGCTGGCGTGATCCAGGTTGGCCTTGTTCCAGGCATTGTAGGCGTCAACCAGGCTGTTGGTGTCGGTGGTAGTACCGCCGAGGTTCTTGAGCATCTCATTGAGCTGCTCCACCTGCTTAGCAGTGGGCTTGGTAGAGGTGTTATTGGCGAGAGCGGCCTCGATGGCGTCAACAGCGGCCTTCTTTGTGGCCTCGGTGGGATTGGCAACCCACTCGTTGTAAGCCTTGAGGGCGTCGTCGAAGGTCACGGCGCGCTTAGCGTTCACCTGCTCCTTGGCAACCTGATACCAGAGGGCCTCGTAGGTGTTCTCGCTCCAGCCGCCCAGCCAGTCGGGAGTCTGCTGGGAGCCGTCGGCGAAGTCGACGTCGATGACAAAGGCGACATGGCCGTCCTTGTCCTCAACCCACAGGATCCGGTGGCCCTCCTCCAGACGGTCGTCCTTCGCGCCGGCGGTCATGCGCAGGCTGCGGGTGTTGGTCTGGATGCCGTTCTCACCGTTCTTGCTGGTGATGGCGAAGAGCTCGTCGTTGGTCACGGAGATGCTGCCGCTCCAGGAGTTGATGACCTTGTCCTCGCCGTCGCGGGTGTTCTTGTCCTCGGTCAGCTTCTCGGAGCCGGGGAACAGGACGTCAACGTAGCCGCCGCGGGTGTTGACCTCGCGGACACGGGAGACGTAGCCGGCGTAGATGCCCTTGGCGTTGAAGTCCGCGCCGATCTTCTCCAGAGAGTTGGCGTAGAGCTCGCCGTCCTCAATCTTGTCCTCGTCGATCTCGTAGATCCAGCTGCCGTTGTTCCGGGGAGCCCAGTCGAAGCTGCCGCTGTCGAG
>JAAWUC010000128.1 GCA_022804995.1 Oscillospiraceae bacterium
GACATGCTGCCCAAGAAGGAAGTCATCAAGCATATGGGCGAGATCGCCAAGCTGGAGAAGTATCTGGGCGGCGTGAAGGAGATGAAGCGTCTGCCCGGCGCCCTGTTCATCGTGGACACCCGCAAGGAGCGCAACGCCATTGCCGAGGCCCACAAGCTGGGCATTCCTGTGGTTGCCATTGCCGATACCAACTGCGACCCCGACGAGATTGACTACCCCATCCCCGGCAACGACGACGCCATCCGCGCCATCAAGCTCATCGCCTCCATCATGGCCAACGCCGTGACCGAGGGCCGTCAGGGTGAGCAGATGGAGGATGCCGCCCCGGAGGAGGCCCCCGCGGCGCAGTAAAAGAGAACCATCGGGGGCGGGGACTGTCACCGCCCCCCTTTCCCGTTGCTGGAATGATAATAGAGGAATAATAAATTTTTGGAGGAGTGCAAATTATGGCTTTTACAGCTGCTGATGTAAAGAATCTGCGGGAGAGAACCGGCGTGGGCATGATGGACTGCAAGAAGGCCCTGGCCGCTTCCGACGGCGACATGGACAAGGCGATTGAGTACCTGCGTGAGAAGGGGCTGGCCGCTTCCGTGAAGAAGGGCGACCGCATTGCCGCCGAGGGCATGGCCTACGCCGCCGTCATCGACGGTATGGGCGTTGTGGTCGAGGTCAACGCTGAGACTGACTTTGTGGGCAAGAACGAGAAGTTTGTGGACTTCGTCAAGGGCGTTGCCGCCACTGTGGCCGCCAACAAGCCCGCCGATCTGGACGCGCTGATGGAGTGCAAGTACAACGGAACCGACCTGACCGTGCTCCAACAGCAGCAGGAGATGGTCCTGGTTATCGGCGAGAACATCAAGGTCCGCCGCTTCGCATTCTTCACCGATGGGGTGTCCGTGCCCTACGTCCACGCCGGCGGCAAGATCGCCGTGCTGGTGAACCTGGAGGTTTCTGGGGACATCGATGTGACCGCTATCGGTCGCGACGTGGCGATGCAGATCACCTCCATGAATCCCCGCTTCTGGGACAAGGCCCAAGTCACTGACGATGTGCTGGCCGAGGAGAAGAAGATCATGCTGGCCCAGATGGACAACGACCCCAAGATGGCCTCCAAGCCCGCCCAGGTGAAGGAGAAGATCGTGGCCGGCAAGCTCAACAAGTTCTACGCCGAGAACTGCCTGCTCCAGCAGGAGTTTGTCCGCAGCGACGTGTTCGAGGGCTCTGTGGGCGGCTATGTGGCCTCCGCCGCCAAGGAGCTGGGCGGAACGGTCGCCTTTAAGGACGCCGTCCGCTTTGAGAAGGGCGAGGGTATTGAGAAGAAGCAGGAGAACTTCGCGGAGGAGATTGCCTCCATGATCAACAAGTAATTGGTACGTTCCCGATAAAACGGCCTGCTAAAGGACCTGCGGCACCATGTGCCGCAGGTCCTTATTTCTCAGTCCTCGTCTCCGAAAAACTTCTCGTGAACCGCGCGGACGGCGGCAACGGCGTCCTCCTCATCAATAAGTACGGAAACCCGGATCTCACTGGTGTTGATCATCTGGATGTTGATGTTGGCGTCGTAGAGGGCCTCGAACATCTTGGCGGCTACGCCGGGGGTGGTCATCATCCCAGCCCCCACGATGGAAACCTTGGCGATCTTGTCCTCCACGGTGATGTGGTGGAAGCCAAGGGCATCCTTCTGCTCCTCCAGCACCCTCACCGCCTCCTCCACATCCGCTCGGGGCAGGGTGAAGCTGATATCCTTGCTCCCCTCCCGGCCGATGGACTGGATGATGGCGTCCACGTTGACGCGGGCCCGGCCCAGCAGGGAGAAAATACGGAAGGCCACGCCGGGGCTGTGCTCCAGGCCCACGACCGCGATCCGGGCGATGCTGGTGTCCTTTGCCACACCGGCGATATTTGTCTTTTCCATCTTGACAACCTCCTTGACTTTCGTGCCGGGCTTCCGCTCCAGGCTGGACACGACTTCCATATTCACATGATATTTTTTCGCTAACTCAACACTGCGGTTGTGGAGTACCTGGGCCCCCTGGCTGGCCAGCTCCAGCATCTCGTCGTAAGTAATGGCCTCCAGCTTCCTGGCCTCCGGGCAGACCCGGGGGTCGGTGGTGTAGACGCCGTCCACATCGGTAAAGATCTGGCACAGGTCCGCGTGGAACGCGGCGGCCAGGGCTACGGCGCTGGTGTCGGACCCGCCCCGGCCCAGGGTGGTCACGTCGCCCACCCGGTTGATCCCCTGGAACCCGGCCATCAGGACGATCTTGTTCTTATCCAGCTCCCGCCGGACGCGCTCGGCGTCGATCCGCTTGATCCGGGCGTCGGAGTAGGTGCTGGTGGTATGCACCCCCACCTGCCAGCCGCACAGGCTGATCACCGGCAGGCCCATGCCCTCCAGGGCCATGGCGCACAGAGCGATGGAGATCTGCTCCCCGGTGCTCAGGAGCATATCCATCTCCCGCTTGGAGGCCCTGGGGTTGATCTCCCTGGCCTTTTCAATCAGATCGTCGGTGGTGTCCCCCTGGGCGGACAGAACCACCATCACTTGATTTCCCGCTCTATAGGCATCGGCGATGATCCCGGCCACGTTCCGGATGCGCTGGGCATCCCGGACGGAGCTGCCGCCAAATTTCTGCACGATTAAACTCATCAGGATAACTTCCTCTCTATGGAAAATGTGGGACCACTCTATTATAGTGTCAAAGCGGCGCGGAGGTTAGTCCAGGACAGGCAGCAGCGCCTGCGCGCCGGTTTTTTGTGCCAGAGCCTTGGCCTCCCGGGCGGTCATGGCTTCGGGAGTAATATATGCCCTGCCGGGGAAGCGCTTGTCCGCCGGCACGCCGTCCCCCCGGAGGTACCAGCGCATGGAGAGCTCCGTCTCCACATCGGCCAGCTCCGCCCGCTGGCTCCAGCCCAGGCTCCGGCGCTTCTCCCGGTGGGCCAGGGCGTCCAGCACGTCTCCCACCACAGCGGAGGCGGTGGGAAGGGCTCCGGCCCCCTGGCCGTAGAACATCACGTCCCCTACCGCGTTGCCCCGGATCATAATGCCGTTGAACACATCGTCCACCCCCGCCAGAGGGCTGGCCGCGGGGACCAGATGGGGGGCCACATAGGCCGCCGCCCGGCCGTCCGGCAGGCGCAGCGCCCGGCCCAGGAGCTTGACGCGGTATCCGGCCTGCCCAGCCAGGGCCGCATCCTCCAGATCCAGATCGCTGATGCCCCGGGTGGAGACAGCCTCCGGCGGAACCTCCCGCCCCCAGGCCAGATTGGACAGGATGCAGATCTTCCGGCAGGCGTCCACGCCCTCCACATCGGCGGCGGGGTTGGCCTCGGCGTAGCCCTTGGCCTGGGCTTCCCTCAGCGCCTCGTCAAAGGGGATGCCCCCCTGGACCATCCGGGTAAGAATATAGTTGGTGGTGCCGTTGAGAATCCCCGCCACCTCCTCGATCTCGTTCCCCGCCAGGCACTGGAACAGGGGCCGCAGCACGGGGATGCCGCCCCCCACGCTGGCCTCAAACAGGTAGTTGACGTTCTTCTCCCGGGCGATCTCCAGCAGCTCCCGCCCGTGGGAGGCCACCAGCTCCTTGTTGGAGGTCACCACATGCTTCCCCGCCAGCAGGGCCCGGCGGGTGAACTCCAGGGCCACCTTGGCCCCGCCGATAGACTCCACCACCACGTCCAGGCTGGGATCGCTCTCCAGAACAGAGAACTCCTTCACCACTCTGTCCGCGTAGGGGTTTCCGGATAAGTCCCGCACGTCCAGAATATACTTCAGGTGAAGGGGCTCCCCCAGCCCGGCGGCGAGCTTTTCTCCGTTCATCCGGAGCACCTCCGCCACGCCGGCTCCCACAGTGCCGAACCCCATAATCGCTATATTCGCCATTATTTTCTCCTCCTCAGCTGCAATCGGGATTATCCCGCCAGAATTTCAAATTTCACCACACCCGCGGCGGTGGAGAGGCGCCCCATCAGCTCCTCCAGGCTGATCTCCATCTCACTGGTCTCCGCCGACACGGTGACGGCGGCGCAGCCGTTGGTGGGGATGGACTGGTTGATAGTCAGTATATTCGCGCCGCTCCCGGCAAAAATAGACAGGACATTGCTCAACACGCCGGGGTTGTCCTTGAGCATGGTGTAGAAGGTGATGATCCGGCCGGATTTCATGTTGTTGAAGGGTTGGACCGCGTCCTTGTATTTATAGAAGGCGCTGCGGCTGATGCCCACCTGCCGGGTGGCGGCTCCCACAGTGGACGCCTCGCCGCTCTGCATCATCCGCTTGGCCTCCGCCACCTTGATGAAGATCTCCGGCAGGGCCTCCGCCGCCACAATATAGTATTTGGTCTTCGTTCCCATCTGTACCCCTCCTGCGGTCACATGTCCTTGTGTTGTGTCATTTTACCACATAATACCCCGCCGCACAAGCGGGATCCCGTGGCCGATCTTGACAAAATTTGTCCGTCCAATCCGGGGAAAGGAGTGCACTTTGTCCATATGCAGCATATAGATGTCTTTTTAAGGAGGACGATCACCACCCTGCTGTGGCTGGCAGGGACGCTGGTGTTCTTCCAGTACCTGCTCACGCCGCTGCTGCCGTTTCTGCTGGCGCTGGGGCTCAGCGCCTTGGCGGAGCCGGCGGTGGAGCGGCTGCGCCGGCGCTTGAAGGTGCGCCGGAGCTTCGCGGCGGCGGTGGTGACAACGCTGGTGCTGGTGGTGTGCGGAGGCGCGGTGGCGTTTCTGACGCTGCGTCTGGTGGTGGAGCTCCGGGGCTGGTCGGAGGCGCTGCCGGCAGCGCTGGCGCGGTTCCCGTCTGTCTGGAACGGCTTCCTGGATCGGGTAGAGCGCTGGTACGGAAACAGCCCGGCGTTTTTGCGCTCCGCCCTGGACCTTCTGGCGGAGCAGCTGGAGCGGGACACCCCCTCCCTGGTGGGCAGCGTCGGGGAGTGGCTGATGGGGGAGGCGTCGGCGATACTGGCGGCGCTGCCGGGAGCTGGACTGTTCGTGATGACCACAGTGCTGGCCATGTACTTCACCAGTGTCAGCTACCCGGCCATCCTGGCCTTTCTCAAGCGTCAGCTGCCCGCGCCGTGGCAGTCCCGGTGCCGAGAGGCGGCCCGCTGCTTCCGCTCCACCATGCTCAAGTGGCTGCGGGCGGAGGCGCTGCTGCTGCTGACGACCTTCGGGGTGCTGCTCATAGGGTTCACGTGGATGGGGGTGGACTTCGCCCTGCTGGCGGCGGTGTTCACGGCCCTGGTAGACGCCCTGCCGGTACTGGGGACGGGGACGGTGCTGGGGCCCTGGGCGGCGGGGTGCTTTCTTCTGGGGGACACACAGCGGGGACTGGCCCTGTTGGCGATCTATGGGGCGGCGTTTCTGGCCCACACATTGCTGGAGCCCCGCCTGCTGGCGGGGCAGGTAGGACTGCCGCCCATCACCGCCC
>JAAWUC010000129.1 GCA_022804995.1 Oscillospiraceae bacterium
ATCTTCCTGGACCTGAAGCTCCACGACATCCCCAACACGGTGAAAAAATCCATGGCCGTGCTGGCGGGGCTGGACGTGGACATGACCAACCTCCACGCCGCCGGAACCAAGGCCATGATGGAGGCGGCACTGGAGGGCCTGACCCGGCCCGACGGCGCCCGGCCCCTGCTGATTGCCGTCACCCAGCTCACCTCCACCAGCCAGGAGCGGATGGAGGCCGACCTTCTCATTGAGAAGCCCCTGGACCAGGTAGTCATGCACTACGCCAGGTGCGCCGCCGAGGCGGGGCTTGCCGGCGTGGTCTGCTCCCCCCTGGAGGCGGGGAAGGTCCACGAGGTCTGCGGGAAGGACTTCGTGACCGTAACCCCCGGCGTGCGCTTCGCCGGCGGAGATGTGGGGGACCAGGTCCGGGTCACCACCCCCGCCAAGGCCAAGGAGCTGGGCAGCGACTACATCGTGGTGGGGCGTCCCGTCACCCAGGCGGAGGACCCCGTGGCAGCTTACCGCCGCTGCGTCAGCGAGTTTGTGGGGTGAGCTATGGGCTGGGATACGATTCTGTTTGACCTGGACGGCACCCTCACCGACCCCAAGGAGGGCATTACCAAGGCCGTCGCCGTAGCCCTGGAGCACTTCGGCATCCACGAGGACCCGGACAACCTGACTTCCTTCATCGGCCCGCCCCTGGACGAGTCGTTCATTGAGCGGTTCGGGTTCAATGAGGACCAGATTATTGTGGGTATCGAGAAATTCCGGGCGTACTTCTCCCGGCAGGGCTGGCTGGAGAACATCCCATACCCCGGCATGACGGAGCTGCTGCGGGAGCTGAAAGCGGCGGGCAAACATCTGCTCATCGCCACTTCCAAGCCGGAGCAGTTCGCGGTACAGATTCTGGAGCACTTCGGTATGGCGGAATATTTTGACCACATCTGCGGCGCACCCATGGACGAGCACGAGGGTGCGCGGAAGGCGGACGTGGTGCGCAAGGCCCTGGCGCGGGGCGGCGTGAGCGACCTGTCCCGGGCGGTGATGGTGGGGGACCGCCGTCATGACGTGGCCGGGGCCCATGAGGCCGGACTGGCCTGTATCGGCGTGCTGTACGGCTACGGCAGCCGGGCCGAGCACGAGAAGGCTGGGGCGGAGTACATCGCCGCCGATTTGAACGAGCTGCGGGGAATTCTGCTGGGGTAGGGGGCTGAGGCTCTTCTTCTTTGGTGCAGACTTTGCCGGAGGTGCTCTGCGCGGAATCCCCCCGCCACGCCGCGGGCGTGGCCCTCCCCCCTTTAACAAGGGGGGCGAGTGGGCGAATCTTCCCCAGGGCTGTTCCAGTGTCTTTTAGATTTTTAGACGAATCATTATGAGAGACGAATCATTATGAGGGCCCCACAATCCCCTTGCCCCCCTTGTTAAAGGGGGGAGGGCCGCTAGGCGAAGCCTAGTGGCGGGGGGATTCCCCGCACAATCCCTCCAGCATAATCCGCATTCCCAGGCGGAGGCCCCTGGCGAAGCTGTCCTGGCAGTTGATGGAGCCGATGTCCAGGAACGTGGCGGCCAGGCTTTCAAATTCCTCTTCGGTTAATTTTTCTTTCACCTGCCGGAGGTTTTCTTCTGCGGCGTGAATGGCGGCTCTTTCCTTTGGGGACTGGCGCTCGGGTTCCAAAGCGTCGAAGAGGATTTCAATTATGCTGTCCATTTTGTATCTCCTTACCGTTTGTAGGAAATAATCCTACAAGCAAGTATATAGGATTATTTCCTACAAGTCAAGAGGCAACGGAGGAAATATGTCAATTTTTTCGGAACGCCTGCGAGATTTACGGCTTAAGCACGGCATGACCCAGGAAGAAGTCGGAAAAACGATTGGTGTCAAACGCTACTCTGTATATGGTTACGAAAAAGGAAACAACTATCCGGAAGTTCCTGGCCTTATCGCCCTGGCGGACCATTTCGGCGTATCCATCGACTATCTGGTGGGCCGCACGGATAATCCGGAGATCAACAGATAAATCAAAAATTCAGAATATCAGAATAAAGGAGTGGAACCATGGAAAACATTGCCCAAGCCATTGCCAAGGACCTGCTCAAGGTCAAGGCCGTCTTCTTCCGGCCTGAGGAGCCCTTCACCTGGGCCAGCGGCATCAAGAGCCCGGTCTACTGTGACAACCGCCTGACCCTCACCGCCCCCGAGGTCCGCACCGACGTGGAGAACGCCCTGGCGGAGACCATCCGCCGGGAGTACCCGGACGCGGAGGTTCTCATGGGCACCTCCACCGCCGGCATCGCCCACGCGGCCATCACCGGCCACATCCTGAACCTGCCGATGGGCTACGTCCGCTCCGGCAGCAAGGACCACGGACGCCAGAACCAGATCGAGGGCCGCTTGGAGAAGGGCCAGAAGGTGGTGGTAGTGGAGGATCTGATCTCCACCGCCGGCAGCGTCCTGGAGGTGGTCAGCGTCCTGCGGGAGGCCGGGGCCCAGGTTCTGGGCATTGTCAGCATCTTCACCTACGGCATGAAAAAGGGCCTCGACCGCCTCGCCGCCGCGGATGTGAAGAACGTCAGCCTCACCAATTTCGACGTAATCGCCCAGGCGGCGGCGGACGAGGGCTATATCAAGCCGGAGGATATCGCCCGGATTCTCGCCTTCCGGGACAACCCCTCCGACGAGAGCTGGATCGGCAGAAAGGACTAATATGGAAAACGTGAGAAGTTTGATCGACATTCTGGAACTGAGCGTAGAGGAGATCGACGAGCTGGTGGACCTGGGCGCGAAGATCATGGCCAGCCCCGCCGCCTACGCCCACAAGTGCGACGGCAAAATCCTGGCCACTCTGTTCTTCGAGCCCTCCACCCGCACCCGCCTGAGCTTCGAGAGCGCCATGCTGAGCCTGGGGGGCCAGGTGCTGGGCTTCTCCGAAGCCGCCAGCTCCTCCGCCGCCAAGGGCGAGAGCGTGGCCGACACCATCCGCACCGTCAGCTGCTACAGCGACATCATCGCCATGCGCCATCCCAAGGAGGGCGCGCCCCTGGTGGCCTCTATGAACTCCGAGGTCCCGGTCATCAACGCCGGCGACGGTGGCCACAACCACCCCACCCAGACGCTGACGGACCTGCTGACCATTCACAAGGAGAAGGGGAGGTTTGACAACCTGACTCTGGGCTTCTGCGGGGATTTGAAGTTTGGCCGGACGGTCCACTCCCTCATCTCCGCCATGAGCCGCTACCAGGGCACCCGGATCGTGCTCATCTCCCCGGAGGAGCTGAAGCTGCCCAGCTATGTAAAGAAAGAGGTTCTCCAGAAAAACAACATCGAGTACGTCCAGACTACGGACCTGGAGGCGGTCATGCCGGAGCTGGACATTCTCTATATGACCCGGGTTCAGCGGGAGCGGTTCTTCAACGAGGAGGACTACCTGCGCCTGAAGGACAGCTATATCCTCACGCCGGACAAGCTCCGCACTGCCAAGGAGGACCTGCGGATTCTCCACCCGCTGCCGAGAGTCAATGAGATTTCCGTGGCGGTGGACAAGGACCCCAGGGCCTGCTATTTCCAGCAGGTCCGCTGCGGCCGGTATATCCGCATGGCTCTGATTCTGAAGCTGCTGGAGCTCGCGTAAGGGGAGGAGGGAAGAACATGACCATTGATTCGATTAAAAACGGGATTGTCATCGACCACATTGCCGCCGGGAAGGCCATGGAGCTCTATCAGATTCTGGGTCTGGACAAGCTGGACTGCTCCGTGGCGATTCTCAAAAACGTCGTCAGCGGCAAGCTGGGGAAAAAGGACATCATCAAAATCGACCGGAATCTGGACCTGGACTGGGACATCATCGGCTATGTGGACCCCAATATTACCGTGAACATCATCAAAGACGGCCGGCAGGTGGAGAAGCGCCAGCTCAAGCTGCCGGAGACAATCCGGGGCGTCATCCACTGCAAAAACCCCCGGTGCATCACCTCCATAGAGCAGGAGCTGCCCCAGGTGTTCAAGCTCACCGACCGGGAGAAGCGGGTCTACCGCTGCCTGTACTGCGAGACCCAGGCGGGGAAATAAATAAGAAAAATAAAACGCCTCTGCATAAAAAAGCCTCCAGCCGTCCAAAATACGGCTGGAGGCTTTTCCCGGCCTCGAAAACGAAAACGTGAAAGGAAGAACAAGATGGATAACAGAGGCAAGCGGCAGGCTGCCTCCATCTTCGGCAGCACGGGCTTCTACATAGCCCTGCTCGCCTGCGTTCTCGCAGCCGGAGTGGTTGGCTATTTCGCCCTGCTAAGAAACGATGGAACCAGCAACGAACCCGTCCAGACCGTGGACAACACCGTCCCCCACAACTCCGTCCCCGTGTCCCTCCCCGACGAGGAGCCCGCTGAGCCGGTCATCAATGACCAGCCGGTAACTGTTCCCGCCCCTATCCACACCCTTCCGGAGCCGGAGGAGGAAACCCCCGTCTCCGCCCCGGCGGAGGTCCCTGTGGACGCGGAGGCCCCGGGCATCGCGGCGGAGCCGGTGGAGATCACGCCGCCCCAGCGGCTCTCCCCTCTGGCCGGGGAGACGGTGGCCGTGTTCTCCGTGGACCGGCTGAGCTATGACGAAACCCTGGGCGACTGGCGGACCCACGACGGCATCGATATCAAGGCCGACGCAGGAACCGCTGTCACCGCCGCCTGCGCCGGTACGGTGCTCCAGGTGGAGGAGGACGGCCGCATGGGAACCGCCGTCACCATCGACCACGGCGACGGCTATGTCACCACCTACGCCAGCCTCCAAGGGGAGCCTCTGGTGCTGGCCGGGGAGGAGGTCGCCGCCGGGACGCCCATCGGCGCGGTGGGGAACACCTCCTTGACGGAAGCGGGCCTGGGGGCCCACCTGCACTTCTCCGTCACCAGGAACGGGGAGGCTATCGACCCTGCGGGATATCTGGACTACAGCGAATAAACGGCGGGGCCGGGAGAGCGTTCTCCCGGCCCTGTTTTTTACGCGGTGTAGCCCGTGCTGGTATCAATCGTGATGGTCTTACTGGCGTTATCCCAGCCGATGCCGAAATCGAAAGCCTGTCCAATATCACGGAGCTTGAAATAGTTGTTCCCGCCGATGGTGTAGGCGGTGAGGGAAACTTCCTTCCCATCAATCAGCAGCTTGGAGGCAGAGACGGACGCGCTCTGAGTGCCGGAACCCTTCGCCATCTCACTGCCATTGGCGGTGTAGGCACTGCCGGAGGTCAGGGTGATGGTCTTGGAGGCGTTGTCCCAGCCCACCTCGAACTGCTTCTCCGTGCCGTTGAGCACGAAAGCCAGATCCCGCAGCTTGAAGTAGTTGCTCCCGTCGATGGTGTACGCGTCGAAG
>JAAWUC010000130.1 GCA_022804995.1 Oscillospiraceae bacterium
CCCGCTCCAGCGCCGCGGCGATGCCCTCCGCCTGACGCTGGTGGATTAGCTCCCGCTCTGTCTGGGCCACATAGCTCAAAAGCTGGAGCACGATGTCGGCCACCAGCGTCCCGGTCAGATCCCGGCCCTCCCGGGTGTCCAGCAGGGGCATGTCCAGCACAACGATCGCGGCCCCCCGGGTCTTGGTGATGTAGGCCCACTGCTCCAGAATTTCCCTATAATTCCGCCCCAGCCTGTCGATGCTCTGGACCACAAGCACATCCCCCGTCCGGAGGGCCTGGGCCAGCGCCTGATACAGAGGCCGGTCGAAGTTTTTTCCCGACTGCTTTTCCACTGTAATGTGCTCCGCCGCCACGCCGAATTCCTGCAAAGCGGCCATCTGGCGGTCCTCTTTCTGCCCCCGCGTGGACACGCGGGCATAACCATACATAACACCTGACATCCCATTTCTCCTCTCTATATTTTGGGGAATGTTGATATTATAAAGGTGTTTTGGCACGTCGGGACCCACCATCACGGATTTTTTGTCGAAAAATGTTCGGAAATTCTCCCGTCATCCATGAGTTCGGGGGCTCATAGAAGCAAAAACGCGGTCAGATTGTATACAACTTGGCCAGGTGGGACAGCCCCAGAAAACTCGTTAAAATTTTTCTGATTCAGGCCTAAAGTATTGAGAAAGTCTGCCGATATGTAATACTGAGCAGGCGAAAAAGACGCGGCCAGGTTGTATAGAACCTGGCCGGAGGGGGTGGGCCGGAAATGGCGGGAAAAGCCAGCCGTGCTGAGGGGCAGGTCATCCAATACACCACCATCAAGGCCCGGCTCTACCCCACCCCGGCCCAGGCGGAGCTGTTTGAAAAAACCTTTGGCTGCTGCCGCTACCTCTGGAACCAGATGCTCGCTGACGAGCAGCGGTTCTACTGGGAGACGGGGGCCCACTTCATCCCCACCCCGGCCAAGTACAAGAAGGGCGCGCCCTTCCTGACGGAGGTCGACAACCAGGCCCTTATCCAGGAGCACAACAGGCTGTCGCAGGCCTTCCGCCAGTTCTTCAAAAACCCGGAGTCCTTTCGGCACCCCAACTTCAAGCGCAAGAAGGACGACCGGGACTCCTTCACCGCCTGCAACCACGTGTTTGAGTCCGGCCCCACCATCTACACCACCCGGGACGGCATCCGGATGACCAAGGCCGGGATTGTCAAGGCGAAGTTCACCCGCCGGCCCCAGGCCTGGTGGAAGCTGAAGCGGATCACAGTGGAGAAAACCCGGACAGGGAAATATTTCTGCTGCATCCTCTACGAGTACCCCGTCAAGCAGCCGGAGCCGGTAATCCCCGCCGCAGAGACTGCCGCCGGCCTGAAATATTCCATGGGACATTTCTATGTTGACGACCAGGGCCGCGTGGCGGACCCGCCCCGGTGGCTCCAGCAGTCCCAGGAGAAGCTGGTCCGCGTTCAGCGAAGGCTGGCCCGGATGGAGCCGGGGTCCAGGAACTATGAGGAGGCAGTGCGGAAATACCGTCTGCTCCACGAGCACATTGCCAATCAGCGCCGCGACTTTCTCCACAAGGAATCCAGCCGGATAGCCAACAGCTGGAACGCCGTGTGCATGAGGGAGGAGGCGCTGCAGGAGATGTCCCGGGATCCGATGCGCGGCAGGGCGGCTGGGGCCGGATACCGGACCTTTCAGGAGATGCTGCGGTATAAGCTGGAGCGCCAGGGCAAGCCCCTGCTGCTGTTGGATCGCTATGTCCCCGTTACCCGAACCTGCTGTATATGCGGGGCAGTCCGGGAGGCGGTGCGCTGCGGGGAGAACGTCTGGACCTGCGGAGCCTGCGGCACAGTCCACCAGCGGGAGACAAACGCCGCAAGAAATATTAAGAGTCTGGGCCTTGCCCAGTATTTCCGCGCGGACGCGTAGCGTCCTGGCGGAGCTTGCCGCCCGGGACAGCGGTGAAGGCCCGTGAACGGGCCGGGGAGCGCCGAGCGAAACGGAATACCGCCGCGATTCCGCTTCGTTCAGCATTTTCCGGCCCGGAAAGCGGGAAACGAGAGGCTGTGTGCGCACAGCCGAAGCCCGGAAATGGGCGTCCAAAATATTATGACGATGATTTTTCATGATACCAAGCAGAGGTTTCATCCGGGTTCGCGGACCGGTTGAAATAGAGTCCCGCGCTTGTCCCCAACAGTCCGGCCGGATACCGGGACACAGCGCCTCACCCATGTGCCGGAGCAGGGAATCAGCGAAGGCACGACGGAACGCACAGACCCAAATTTTATATTGAAAGGAATCAAAACAATGAGAATTCAGCATAACATCATGGCGATGAACGCCTACCGGAACTACAACAACAACACCAGCGCTCTGAGCAAGAACCTTGAGAAGCTGAGCTCCGGCTACAAGATCAACCGCGCCGGCGACGACGCCGCCGGTCTGGCTATTTCCGAGAAGATGCGCGCCCAGATCACCGGCCTGAACGCCGCCCAGAAGAACGTCAAGGACGGCATCTCTCTCGTCAAGACCGGCGAGGGCGCTATGCAGGAGATCCAGGACATGCTCAACCGCATGGACTATCTTGCCACCCAGTCCGCCAACGGCACCTACGACAACGAGGTGGACCGCGCCAACCTCCAGAAGGAAGTTGACGCCCTCAAGAGCGAAATCAACCGTATCGCCGATTCCGCCAACTTCAACGGCATTAAGCTCCTGGACGGCTCCCTGGCCGCTGAGGGCGGCTCCGCCGCCTCCTCCGTGGGCAAGATCGAGGGTGTGAATGTCATCGACATCGACCCCACCAAGGGCACCTATACGGCCAATGCAGCGATGGATGATCTCTCGGCTCTTAATGGCGACTATACGTTCACTGTCAGTCTGACCGATGCCGAAGGTAAGGCTACCAAAGAGATTACTGTTACCCTCACCGGCGATGGTGCTGGCAAAATCACTGACGCTGATGGCAACGAACTGGGGACAGCAGCAGATGCCGCTACCTCCGGCGCCATTCTGAAGGATGTTCTGATGAAGAACGACGACATCAAGAACAACTTTGATATCACAGTTAACGGTGATGACAAGCTGGTCTTTACCGCCAAGGAGGCCGGAGCTGGCACCATGCAGGTCAAGGCTATCAACATTGACAATGCCGGGACGCCTACCGATAACAGCATTGTTGCCGCCAAGGGCACAGATGCCTATCAGACCATCGACATTACCAGCCTGAAGATTTACGAGGGCTCCGATGCTACTCCTGCCAACGACGGAACCAACAAGCTGGACCGTGCTACCTTCACTGTCAACGGCAAGAAGTTCGCAGTGGTTGACCGCACCAAGCTTACCGATGACATGAAGGCCGAGCTGAAGGCCGCTGGTATCGATCACTTCCTGGATGTAACCAGCAACCAGTGGACTGGTGCTACCGCTGTTGATCTCGCCGACGCCGCCCACAAAATCGGCATGGAGACCGGTCTGGAAGCTACTCTTGGTGTTACCACCGAGGGCGCGGAGAACACCTTCGCTGTCAATGCCGCCGCGACCGGTGCTACCAATGGCGTTTCCATCGCCCTCAAGGCCGGCACCTCCAAGATTGCCGGTGGCGGTCTGACCCTCCAGATCGGCGATACCCCCGATAGCTACAACCAGATGAAGGTCTTCATCGGCGATATGCACACCAAGGCTCTGGGCATTGCTTCCCTGGACATCAGCAACCAGGACGGCGCTGCCGCCGCCATTGAGACCATCCGCAACGCTATCAACCAGGTGTCCTCCGTCCGTGGTGACCTGGGCGCTGTCCAGAACCGCCTCGAGCACACCCAGAACAACCTGTCTGTTATGGCCGAGAACATCCAGGACGCGGAGAGCACCATCCGCGACACCGATGTTGCCGAGGAAATGATGAGCTACGTCAAGAACAACATCCTGGTTCAGTCCGCCCAGGCCATGCTGGCCCAGGCCAACCAGGTGCCCCAGGGCGTTCTCCAGCTGCTGGGCTGATTTTTCGAAAACGCGCTATACTTGCGGGGGGCCGGGCGTTTTGCCCGGTCCCTCCGCAGTTTTTTAGTATATTGTCGCCAGGGCGTGTTTGAAAAACAGATATATAGGATGCTCTGGAGCACCGCCGTTGAATTGTTGGAAGAGATAGAGATTAGCGGAAGCAATGTACTGGCAGACTGTGGTTATAGGGCAAAAACCATTCGAGCTTATATCTCGGAGCAATGGTTCTAAGCCGTGGCCGGTTGATTGGCGGTTATATAACGAGCGCCATTTGGTGGAGTGCTTCTTCTTTTCCGCCGTGTTGTTGATGTGGTCAGAGAAAATTTTTCGGCCAGAAAATTGACGGCCTCGGCAAAATCTTTGAGGTTCCCAATCCTGGCGCTGCGGCTCCACGCGACCGCGTTCCAGCCCGCATAGTAGTCGGCCAGCAGGGCGGCAAGGGTCGGGGCCTGGGGCTGGCTCCATTCTCCTTTTATGGCCTTTATCCAATCCGTCAGACCGGCGATTTTCTTCCGAATGTCCCGCAGGATATTGTTGGCCTTTCTTATCCAGCGGTTCACATCTTTGTCCAAACGGTAGCGGCGACGCTGCTTACAGCCCCATTTGCCATCTGGCTCAATGGGCCGGATAGGACAGAGGACATAAAAGTGCGGGTTAGGGATGCCGCCGTCCTCCTTGTCCGGCTGATGGAGGGCGAAGTCGGCAATCATGCCCCGGCCCACAAGCTGCTCGGACACAAATTGCCTTGCAAGAGCGATGTTTTCCTCCAGAGAAAATTCGTTCTGCAAGGCAATGTCAAAGCTATATGCAAGTTGGGCTTTCTTGCCGCGCTCGGCCTTCTCCACGGCGTTCCAAAGGGTGGGGCTACGGACGTGACAACAGACTGACCCGCGCTCCGTCTGACCTGGGTAACGTAGAGATGGAACAGGGCCAATTATCCGCTTTGGTAGCGTCCTCGGCACAGTCTTTCTCCAATTCCTCGCGTGTTTTCTTCATGGTGTTTGACCTCCTTCTTGGCAAAATAAAAGACCGTCTACCTGCTGTGTCGGGTAAACGGTCGAGGGTGACAGTATTCGGTTTTAGCCTCGCAGAGCGCACGATACATGGTCGCAGACCATGTATCGAAGTGCGCCCTTGCTTTGCGGCGGGATTTTTCAGTTTGCATCAACTGTGGAGCAATCATCGGATAATCTCGTTTTGTCCAACACCCAAGGCAACGTCACCCAAAACTCCAAATCAAAGTGCGGTTCTGGAAATCCTGGCGCACCATATGGGTACGTCTCGTGACAACACCG
>JAAWUC010000131.1 GCA_022804995.1 Oscillospiraceae bacterium
TTTTTCTTGCAAGAAAAAAGAATCAAAAAAGAACTTTGCGCAAAGCTCCGCTTTGCTTCTGTGGGATGCAAAACCCAAGTTTGCACCCAAAAAATGAAAAAGTCAAGCAAAACGTAGTTTTGCGCAAAAAGTTTTTTCCTTTGATACTTTCCTTTTTTCAAAAAAGGAAAGTATGTACGCCTACGCCCCCTCCAGCGCCACCGCCAGGGCGAAGCGCTTGCCCGCGGACTGGGTGACGCGGCCGTCGATCTCCAGCACGGTGAGGGCGGAGAGGACCCGGCGGGCGGGGATCTGGGTTTCGTCGATGATGTCGTCCACCTGCATGGTCCGGCCGTTCAGGGCGCGGAGGATGCTCATCTGGTCGTCGGTGAGGCCGTTGTCCTCCGAAAGGTTCAGCACCGGGAGCTCCGGCTCCTTCTCCCGCTTCTTCTCCGGCTTGGGGGGCGGCTCCTCGCCGCCGTAGCGCACTGGCTCCTCCGGATGGGCGTACTTGAGCTTGTGGGGGTACAGGTCCACATAGTGGCGCAGAATGTCCCACACATCGGTGATCAGCCCGGCGCCATCCCGGAGCAGGCGGTTGCTGCCTGTGCAGTTTTCGTCCCACAGGTGGCCCGGAATGGCGAACACGTCCCGGCCCTGGTCCAGGGCGCGGTCGGCGGTGATCAGCGCGCCGGAGCGGGCCGGGGCCTCGATGACCACCGTAGCCAGGCTCAGGCCGCTGAGGATCCGGTTGCGCACGGGGAAGTGCCGCCCGTCGTGGCGGGTGCCCGGCGGATACTCCGAGAGAATCACGCCCCGGGCGGCTACATCCGCGTAGAGCTGGCCGTTCTCCGGAGGATAGATCACATCGTGGCCCCCGGCGATGACGGCAGCGGTGAGCCCGCCGGACCGGAGCGCACCCCGGTGGGCGGCGGCGTCCCCGCCCTTGGCCAGGCCGGACACTACAACGGCCCCCAACCCCGCCAGCTGGAAGGCCAGCTTCTCCGCCGCCTGCTGGGCGTAGAGGGACGCGCCCCGGGTACCCACCATGGTGACGGCAACCTCCTCATCAAAGAGGGGCATCCGCCCCTGGGCGTACAGCAGCAGGGGCGGGTCGTAGATATTGCGCAGGCGGACCGGGTAGCCGCTGTCCCGGATGGTGATGATCCGGATGCCCAGCCGGTCGCAGTCCCCCAGGATCTCATTGGCCCGGTCCAGGGACTTGTTCTCCAGAGCCTTCGCCGCGCCGGGGGTCATCCCCTCCACCAGCAGATAGGCCCCCTTCTCCCCGTAAAAGACGGCGTCCGGCTCGCCGAAGCGGTCCAGCAGCGCCAGCTTCAGAATATTCCCAACCCCCGGCAGGCTCGCCAGCCAGAGCCAATACTTCAATGACGCCATGGAGCGCTCCTTTCCCCGCGCCCTGAGGGCGCGGCGCGGACTGGTTTTACCGGTATCCCTCCCACAGCAGCACCGCCGCCGCCACAGCGGCGTTGAGGGATTCACAGCGGCTGCTCATGGGGATTTTCAACGTCTTTTCGCACCGGGCCAGCACCTGCTCCGACACGCCCCGGCCCTCGCTGCCTATGGCTACGGCGGCGCTGGAGAGGTCCGCCTCCCGTACATCAATGGTATCCGCCCCCAGGGCGGCGGCATATAGCGGAACCTGCCCCGCCGCCAGGAGCCCGGTCAGCTCCTCCAGGGTGCAGGGGTACAGCCGGCGGCGGAAGTGGACCCCCATGGCCGCCCGGAGGGTCTTGGGGTTATACAGATCGGCGCAGCCCGGGAGCAGGAAGATCCCGCCGCAGTCGAAGGCGTCCGCCGTCCGCAGGATGGTTCCCACATTGCCGGGGTCCTGGATGCCGTCCAGCACCAGGTACCGGCCTGGCGCCGCCCGCTCCGGCAGGGGATACCGGGGGAGGGCGCAGGAAAACACCACGCCCTGAGGGGTCTCCATGGGGCTCACCGCTCCCATGACGCTCTCGCTGACCTCCGCCGCCCGCGCGCCGGTACTGTCCAGATCCGGCGGCTCCGCGCCCGCCGTATAGAGGACGGTCCGTACCTCCGCGCCCCACTGGCAGGCCTCCCGCAGGAGCTTGGGGCTGTCGCAGAGGAACTCCCCCGTCTTTTCCCGGTAGGCCCGGGAGGAGGCCAGCTTCCGGAAGTGGGTGCAGACGGGGTTGGCGCGGCTGGTGATGCGCTCGGGCATGGCGGACCTCCTCGCTCCGCGCGCCAGGCGCGGTTTCGGAATTCTTTCCTTATAATAATATAGGTATCTGTCCCGGTTGTCAAGGCACCTTTCCTGCGGCTTCCCCGGGAAACATCCCCCTACACCTCCCGGTAGAGGGCATCAGCGCCGGCCTTGCCCACGTTGTCCTGGACGGCCAGCACCTCCACCGTCAGGGTACGCTCCCCGAAGCGGATGGCGATCACGTCCCCCTCCTTCACCTCGTAGGAGGCCCGGGCAATTTTCCCGTTGACCGTCACCCGTTCGTTGTCGCAGGCCTCGTTGGCTACGGTCCGGCGCTTGATGAGCCGGGAGACCTTCAAATACTTATCCAGCCGCATAACTGCATCCTCCTTTTCCGTCCGCTCTTCTGATAAAAAAGAGGGCGCGGCTCAGGCCGCGCCTCTCCTCGTGCACCTTATTGGGAAACAGCATCCTTCAGCGCCTTGCCAGCCTTAAAGGCGGGGACCTTGGTGGCGGGGATCTTGATCTCCTCCTTGGTCTTGGGGTTGCGCCCGGTGCGGGCCTCCCGCTTCTTCACCTCAAAGGTTCCGAAGCCGACCAGGCGGACCTCCTCCCCCTCGGCCAGGGTGTTGGCGATGGTGTCCAGGGTGGCGTTGACAACCGCCTCGGTATCCTTCTTGGACAGACCGGCCTGCTCGGCGGCGGCGCTGATGAGTTCAGCTTTGTTCATAAACTTTCTCCTTTTTCCTTCGTACTTTCGGTGGGTTTCGACGGGGCCGCGGCCCCTCCTTGACGAATGAAACTAATCTATCATACTTTTTCCTCAGTTGCAAGGTTTTTATCCCACAAATCGGGAGAAAAGGAAAAATTTTTCGGTCGCTGTCCCGGCGTTCCGGCGGAGGCTGTCAGCGGATGTGCAGAATTCTGGCGATTTTCTCCCCCTTGGGGATAAGCTTCAGATCCTCCCGGGTGATGATCCGCAGGGCGATAACCAGCACCCCATAGACTACCACCGCCGCGCCGATGGCCAGCAGGGTGGCGAGGCCCTGGGCCATGTAGCTCCCCCCCAGCAGGCGGGAGAACAGCCCCTGGCAGCCCCAGGCGGCGCCCCCCATGGCGGCGGAGGCCAGGGCCGGCTTGAGGAAGATGCCCAGGTAGCTGGGCTTGTGCTCCAGCAGGCCGTACACCAGGGCCAGGTTCATCAGGGCGATGAGCACGTAGCAGATCAGGGTGCCGATGGGCGCGCCCTTGATGTTGATATCCGGATTTCCCACCAGCAGGTAGTTGACGGCCACCTTGGCCGCGCCGCCCACCAGCATGGTGTAGATGGGCAGGCGGACCTTCTCGTGGGCCTGCATGATGGAGTTGGTCAGCAGCATCACGCAGACAAAGATGGAGGTAATCCCCAGGAACTGGAGGTGGTAGGTGGCGGCAGCGGCGGTCTCCTGCTGGGCGGGGTAGAGCAGCCGCAGGATGGGCCCCGCCAGCACCGACAGGCCCACCCCCGCCGGAATAGCAAGCACGGCGATGATCCGGAAGGAGGCGGAGACAATGCGGTTGACCTCCGGGTGGTCCCGCCGGGCCACCGCCACGGAGATAGCGGGCACCAGGCTCACCGCTACGGCGGGCAGAAAGGAGGAGGGCAGATTGAATAGGGTCATGCCGAAGCTGTACTGGCCGTACAGGGACGCCGCCGACTCCTCCGCCAGGCCCAGCACGCTCTGGAGCTGGCCCATGATGATCTTCTGGTCCAGCATGTTGAGGATACTCATGCCCGCCTGGCCGATGGTGATGGGAATGCCCAGCCACAGCAGGCGCTTGAGGATGACCCGGCGGCTCTCGGGGATGTCGCTGCCGCCGGCCAGCTCCCCGCGGTGGCTCAGGTGCTGGAGCACCATGTAGAGCATCGCCAGCACGATGCCCGCGCTGACCCCCACGATAGCCCCGGCGGCGCCGATGTCCAGGCTGTACCCCCGGTTGATCAGGTACCACGCCAGGGGCAGGCCCACCAGCAGCTTGAAGAAGGACTCGATGAACTGGGAGGCGGCGGTGGGCACCATGTTCCGCCGCCCCTGGGCGTAGCCCCGGTAGGCGCACATGACGGACACGCAGATGACGGACACGCCCAGGGCCTTGATGGGCCAGTAGGCCAGGGAATTGTTCATCCAGGCGGCCAGCCGCTCGGTGAACAGGAGCATGACCGCCGTGCCCGCCGCGCCGATTGCCAGGAAGAGGGCCATAGCGGTCTGGAAGCAGCGGCGCATCTGGTTTTTGCGCCCGGTGCTGTCCGCCTCGCTGACCAGCTTGCTCAGGGCCAGGGGCAGGCCCGCCGTGGCCACGGTCAGGAGCACGGTGTAGATATTATAGGCGCTGTTAAAGTAGGTGATGCCCTGCTCCCCCAGGATGTTGTTGAGGGGGATCTTGTAAATCGCGCCGCAGATTTTCACGAGAATGGTTGAGATAGCCAGGACGGTGACGCCGCCCATAAAAGACTGCTTGTTTTCCTTGGACATGGGATTGTATACCTTCTTACCCTAAAAATGTGTTCCTCTCCCGCCTGCCGCACCCGGCCTCACAGCGGTCTTCCGCAGGCGCGGCAGAAGCTGTTCTCCGGCGGGTTCTCCTCGCCGCACACACAGAAGCGCGCCAGACCCTCCAGCTCCCGCAGGGCTCTCCGCCGCCCCGCCAGCTGCTGATAGAGCCCGTCGGTGTACTCCAGAATCTCTTGGATATCCTCGCTGTCGGAGGGCGTGCCGGTGTGGGTGGCGTAGACCAGCTCCCCCACCGCCTGCATCTGGAGGCGGATCTCCTCCTCCAGGTCCTTTATCTCTGTCCGGAGCCTGGCGCGGCCGGCGGCCTCCTCCGCTTTTTCCTCCACTGTCCGGGCCGCGGCCACGGCCAGCCCCGCGGCGTCCACCGCGGCCTCCCGGGCCCGCTCCGCCGCCCGTTTCCAGGATTTTTTGCTGAACCTCAATTCCATGGGGACCCTCCT
>JAAWUC010000132.1 GCA_022804995.1 Oscillospiraceae bacterium
GTCCAGCCACACGGCGTTGCCGGCGGTCTTGCCCATCTTGTTGCCCTGGGAGTCGGTGAGCAGGGTGATGGTCATGCAGTGGGCGTCCTTGCCCAGCTTCCTCCGGATGAGCTCCGTGCCCCCCAGCATATTGGACCACTGGTCGTTGCCGCCGAACTGCATATTGCAGTCGTAGTGCTGGAAGAGGTGGTAGAAGTCGTAGGACTGCATAATCATGTAGTTGAACTCCAGGAAGCTGAGCCCCTTCTCCATCCGCTGCTTGTAGCAGTCGGCCCGGAGCATATTGTTCACCGAGAAGCAGGCCCCCACCTCCCGCAGCAGCTCCACATAGTTCAGATTCAGCAGCCAGTCGGCGTTGTTGACCATCTGGGCCTTGCCCTCGCCGAACTCAATGAAGCGCTCCATCTGCCGCTTGAAGCACTCGGCGTTGTGGTTGATGTCCTCCCGGGTGAGCATTTTGCGCATATCGGTGCGGCCCGAGGGGTCGCCGATCATAGTGGTGCCCCCGCCGATAAGGGCGATGGGCCGGTTGCCGGCCATCTGGAGCCGCTTCATGAGGGTCAGGGCCATAAAGTGGCCCGCCGTCAGGCTGTCGGCGGTGCAGTCAAAGCCGATGTAAAAGGTGGCTTTGCCGTTGTTGATCATCTCGCGGATCTCATCCTCATTAGTGACCTGGGCGATGAGCCCCCGGGCCACCAGTTCCTCATATAGCTGCATCTGTCATTCTCCTTTATAGTTCTGGTTTCTTTCCTGATAGAGTTCCCGCTCTGCCCCTTTTTGAAACAAAAACACCCCCTGTCCATTCTCCGCCGGAGCGGGATATCTGGACAGAGGGCGAAAAGCCGCGGTACCACCTCTGGTTCGCCGCCCCCTCGCGGGGCGCGGCCTCACGGAGTCCCCAGCAGGACTCCTGCGCTGTATCGGGCGCGCCCGGCGGAGCCTACTGCCAAAGGGGGTTCGGTCCGCTGCTCGGGGAGGTATTCCCGCCGTCCCCCTCTCCCCCTTCCACCGGCCGGGGGCTCTCTTGGCAGGGAAAACGGCGCTACTGGTTCCCGTCGTCGCGTTATCAGAGGGTAGTATAGCGGGAAAACGCGGATTTGTCAATGGTCCGGCGGAAAAACCGAGAAAATCTCCTCGAAAAGCGCATCCCGCCTCCGTTCCCAGTAATAAAGGCAAAAAGTCTGTGAAATCCTTAACGCAAGTTTTACAGATTGTCCATAAACATTGGCGCGGATTTGTGCTATAATGCCTCTTGAAACATAAAAACGGGCCTAATCGCGCCCTTTTAGAAAGGAAACGCCCCGGCGTCCGGGGCGCCGGATACATAACATGAGCGGAACCACCGGCTTGTCCCTCGGCATCGATATCGGCTCCACCACCGCCAAGGTGGTCCTTGTGGAGGACGGAAAAATCCTATATCAGAACTACCAGCGCCATTTTTCCCAGGTGCGGCAGAAAACCCTGGAGCTGCTGGCCGAGGCCGCGCCCTTCGCCGGGGACCGGCCTCTGATGGCGGCTATCTCCGGCTCCGCCGGCCTGGGGCTGGCGGAGAGCGCGGGGGTGAGCTTCGTTCAGGAGGTCTTCGCCACCGGGGAGGTGGTGCGCCGTCTGGAGCCCGACGCCGCCGCCGTGGTGGAGCTGGGGGGAGAGGACGCGAAGATCATCTTCTTTGACGGCGGCATCGACGAGCGCATGAACGGCTCCTGCGCCGGGGGCACCGGGGCCTTTATCGACCAGATGGCCACCCTCCTGAACGTCACCGCCGACGAGCTGGATGAGCTGAGCCTGGAGAGCACCCGGCTCTACCCCATCGCCTCCCGGTGCGGCGTGTTTGCCAAGACGGACATCCAGCCTCTTCTCAACCAGGGGGCCAAGCACGCCGACGTAGCCGCCAGCATCTACCAGGCGGTGGTCAACCAGACCATCGCCGGCCTGGCCCAGGGCCGGCGCATTACAGGAAAGGTCCTTTTCCTGGGCGGGCCCCTGTACTACTGCAAGGGCCTGCGCAAACGCTTCCAGGAGACTTTGAAGCTGACAGACGAGCAGGCGGTCTTCCCGGAGTACGGGCGGTTCGCCGTGGCCATGGGCGCGGCGCTGTATGCCGAGAGCGCGGGGGAGTCCTACACCATGGCCCGATTGAGAAAAAAACTGGAGAACGCCGTCTCTGTCCGGGACGCGGCCAACCTCCTGCCGCCGCTGTTTGCCGGCGAGGGGGAGTACGAGGCGTTCAAGGCGCGCCACGCCGCCGCCGCAGTGGAGCAGCGGGACCTGGCGGGCTACAGCGGAAATGCCTGGCTGGGCATCGACTGCGGCAGCACCACCACCAAGGCCGCGCTGCTGGGGGAGAATAAGGAGCTCCTCTACACCTACTACAGCTCCAACCGGGGCAACCCGGTGGAGATTGTCCGGGAGCAGCTGGAGAAGCTGTACGGGCTGTGCGGCGACCGGGTGAAAATCTGCGGCAGCGCCGTGACCGGGTACGGCGAGGAGCTTATCAAAGCCGCCTTCGGCGTGGACCGGGGCGTGGTGGAGACCATCGCCCACTATACCGCCGCGAAATACTTTTGCCCCCAGGTGGACTTCATTTTGGACATCGGCGGACAGGACATCAAGTGCTTCAAGATCAAAAACGGGGCCATCGATTCCATCATGCTCAACGAGGCCTGCTCCTCCGGCTGCGGGTCCTTTATCGAAACCTTTGCCCGGTCCATGGGCTATGACGTGGCGTCCTTCGCGGAAAAGGGCCTCCACGCGGAGGCCCCGGTGAATCTGGGGAGCCGGTGCACCGTATTCATGAACTCCTCCGTCAAGCAGTCCCAGAAGGACGGGGCCACCGTGGAGGACATCTCCGCCGGCCTCTCCGTCAGCGTGGTGAAGAACGCCATCTACAAGGTCATCCGGGCCGGCAGCGCCGGGGAGCTGGGGGAGCACGTGGTGGTCCAGGGGGGCACGTTCTACAACGACGCCGTCCTCCGGGCCTTTGAGCAGGAGCTGGGCAGGGAGGTCATCCGCCCCGCCATCGCCGGGCTCATGGGGGCCTACGGCGCGGCGCTGTACGCCATGGATTTAAAGGAGAGCGCGCTCATCTCCCCGGAGAGCCTGGCCGGCTTTCAGCACACGGCCAAGGCCGCCGTCTGCCAGGGCTGCGCCAACCACTGCCGCCTGACGGTCAACAGCTTCGGCGGGAACAAAAAGAAATTCATCTCCGGCAACCAGTGCCAGAAGGGCCTGGGCCTGGGGGGCGGCGAGGAGCTGCCCAACCTCCACGCCTGGAAGCGGGACGCCCTGATGGCCCCGGAGCCGGGGGCGGAGGTCCGGGGGACCATCGGCCTGCCCCTGGCCCTGGGGATGTACGAGCTGCTGCCCCTGTGGCGCGCGTTTTTCACGGACCTGGGCTTCAAGGTGGAGGTCTCGGGGCTGTCCAGCCGGCGTATCTATGAGAAGGGGCAGTTCTCCATCCCCTCGGACACCGCCTGCTACCCGGCCAAAATCATGCACGGGCACATAGAGGTGCTGCTGGAGCGGGGCGTGGACGCCATTTTCTACCCGGCCCTGACCTACAACGTGGACGAGGGGGAGGGCGACAACCACTACAACTGCCCCGTGGTGGCCTACTACTCCGAGCTGCTCCGGGGAAATATGGACGATTTGGCCCAGACGCGGTTTTTGTACCCCTTCCTGAACATCAACGACCGGAAGGAGCTGGCCAAGGAGCTGTACGCCTGCCTGGAGCCGGCGTTCCATGTGGCGAAGAAGGAGGTCCGCAGGGCCGTGGACCACGCCTTCGCTGCCTACGAGGCCCATATGCTCTCCGTCCGCAGGCAGGGCGAGGAGGCCGTGGCCTGGGCCCGGGAGCACGGGAAGCGAATCATGATTCTCGCCGGCAGGCCCTACCACATCGACCCGGAGATCGGCCACGGCATCGACAAGCTGGCCTCCTCCCTGGGCTTTGTGGTGGTCAGCGAGGACAGCGTGTGCCACCTGGCGGACCCAGCGCCGGTCCATGTGCTCAACCAGTGGACCTACCACGCGAGGCTCTACCGGGCGGCCCGGTTCGCCTGCGAGAACCCGGACGTGCAGCTCGTCCAGCTCGTCAGTTTCGGCTGCGGGGTGGACGCCATCACCACCGACGAGGTGCGGCGGATTCTGGAGGAAGCCGGAAAGCTGTACACACAGATTAAAATAGACGAGATTACGAACCTGGGCGCGGTGAAAATCCGGCTGCGGAGCCTCATCGGGGCCCTGGAAGAAAAAGGAGTTTAGCAGTGGAAGAAATTGAAATGCGAAAAGATTACATAAATGATGTAGCAGGTTTTGCGTACGACTGCAAAAATGCAAATGCTTTGGCGGATTTTTATGTGAATTTATTGGGATGGAAAAAAATCTTGTCTGGAAATGGATGGGCTGGACTGCGCTCCCCTCAGGGCTGGATTTTCGCTTTTCAAGAAGTAGAAGAATATGAACCGCCGGTATGGCCTTGGAAGACCGGGAAGCAGCAGCAGATGGCCCATATTGATTTCCTCGTTGAAGACCTGGACGAGGGAGTTGCTCATGCGCTGCGCTGTGGTGCAAAAAAGTCGGAAATACAGTATTTCGAAACGTCAACGGTGATGTTTGATCCGGAAGGGCATCCGTTTTGTCTGAGCACGGTAAAACAGTAGGTTCCGGTTTACCCTGATGGAACGGTTAAATGTGCTCTAAAGAATACAGCATCGAAAGGAACCCACTCTATGATCGACCAAGAAAAAGGCTACGTAGTTTTTACCGAAGAGATGAAAAAGACCCACACCATCCTGGTGCCCAATATGCTGCCCATGCACTTCAAGATCATCGGCAAGGTGATGGAGCGCAGCGGCTACAAGGTGGAGCTACTGGAGACCAGCGGGCCCCGCATCGCCGAGGCGGGGCTGAAATACGTACATAACGACACCTGCTACCCGGCCATTCTGGTTATCGGGCAGTTTATCGACGCCCTCCAGAGCGGGAAGTACGACCCGGAGCGGGTGGCGCTCATCCTGTTTCAGACCGGCGGGGGCTGCCGGGCGAGCAACTACATCCACCTGCTGCGCAAGGCCCTGGAGAAGGCGG
>JAAWUC010000133.1 GCA_022804995.1 Oscillospiraceae bacterium
GCCGTAGCCCCGGGCCTTGGCCTCCGGCGTGGAGGCGAAGAGGTCCCGGATGTCGTTAAAGACCCCGGTGTAGGTGGCGGGGTTGGACCGGGGCGTGCGGCCGATGGGGCTCTGGTCAATGCTGATGACCTTGTCCAGATACTCCTCGCCCTCGATGTCCCGGTGCTTTCCGGGGCGGCACTTCATCCGGTTCAAATCCGCCCCCAGGCGCTTGAAGAGAATCTCGTTGACCAGGGAGCTCTTCCCGGACCCGGACACGCCGGTGACGCAGGTGAAGGTCCCCAGGGGGATGGACGCGTCAATATTCCGCAGGTTGTTTTCCGCCGCGCCACGGATGGTCAGCGTCTTTCCGCCGCCCCTGCGCCGCTCCGCCGGGACGGCGATATACCGCTTCCCGCTCAGGTACTGCCCGGTGAGGGAGGCGGGGGAGGCCATGACCTCCTCCGGCGTGCCGGCGGCGATGATCCGCCCGCCGTGGACCCCCGCGCCGGGCCCCACATCGATGATATAGTCCGCGGAGCGCATGGTGTCCTCGTCGTGCTCCACCACCACCAGGGTGTTCCCCAGATCCCTCAGCTCCCGGAGGGTGTCCAGGAGCTTGTCGTTGTCCCGCTGGTGGAGGCCGATGGAGGGCTCGTCGAGAATATACAGCACCCCCATGAGGCTGGAGCCGATCTGGGTGGCCAGCCGGATGCGCTGGCTCTCGCCGCCGGAGAGGGTGGCGGCGGATCGGCTGAGGGTCAGGTACTCCAGCCCCACGCTCCGCAGGAACCCCAGCCGGGATTTGATCTCCTTCAAAATCCGGTCGGCGATCATCATCTGGGTTTTTGTCAGTGCCAGGGCGTCCACAAAGGCCAGGGCGTCCACCACGGGCAGGGTGGTAAAATCATAGATGCTGGAGCCCCCTACCGTCACCGCCAGGCTCTCCATCTTCAGCCGTTTCCCCTTGCAGCTGGGGCAGGGGCACTCGCTCATGGCCTCCTCCAGCTCCCTGCGGGCGGCGTCGGACTGGGTCTCCCGGTAGCGGCGCTCGAGGTTGTTGCAGATGCCCTCGAAGGGCTGCTTGAGCACCCCCTTGCCCCGGGGCTGGTCGTAGTGGAGCTCCAGGTTCTCCCCCTTGGTGCCGTAGAGGATAATATCCCTGATCGCGGGCTTCAGGTCCTTCCAAGGGGTAGTGAGCTTAAATTTGTACTTTTTCGCCAGGGCGTCAAAGTACATCCGGCTGATGCCGTCGCCCCGGATGTTGTTCCAGCCGGAGCACTGGATGGCCCCCTCCAGGATGCTCTTTTCCTCGTCGGGGATGATGAGCATGGGGTCCACCTTCAGCTGGCTGCCCAGGCCCGTGCAGGTGGGGCAGGCCCCGTAGGGGTTGTTGAAGGAGAACATCCGGGGGGCCAGCTCCTCGATAGACACGCCGCATTCCTCGCAGGCGTAGTTCTGGGAGAAGAGGATATCCCGCTCCTCCTGGAGGATGTTGGCGATGACCAGCCCCCCGGCCAGGCCGGAGGCGGTTTCCACGCTGTCCGTCAGCCGCTGGCGCACATCGGGGCGCACCACCAGGCGGTCCACCACGATCTCGATATTGTGCTTCTTGTTTTTTTCCAGCTTGATTTCTTCCGTCAGCTCGTAGAGGGACCCGTCCACCCGGACGCGGACGTAGCCGGATTTCCGGGCGTCGTCAAAGATCTTCTGGTACTCACCCTTCCGGGAGCGGACCACCGGGGAGAGGATCTGCACCCGGGTTCCCTCCGGGAGATCCAGGATCTGGTCAATGATCTGGTCGATGGTCTGCTGGCGGATCTCCTTGCCGCAGATGGGGCAGTGGGGAGTGCCCACCCGGGCCCAGAGGAGGCGGAGGTAGTCGTAGATCTCGGTGACGGTGCCCACGGTGGAGCGGGGGTTTTTGCTGGTGGTTTTCTGGTCGATGGAGATGGCCGGGGAGAGGCCGTCGATATAGTCCACGTCCGGCTTCTCCATCTGGCCCAGAAACATCCGGGCATAGGAGCTCAGGCTCTCCACATAGCGCCGCTGTCCCTCGGCGTAGATGGTGTCGAAGGCCAGAGAGGATTTTCCGGACCCGGACAGGCCGGTGATGACCACCAGCTTGTCCCGGGGGATTTCCACATCTACGTTTTTCAGGTTGTTCTCGCGTGCGCCTTTGATATAGATTTTGTCCTGCATGGGTGTTGTCTCCTGTTTGTGAATTGTGGCTGACGATGCCTTTTGCCGGTGCTGACTTCTATGATGTTTCCCTGCGACGCGCTTTTTTGCCGGTGCTGACTTATTATGATGCTTCCCTGCGACGAATCCCCCCGCCACGCCTGCGGCGTGGCCCTCCCCCCTTTAACAAGGGGGGCAAGGGGACTGGAGCAGTCCTTGGGCAGATTCGCCCTCTCGCCCCCCTTGTTAAAGGGGGGAGGGCCGCCGCGAAGCGGTGGCGGGGGGATTCTGGCACCAAAAGGCTCTATAAATTTTTCCGGTTATCGGACCGGCCCAGGAGGTAATCGGTTGTCACGCCGAAATAATCGGCGAGAATCATCAGGTTTGTAGACGGGACATTGATTTTTCCATATTCTATTTTCTGATAATGATTCGGCGTACAACCTAAAATCTCCGCCATTTTTGTCTGCTTTGTGCCGCTCTCTTTCCTCAATTCTTTTAATCGAAGGGAAAAAGAATACATTTCTGGAATTTTTTCATTTTTCATAGCAGATCCCTTGACACATCCTATCGGGATGTGTTATAATATACATTATAAAAAGATGGGTCGTAGGTGCTTCTATGGACAAAACCTACAACTGGGGCACAGAAGCCTTCGCCCTGGGGGTCCAGCTGGGCATCCAGCTGACCCAGCCCCGTCCCGCCGCCGGGGACAGTAAAGAGCTGTTAGACGTTCTTTCGTAGCTCGATGAGCCTGTCCCGGAGCACCGCCGCGTACTCGAACTCCAGCATTTTGGCGGCCTCCTTCATCTGCTTTTCGATCTTGATGATCTCCTCCTCCACTTCCTTCTTTGTCAGCTTCTTTCCGGACTTCTTCTGGGCGTCGGCCTCGGACCTCGACAGCTCCAGAATCTCCCGAACGGACTTGATCACTGTTTTGGGCACAATGCCGTGGGCCTTGTTGAAATCGTCCTGCAATTTCCGGCGGCGTTCCGTCTCGTCCATGGCGGAGCGCATACTGCGGGTGACGGTGTCGGCGTAGAGAATAACCATGCCGTCAGCGTTCCGGGCGGCGCGGCCTATGGTCTGAATCAAGCTGGTTTCGCTGCGGAGGAAGCCCTCCTTATCCGCGTCCAGGATTGCCACCAAGCTGACCTCCGGCATGTCCAAGCCCTCCCGCAGGAGGTTGATGCCCACCAGAACGTCAAATTCTCCCAGCCGCAGATCCCGAATGAGCTCCATGCGCTCGATAGTCTCCACATCGTGGTGCATGTACCGGACTCTGATGCCGGTTTTTGTGAGATATTCGGTGAGGTCTTCGGCCATTTTTTTTGTCAGCGTCGTGACAAGTACCCGTTCATTCCGGGCAGAGCGGGCGTTGATCTCGCCGATAAGGTCATCAATCTGCCCTGTCACGGGCCGGACCTCCACTTTCGGATCCAGCAGGCCTGTGGGGCGGATGACCTGCTCCACAATCTGGTCCGCCTGTCCCCGCTCATAGTCCGCCGGGGTGGCGGAAACATAGATCGCCTGATTGAACCGGGTCTGGAACTCGTCAAATTTCAGGGGCCGGTTGTCAAAAGCGCAGGGCAACCGAAAGCCGTATTCAATGAGGCTCTCCTTCCGGGCGCGGTCGCCGTTGAACATGGCCCGAACCTGGGGCAGCGTAACATGGCTCTCGTCCACAAAGAGCACAAAATCCTCCGGGAAGTAGTCCATCAGCGTCAGAGGCGGCGAGCCCACGGGCCGTCCGGAAATGACCCGGCTGTAGTTCTCAATCCCGTTGCAGTAGCCCAGCTCCCGCATCATCTCCAGATCGTAGGTGGTCCGCTGGTGGATGCGCTGGGCCTCAACAAGCTTGTTGTTCTCGGCGAACCATTTCTCCCGATCCTCCAGTTCTTTTTGTATCTCCACCATAGCCCGATCCATCTTTTCCTTCGAGGTAACATAGTGGCTGGCGGGCCAGACAGGAATGTTGGTAAGGCGGCGCATAACCGTACCAGTCACTGGATCGATCTCGCTGACGCGGTCGATCTCATCGCCGAAAAATTCCACCCGAATAGCACTGCTTTTCCAGTAAGCAGGCCAAAGCTCCACAGTATCCCCCCGAACGCGAAACATATTGCGCTCGAAAGCGATGTCGTTGCGCTCGTAGCGGATCTCCACCAACCGGCGCAGAAGCTCGTCGCGCTCCATCTGTGCTCCCACCCTGAGCGTGACCATCATTTTTTCAAAGTCCTCCGGCTCGCCCAAGCCATAAATACAGCTGACGGAGGAAACTACGATTACATCCCTCCGCTCCAGCAGGGAGGCGGTAGCCGCCAAACGCAGGCGGTCGATCTCCTCGTTAACAGAGGCGTCTTTTTCGATAAAGGTGTCCGTGTGAGGAATGTATGCCTCCGGCTGGTAGTAATCGTAGTAAGAAACAAAGTATTCCACAGCGTTGTTGGGAAAAAATTCTTTAAATTCCTCGCACAACTGGGCGGCAAGAATCTTGTTGTGGGCCAGTACCAGGGTGGGCCGCTGAACGGCCTCAATGACCTTGGCCATGGTGTAGGTCTTTCCCGAGCCGGTAACACCCAGCAGCACCTGTTCCCGCAGGCCGTCCTCAATGCCCTGGGCCAGCTTGGCAATCGCCTGGGGCTGATCCCCAGACGGGGTGTACTCCGAAACGACTTCAAATTTCGACATAAAAGAAGTTTTCCTCCTCCAAGCATCTCCAATGTTCCCACCCAAACCGCCCGCACCTCCACCGGAGCAGCCGTCCACGCAGGGTCTATCGGGTTAACAGGCCGACAGGCGAAGTCCCGGACGTGCCAAGGTATCAGAAGGGCGCGGCCAACTCGGAGGCTTCGCCCCAAAGGAAGCACCGCAGAAACCCCCCGTAACCCCCATCGTGTGGCCCGGGGTCCAGGACCCAGCAG
>JAAWUC010000134.1 GCA_022804995.1 Oscillospiraceae bacterium
CCTGCACCTGACCATCAGCGACACCGGCTGGGCCAAGGCCATGTGGGGTAAGCTCTACGGCCAGTGGCTCAACGAGGCGGCGGTGTTTGTCTACGACTTCGACCGGTTCGACGCGGCGGATATCCTGCCCATGTTCGCCAAGTACAAGATTACCACCTTCTGCGCCCCGCCGACGATGTACCGGATGCTCATCAAGCAGGACCTGAGCCATTACGACCTCAGCAGCATCGAGCACGCCACCATCGCCGGGGAGGCCCTGAACCCGGAGGTCTTCCACCAGTTCCAGAAGCACACGGGCCTGAGCCTCATGGAGGGCTTCGGCCAGAGCGAGACAACGGTGATGATCGGCAATCTGGTGGGAATGCGCCCCAAGCCCGGCTCCATGGGCAAGCCGGTGCCCCTGTACCCGGTGGATCTGGTGGACCCGGACGGAAACAGCGTGGCCGACGGCCAGGTGGGCGAGATTGTTATCCGGGCGGAAAAGACGGATATCTGCGGCCTGTTCCGGGGCTACTACCGCAACGAGGAGGGCACCAATGCCGCCTGGCACGACGGCCTCTACCACACCGGGGACACCGCCTGGCGGGATGAGGACGGGTATTTCTGGTATGTGGGCCGGGTGGACGATCTCATCAAGTCCAGCGGCTACCGCATCGGCCCCTTTGAGATCGAGAGCGTGATCATGGAGCTGCCCTACGTGCTCGAGTGCGGCGTCTCCGCCGCCCCGGACGAGGTCCGGGGGCAGGTGGTCAAGGCCAGCATTGTCCTGGTTCCCGGCGCCGAGGGGACGGAGGAGCTGAAAAAGGAGATCCAGAGCTACGTCAAGGAGCACACCGCGCCCTACAAATATCCCAGGATTATTGTTTTCAAGGACGAGCTCCCAAAAACGACCAGTGGGAAAATTATTCGCAATAAGCTATAATAGAGGCTATGGAACACAAACGAATTACACTCTTTGCCGGGCATTACGGCTCGGGAAAAACCAATATCGCCGTCAACTACGCGCTTCTGCTGGCGCGGGAGGGGAAACGGGCGGCTATCGCGGATCTGGACATTGTCAACCCCTACTTCCGCACCAAGGACAGCGCCCGGGAGCTGGAGGAGGCCGGGGTGGCCCTCATCTCCCCCCAGTTCGCCAGCTCCAACGTGGACCTGCCGGCCCTGCCGGCGGAGGCGTACCGGCTGGTGGAGGACAGGAGCCTCTACGCCGTCATGGACATCGGCGGGGACGACCGGGGGGCCTATGCCCTGGGGCGGTACACCCCCTTTATCCTGGAGGAAAACGACTACCGGATGGCCTTTGTGGCCAACCCCTGCCGGCCTTTGACAAAAACCCCGGAGGAGGCCCTGGCCGTCATGCGGGAGATCGAGGCCGCCGGGGGCCTGCCCTTCACCTGCATCGTCAACAACGCCAACCTGGCCCACGAGACGGACATCCATACGGTGCTGGACGCCCTGCCCTATATGAAGCGGCTGAGCGGGCTGAGCGGACTGCCGGTGTGGCTGACCAGCGCGGAGGAGCACATCGCGGAGCTGCTGGCCGGGTGGGTGCCGGAGGTGCTGCCCATGAAATTGCAGGAGAAGTATTTTGACCTCCCCGAGCAGAAGGGTCCGCCGAAGGCGAGACCGCTGTTCGGATGAGAGGAGATCGCTATGCCCTGCGTCCACGAGTTCTGCATCCTGCCGGATGACCCCCAGCCGGAGGAAAAATTCGAGTATCCGCCGGAGAGGCGCCCGGACCGGGCTGTGGTGGACGACGAGCTGCTCAACGAGTGGGCCGGGCGGCATCAGGGCGCCCTGTGGGCTATCCCGGTCTATTTCGAGAGCCTGCGACGGCCGGAAAATGGCCTGGCCTGGTACGGCATCACCCTCATTCCTCCGGAATCCGCCCCCCTGTTCCGGGATCTGCTGGACAGGCCGGAGCTGGCGGAACTGGCGGCGCTGCTGAAACGGGCGGCGGAGACAAACAAGTATATCATCCATTATGGGATATAAAAGGAGTAATACTATGGCAAAAGTAACCTTCAAGACAGACCTCTGCAAGGGCTGCGGCCTGTGCGTGAGCGCCTGTCCCAAGCACATCCTGGCGATAGCCAAGGACCAGATCAATCAAAAGGGCTATTCCCCCGCGGTGATGACCAACCAGGACGAGTGCATCGCCTGCGCCTTCTGCGCGGCCATGTGCCCCGACTGCATCATCACCGTGGAGAAGTAAGGAGGAAATCATGGCAGAGAGAGTATTGATGAAGGGCAACGAGGCCATTGCGGAGGCGGCCATCCGCGCCGGCTGCCGCCACTACTTCGGCTACCCCATTACCCCCCAGACGGAGGTTGCCGCCTATATGGCCAAGCGCCTGCCCAAGATCGAGGGCGGCGTGTTCCTCCAGGCGGAGAGCGAGATCGCGTCCATCAACATGGTCTACGGCGCCGCCGCCGCGGGCTTCCGGGTGATGACCTCCTCCTCCAGCCCCGGCATCTCCCTTAAGAGCGAGGGCCTGAGCTACATAGCCGGTTCCGACGTCCCCGCCTTTGTGGTGAACGTCCAGCGGGGCGGTCCGGGCCTGGGGGGCATCCAGCCCAGCCAGTCCGACTACTTCCAGGCCACCAAGGGCGGCGGACACGGCGACTACCGGATGATCGTGCTGGCCCCCGCTTCCGTCCAGGAGATGGCCAGCCTCACCGTCAAGGGCTTCAACCTGGCGGACAAGTACCTGATGACCGCCATGATCCTGGCCGACGGCACCATCGGCCAGATGATGGAGCCCATCACCTTCGAGGACGTCCAGGCGGAGACCTATGATAAGCCCTGGGCCCTCACCGGCACCAAGGGAAAGCGGCCCCACAACATCGTCAACTCCCTGTACCTCAAGCCCGACGAGCTGGAGCAGAAAAACTTCGAGCGCTACGAGCGGTATAAGACCGTGGAGGAGAATGAGGTCCTGTACGAGGAGTACATGATGGACGGCGCGGAGCTGTGCGTGGTGGCCTTCGGCATCGCCTCCCGGGTGGCAAAGAACGCCGTAGCCGCCGCCCGCAAAGAGGGCATTAAAGTGGGCCTCATCCGTCCCATTACCCTCTGGCCCTTCCCGGCCAAGGTCCTGCGGAGGGCAGCGGACCAGGTGAAGCGCTTCGTGTGCGTGGAGCTGAACATGGGGCAGATGATTGAGGACGTGCGCCTGGCTGCCGAGTGTACCCGGCCTGTGAGCCTGTGCAACCGCGCGGGCGGCATGATCCCCAGCCCCGACCAGGTGCTGGAGAGCATCCGCAAGGCCCAGAAAGGAGAGATGTAACATGGCTATTGTTTTCCAAAAGCCCCACGCCCTGACGGACGCGGTGCTCCACTACTGCCCCGGATGCCCCCACGGCATCATCCACCGGCTGGTGGCCGAGGCCATTGACAATCTCGGCATCGAGGGCGAGGCGATCGGCGTGGCCCCGGTGGGCTGCGCGGTAATGGCCTACGACTACTTCGCCTGCGACATGATCGAGGCCGCCCACGGCCGGGCCCCCGCCACCGCCACCGGCATCAAGCGGTGCCGCCCGGACAACATCGTCTTTACCTACCAGGGGGACGGCGATCTGGCCTCCATCGGCATGGCGGAGACGGTCCACGCCGCCGCCCGGAATGAGAATATCACCGTGATCTTTGTCAACAACGCCATTTACGGCATGACCGGCGGGCAGATGGCCCCCACCTCCCTGCCGGGACAGGTGACACAGACCAGCCCCTACGGCCGGGACGTGAACCACTGCGGCTGGCCCATCCGGGTCTGCGAGCTGCTGGCCACCCTGGAGGGCCCGGAGTACATCGCCCGGGTGGCGGTGAACAACGTGAAAAACGTGAAGGCCGCCGGGAAGGCCATCCAGAAGGCGTTCCAAAACCAGATGGACAAGAAGGGCTTCTCCCTCATCGAGGTTGTCTCCGCCTGCCCCACCAACTGGGGCATGACTCCCCAGAAGGCCCTGGAGTGGGTGGAGAGCGACATGATTCCCTACTACCCCCTGGGCGTCTACAAGGACAGGACTGCGGCAAAGGAGGCTGAGGCAAAATGAAAACCACACAGATTCTGATTGCCGGCTTCGGCGGGCAGGGCATCCTGTTTGCCGGGAAGTTTCTGGCCTACAAGGGCCTGCTGGAGGACTTACAGGTGAGCTGGCTTCCCTCCTACGGCCCCGAGATGCGGGGCGGCACCGCCAACTGCAACGTGATTCTCTCCGACGACCCCGTCGGGTCCCCCATTATCACCGACCCGGACGTGCTCATCGTCATGAACCTGCCCTCCCTCCAGAAGTATGTGGACGCCGTGGTCCCCGGCGGGCAGATCTATGTGGACTCCACCCTCATCAGTGAGAAGGTGGAGCGCGGCGACGTGCAGGTCTACTACATCCCCGCCACCCAGATGGCCAACGACGCCGGGGTGCCCACTCTGGCCAACATGGTCATGATGGGCCATGTGCTCAAGAACAACCCGGAGCTGACCTTCGAGGGCACCGAGGCCACGGTCGCCAAGCTGGTGCCCCCGAAAAAGGCCCAGCTGGTGGAGCTGAATATGAAGGCCCTCCAGGCGGGAAGGGACTACCAGTGATCCGCCACGGCTTTGACGGCGGAGAGGAGCTGCTGAAGCCCTCCCACCTTGCTCAGCCGGTAGAGGGGTTCCCCAAAACTATACTGGTAACATTCCAGCGCAATGTAGTGGCGGCGCTGCAAAAGCGGTTTCCGACAGAGGTTGTCAGCACCATAAATGCCTGCGTTGAAGTTCCCATCTACCGCTTTTCTTACCAGAGCCAGACGCTAGGGCTGCTCCTCACCACCGTCGGCGGTCCCGCCACGGTGGGCATCCTGGAGGAGGTCTGGGTCAAGGGCGCGGAGAAGGTGCTGCTCTTTGGGACCTGCGGCGGACTGGATCCGGATCTGCCCGCCGGGCATTTCATTGTCCCCACCGCTGCCTATCGGGACGAGGGCACCAGCTTCCACTACCTGCCGCCCTCCGACTATGTGGACATCCCCACGGCGGACCGTCTG
>JAAWUC010000135.1 GCA_022804995.1 Oscillospiraceae bacterium
CCGGCGGTCTTGACCAGCTCCTCCAGGGCGTGGAGGCTCTCGCCGGTGGAGATCACGTCGTCTACAATGAGAATGCGCTTGCCCTTCATCTCCGCACAGTCATCGGCCCCCAGAAACAGGTCCTGCTGGCGCAGGGTGGTGATGGAGCGTACGGAGACGTGGATGGGGTCGGGCATGTAGACCTTGGACCCCTTCCGGGCGATGAAATATTTTTTGGCCCCGGACTGTCGGGCCATCTCGTGGATAAGCGGGATGCTCTTGGCCTCGGCGGTAAGCATGTAGTCGTAGCTGTCCGCTGGGACGGCCTCCAGCAGCGCCCTGGCGCATGCCACTGTCAGCTCTGCGTCGCCGAACATGACAAACGCGCCGATGTAGAGCTCGTCGCTGACCTTACACAGGGGCAAATCCCGCTCCAGGCCGGCAACCTTCATTGTGTGCGTCATTTAGCTCCTCCTTAATTGTGGGTGATATGGGTGGACGCCGCAGCCGGCGGACGCCCGGAATCAGGCGCGGCACCACAGCCCTTTTTTATTATACGATTCGTACCGGAAAAGTCAAGAGAAGCCGGGAAAAAATGGACTTTCCGGTTATACCCCGGGTATGTCGAAAAAATATGCGGCAAAGTGCACAAATTTCGGCAAGAAAGTTCCACATATTCCACAATGGAATTCGAGAAAATGGTTATTGCCTTTTTGGGGGCTTGGTGTTAGTATGAAGTCAACCGGAGATAGGCGGGGCTGTATTCCTGCCTGCTCTGAACAGGAATTTTATGAGGAGGATTGACCATTATGAATGCTTATGTGGCCAGCGTAATCGAGAATGTGAAGAAGAAGCACGGCAATGAGCCCGAGTTCGTGCAGACTGTCGAGGAGGTCCTCACCTCTATCGCCCCCATGGTGGACAAGCACCCTGAATACGAGAAGGCGGACCTTCTCAACCGCATGGTGGAGCCTGAGCGGATGTTCACCTTCCGGGTGGTGTGGATGGACGACAACGGCAATTATCACACCAATATCGGTTACCGCTGCCAGTTCAACGGCGCCATCGGCCCCTACAAGGGCGGCCTGCGCTTCCAGCCCAACGTCTATCCCGGCATCATTAAGTTCCTGGGCTTCGAGCAGATTTTCAAGAACAGCCTCACCGGCCTGCCCATCGGCGGCGGCAAGGGCGGCAGCGACTTCGATCCCGCCGGCAAGTCCGACGCGGAGATCATGCGCTTCTGCCAGAGCTTCATGACCGCCCTCTACCGCTACATCGGGCCCGACATCGACGTGCCCGCCGGCGACATGGGCGTAGGCGGCCGTGAGATCGGCTACCTGTACGGCCAGTACCGCCGCCTGAAGGGCGTGTGGGAGAATGGCGTGCTCACCGGCAAGGGCTTCAGCTACGGCGGTAGCCTGACCCGTCCCGAGGCCACCGGCTACGGCGCCATGTACTACCTCCAGGAGGTCCTGGAGCACGAGGGCGAGTCCATCCAGGGCAAGACCATCGCCTGCGCCGGCTTCGGCAACGTGACCTGGGGCATCTGCAAGAAGGCCAACCACCTGGGCGCCAAGGTCGTGACCCTGTCCGGCCCCGACGGCTATATCTACGATCCCGAGGGCGTGTCCTCCTCCATGGAGAAGGTGGACTACCTGGTGACCATGCGCAACTCCGGCCGCAACAAGGTCAAGGATTACGCCGACAAGTTCGGCTGCGAGTTCCACCCCGGCGAGAAGCCCTGGGGCGTCAAGGCCGACGTCATCATGCCCTCCGCCATGCAGAACGACGTGCACATGGAGCACGCCAAGCAGATTGTGGCCAACGGCGTGAAGTACTACATTGAGGTGGCCAACATGCCCACCACCAATGACGCCCTGTTCTTCCTCATGGAGCAGAAGAACATGATCGTGGCCCCCTCCAAGGCTGTCAACGCCGGCGGCGTGGCCGTCAGCGCCCTGGAGATGAGCCAGAACAGCGAGCGCCTGGTCTGGTCCGCCGAGGAAGTGGACGAGAAGCTCAAGGGCATCATGAAGAACATCCACAAGGTCTCCGTGGAGGCCGCTGAGGAGTACGGCCTGGGCTACAACCTGGTGGCCGGCGCCAACATCGCGGGCTTCAAGAAGGTTGCCGAGGCCATGATGGAGCAGGGCATCTTCTAAAAACACCCCACATTCGCACAATAGCAGCCCGGCACGGCGGTCCGCCGCGCCGGGCTCTTTTGATAGAAATTTGTGAAGAAAAGAGAGGGAAAAAGGATGAACAAGCCGGTATTGGTTATCATGGCCGCTGGCATGGGCAGCCGCTACGGCGGGCTCAAGCAGTTGGACCCGGTGGGGGGCCACGGACAGGTGATTCTGGATTACTCTATCTATGACGCCCGGCGGGCGGGATTCGAGACGGTGGTCTTTGTCATCAAGCCCGAGATTGAGGCGGATTTCCGCTCTCTTGTGGGGGAGCGCGTCGCCAAGGTGATGGACGTGAAGTACGTCTATCAGCTCAAGGAGGACCTGCCGGAGGGCTACACTGTCCCGACGGAGCGGGTGAAGCCCTGGGGCACCGCTCAGGCGGCGCTGGCCGCCCGGAGCGTAGTGGACGGCCCCTTCGCCGTGGTCAACGCCGACGACTACTACGGCCCCGCGGCCTATCAGCTCATTTACGACTACCTCCGCACCCATCCGGACGGGGAGCTGTATGAGTACGCTATGGTAGGCTACCTGCTGAAGAACACGGTCAGCGAGAACGGCACAGTGGCCCGGGGCGTGTGCGAGGAGACCGAAGACCACTGCCTGGAACGGGTTACGGAGCGGACCAAGATCGAGAAGGGGCCCCCTCTGCGCTTCACCGAGGACGACGGGCAGACCTGGATGGAGCTGCCGGAGGACACCATCGTGTCCCTGAACATGTGGGGCTTCAACCGCAGCTTTCTGGACGAAGCGTGGAAGCGGTTCCCGGCCTTCCTGGACAAAGCCGCGGCGGAGAACCCGGCCAAGGCCGAGTACTTCCTCCCCTCGGTGGTGAGCCAGCTCCTGGAGGAAGGCCGGGCCCGGGTGAAGGTCCTGCGCAGCGAGGACAAGTGGTACGGCGTCACCTACCGGGAGGACAAGCCCACAGTGGAGGCCGCTATCCGAGCCATGACCGAGGCCGGACTGTATCCTGACAATCTCTGGGAAAGCCGGTAGACGCCGTGCACCCGAACCGCGCACGGCAAAAATAATTGCCAGTTAGAAAAAAGTCTTGCATTTCTCCCGTCAAGCGCATATAATGGGTGCAACAACCGAATCAATTCATCTTCAGGGCGGGGTGCAACTCCCCACCGGCGGTGATGGCGACAGCCTCAGTCCGCGACCGCGCAAGCGTTGAACCGGTGTGACTCCGGTACCGACAGTGACAGTCTGGATGGAAGAAGATGTGCGCGTTGGGCGTAGATTTTTCGCGCTCCTTTGCGGCAGTACTCCGAAGGTGGATCGTCTTCGGGTATTTCTGTAAAGGAGCGTGTTTCTTATGTCAACTGCAAACCACCAGACCGTACCGTCCGCTGTCCGTCCCGCCGCCCGGAGGTCCCGCAAAATCGCCGTCACCGCCATGCTCAGCGCGGCGGCTACGGTGCTCATGGCGCTGGACTTCCCCATTCCCTTCCTCATCCCACCCTTTGTGAAGATGGACTTCTCCGAGCTCCCAGCCCTGTTGGCGGCGTTCAGCCTGGGGCCGGTTTGGGGTGCGGCGGTGTGTTTGGTAAAGAACCTGATCAACCTCACCATGTCCTCCACCAACGGTGTGGGAGAGCTGTGCAACTTCCTGCTGGGGGTGTGCTTTGTCATTCCGGCGGGAGTCATCTACAGGCACTGGAAAACCCGCTGGGGCGCGCTGGCCGCCGCGCTGGCCGGGGCGGTGCTTATGGCAGTGTGCAGCGTACCGATCAACTACTTTATCTCCTACCCTTTTTACACGACCTTTATGCCTATCGACACGATTATCGGCATGTACCAGGAGCTGATTCCCTCGGTGGACGGCCTGCTGGCCTGCCTGATTGTCTTTAACGCCCCCTTTACACTGCTCAAGGCACTGCTGGATACGCTTCTGGCCTTCCTGATTTATAAGCCTCTCTCCCCCCTGCTCCATAGGTAATGTCCGGCCCCGCCCGCGATTTTCGCGGGCGGGGCCTTCTGTAATGTTTGTGAGCATATGTCTTGATAATTCTTGTGGTTTCCGCCAGCTTCGCCTGTTCCGCCGTCAGAGCCGCCAGCCGCTGGCGCAGGGCAAGAGGATCAACTCCGCCGCTCTCCTGCCCCTGCTGGACGAGACTGGCGATGTCCAGAAACTCCTCCGTGATCTCCTGCCCGGTCCGGTCGAGACCGTTGATGGCCTCCAGGATGGCCCGGTGCAGCTTATCTTCATCCAGCGCGGGTGAAGTATGGCAGTATTTCGTGCCGAACTCCAGCCGGGAGACGCACCGCCAGACGATCCGCTTTTTCCCGTTTCTGGCCCAGGTGCATCGCTTGTAGGGCGTCCCACACTCCCCGCACACCAGCAGCTCGGACAGGGCGTATTTGGCGGAGTATTTGCCCTGCTCGGTCTTAGCAGTTTTCTGCATCACCTTCCGTTTGCTGGCCCTGCGGGCCATCTCCTCCCGCACCTGATAGAAGATTTCCTTTGGGATGATGGACGGGTGATTGTTCTCCACATACACCATGGGGCGCTCTCCCTGGTTTTTCTTTACCGTCTTGCTGATGCAGTCGGTAGTATAGGTCTTTTGCAGAAGGGCGTCGCCAATGTATTTTTCATTGTCAACGCCGATATGAAATTGTAAGAAAACGCCGAAGAAATTTTGTAGTTTTTCGGCGGCAAGGGGGGGGACAAAATCAAGCGTTTCCTTGCTCAAAAAGAGTGTTCACGATATGCTGTTTCTGACGCATAAATTCCTTGCGTTCTTTCAGACGGTAAGACTCGCCCTTGATGTTGATAACGGTGCAGTGATGCAGGACACGGTCCAGGATGGCGGAGGCGATGGTGACGTCGGCAAAGACCTCGTTCCAC
>JAAWUC010000005.1 GCA_022804995.1 Oscillospiraceae bacterium
GTGGCCACCGCCTGCTTCTGGTTCATGCCCATGTCGATGAGCTTGTGGTGGGTGTGGCTCCGGTCCGCCTTCATGGGGTTCTGGCCCTTGAGGATGCGCCGGGTGAAGGCGGAGGCGGTGTCAAAGATGGGGAACCCCAAAATGATAAAGGGCACGATAAAGGAGATCATGGCGTAGAGCTTGAAGAGCCCCGTCACCGACACCGTAGCCAGCATATAGCCCAGGAAGGTTGCCCCGGTATCCCCCATAAAGATCTTGGCCGGGTTCCGGTTATAGGGGATAAATCCCACGCAGGCCCCCACCAGAGCCGCGCACAGCACTGCCATCTCCAGATTCTCCATGAGCAGGGCGATGATGAGCATGGTCAGGGCGGCGATGGTGGACACGCCGTCGGCCAGGCCGTCCAGACCGTCAATGAGGTTGACGGAGTTAGTGACGGCCACGATCCAGATGACCGTGATAGGCACCGCCATCAGGCCGAAGTCCCAGTAGTCCCCGCCAATGAAGGGCAGCGGGTTGGCAATGGTCTGGATCACCACCCCATGCCAGATGGCGATGAGGGCCGCCACAATCTGCAGAATAAACTTGATCCCGGCCCCCAGAGGGTGGGAGTCATCCACCACTCCTACCCCCACAATAAGGCAGGAGCCCAGCAGAATCCCTTGGAGCTGCTTGTCCACCTGGGCAAAAAACAGGGCGGAAACCACAAAGCCGATAAAAATCGCCAGTCCCCCCAGCCGGGGGATGGGGTGGTCATGCATCCGGCGCTTATCCTTGGGCACGTCCACCGCGCCAATCTTCACCGCCAGCTTTTTTACCAAGGGCGTGAGGGCGAAGCTCAGTCCCATGGACATTGCCAGGGCCAGAATCACAGGCAGAACGCTGGTCCGGTCAAACATTTCGTTCATTTTCCCGTCCGCCCCCACTCATCTGGCTACAAAGCCGATCTTCTTGTAGACCTTCCGCAGGGTCTTCTCCGCCACATAGGACGCCTTCTCCGCGCCCGCGCGGTACACACTCTCCAGATACGCCTTGTCCGCAAGCAGGCGGTTGGTCTCCTCCTGGATGGGCCGCAGCACTTCCACCACGGCCTCCCCCACGGCAGGCTTGAGCTTGCCGTAGCCCATTCCCTCAAATTCCTTTTCAATGTCCTCGTAGCCCTTGCCGGTAGCGGCGGCATAGATCTGCATGAGGTTGGACACACCGGGCTTCTCGGCGGGGGCGTAGCGGACGCAGCGCTCGGTGTCGCTGTCGGTGACAGCCCGCTTGAACTTGCGCATGATATCCTCGGGCTTATCCGAGAGAGTGACACAGCCCTCCAGGTTGGACTTGCTCATCTTGGAGGCAGGGTCATTCAGGCTCATGATCCGGGCCCCCACCTTGGCGATATAGGGCTCCGGGATCTTGAAAACCTCGCCATAAATGCCGTTGAAGCGCTCGGCAATGTCCCGGCAAATCTCCACGTGCTGCTTCTGGTCATCCCCCACCGGCACATAGTCCGGCTGGTAAAGCAGGATATCCGCCGCCATAAGGGCCGGGTAGGTAAAGAGGCCGGCGTTGATGTTGTCCTTGTGCTTGGCGGCCTTGTCTTTGAATTGGGTCATGCGGCTGAGCTCACCGAACATGGTGTAGCAGTCCAGTACCCAGCCCAGCTGGGCGTGTGCAGGAACATGGGACTGGATGAAGATGGTGCACTTAGCCGGGTCCAGGCCGCAGGCGATATACTGGGCCACTTGGGTAAGCACCCGGCGGCGCAGGGCGGCGGGGTCCTGGCGCACGGTAATGGTGTGCAGGTCCGCCATAAAGAAGTAACACTCGTACTCCTCAATCATCTCCGGCCAGTGGCGCAGGGGGCCCAGATAATTGCCCAGGTGCAGCTCCCCGCTGGGCTGGATGCCGGAGAGCATTGTTTTTTTCTCTTCCATGGTGAAAATGGCTCCTTTACCAGTTCTTATCAAACGATAGCCCCCATTGTAACACAATCAAATCCGCTTGACAACCGGGTTTGCAAATTCGATACATGAAGAATTCTTTTTCCTATTCAGGCCCTCATCCCCGTCACCTGTCCGGCGCCTCAAACACCCGCGCCGCTATTTTCGCCGACTGGGCGGCGTCCTTGGCGTAGAAGTCCGCGCCGATCTGGTCGGCAAACGCCTGCGTCACCACCGCGCCGCCCACCATGACCTTGCAGGGGGCCCCCGCCTCCCGCAGGGCCCGGATGGTGACGGCGATGTTCTGAGCCGTGGTGGTCATCAGGGACGAGAGCCCCACCAGAGGCGCGCCCGTCTCCAGGGCCGCCTTCACCACCGCCTCCGGAGGAACATCCCGCCCCAGGTCGACGACCCGGTAGCCGTAGTTCTCCAGAAGCATCCTCACAATATTCTTCCCAATATCGTGGACATCATTTTTCACGGTGGCCAGCAGGATGGTCCCCTTCTCTCCCGTGCCCTCCGGCAGGCGGGCGCGGACCACCCCAAAGGCGGCTTTTACCGCCTCGGCGGAAGCCATCAGCTGGGGCAGAAACAGAGTCCCCTCCTCATACCGCTCCCCCACGGTATCCAGCGCCGGGATGATATGCCCGTTGATAATCTCCAACGGCGTCAGCTTGTCCAGCAGAGCCTCGGTGACGGCGGGGACATCGGCCTTCCGGCCTGTGACAATCAGCGTCTCCAGGAGATCGTCCGAAGCCTCCGGTTCCGGCATCCGGGGCGCGTCCGCACCGCCCAGGACCCGGCGCCTGGCGATAAACGCCTGGCATCCGGCGTCCTCCCCGGTGAGCACCCGCGCCGCGTCCAGCGCATCCCGGATCTGGGGGGAGCCAGTGTTGACGATGGGCACATTGAGCCCCGCCCCCAGGCAGGCGGACAAAAAGGCGCAGTTGAGGGCATCCCGGCCCGGAAGGCCGTGGCTGACATTGGACACCCCCAGGACGGTCTTGTACCCCGCCCGGTGAACCAGCCGGATAGCCTCCGGGGCCGTCATAGCCGCGCTCTGGCTCACCGACGCGGCCATTGCCAGGCAGTCAATAAAGATGTCCTCCCGGCGCACCCCCGCCGCCTCCGCCGCCCGGGCAATCCGGAGGGCGGTCTCCACGCGCCCCTCCGGGCTGTCGCTGATGCCGTTTTCGTCCAGGGCCAGGACAACGAGTCCCGTGCCATATTTCGCCGCCAGGGGCAGCATGGCCTCCAGACTCTCCGGGGAACCGTTGACGGAGTTCAGAACCGGCCGTCCCCGGCAGATCCGCAGGGCCTTCTCCAGGGCTGCGGGGTCGGAGCAGTCGATGACCAGAGGCAGAGCGGACACCTCCTGAATAGCCAGCACCAGGCGCGGCAGGGCCTCTCCCTCGTCAATATCCGGCAGTCCGGCATTTACCACCAGCAGATCCGCCCCCTCCTCCCGCTGGTCAATCGCGGCCTCGGAGGCGTAGCCCCACTCCTTCCTATAGAGGGCCTGCCGCATCTGGGGACGGCCTGTGGGGTTGATGCGCTCCCCCACCGAGGCGATAGAGCGCTCTGTCAGCTCCCGGACTCCCTGCCAGCCGCACAGACGGCAGACTCCGTCCGGCGACCGCTTCCCGGCGGGCTTACGCCCGTCCAGCAGCCGCCGCAGTGCGCGGATATGGTCCGGGGTGGTGCCGCAGCACCCCCCCAAAATAGCCGCGCCGTCGTCCAGGAAGGCGGCGGCACAGGCGGCGAATTCCTCCGGCCCCACGTCAAAGACCGTCTCCCCGTCCACCAGCCGGGGCAAACCGGCATTGGGCTGAATCATTACCGGCAGATGGGTGGCGCGGAGCAGCTCCAGCAGGGCGGGACGCAGCTCCCGAGGACCCATGGAGCAGTTGAGGCCCACTACGTCCGCCCCCAGCGAGGTGAGGGTCACGGCGGCGGCGGCGGGGTCCACTCCCAAAAAGGTCCTGCCGTCCTCACCGAAGGTCATAGTCACAAAGACCGGCAGGCTTGTCCGCTCCCTGGCGGCCAGCAGGGCGGCCTTCGCCTCCAGCAGATCGCTCATCGTCTCAATGAGCACCAGATCCGCCCCGGCCTCCGCCCCCGCCTCCACAATCTCGGCAAACATCTCATAGGCCTCGTCAAAACTCATCTCGCCGTAGGGCTCCAGCAGGGCCCCCAGAGGGCCTACATCCAGCGCCACACAGCGGTCCGGCCCCGCGGCACGGCGGGCCAAGGCCACACCGGCGGCGATATAGGGGGCCGGGTCCTCCCCCAGCTTCCGCCGGCTGGCCCCAAAGGTGTTGGCGGTGAGGATGTCCGCCCCGGCTCCAGCATAGGCGGCGTGAATTTTCTGTATCGTCTCCGGGGCAGCGCGGTTCAACCGCTCCGGGGACTGCCCGGCCTCCAAGCCGGCCTTTTGCAGCATCGTGCCCATGCCTCCGTCAAAGAGGCGGTGGACCGCATAATCAAACATAGCTTGTCCGCCTTTCCTGTCACCGCTCCATACGCGCGGGAGCGGCGCTTTTGTATTTTTGCAGAGCACATAAATAGTATGTCTCGCTGACAGATATGAAAAAACGTGCCGGAGGCACGTTTTCATCGTTACGCTCTCGGATGGGCCTTGTGGTAAACATCCTGGAGCTTTTGCTTGACCATGTGGGAGTAGATCTGGGTGGATGAGATGTCCGCGTGGCCCAGCATCTCCTGGATGGACCGCAGATCCGCCCCGTTCTCCAGCAAGTGGGCCGCGAAGGAGTGGCGTAGGGTGTGGGGCGTGATATCTTTGTCAATATTCGCCTTCTGCTGATAGTACTTGATGAGCTTCCAGAACCCCTGCCGGCTCATCCGCTCCCCGCTCATATTGACAAACAGCGCTGTCTCCGCCGGGTCTTCCACCAGCTGGGGCCGGATGTCCCGCACATAGTCCGCCAGGGCCTGAACCGCGCCGGGGTACAGGGGGATAATCCGCTCCTTCCCCCGGCTGGCACAGCGGAGGAACCCCCCCCCCAGATTCACGTCCCCCACGTCCAGCCCAATGAGCTCGCTGACCCGAATGCCCGTGGCATACAGCAGCTCCAACATGGCGTGGTCCCGGCAGCCCTTGGGGTCCACGCACTGGGGCTGCTCCAAAAGGCGCTCCACCTCCTTGCCGGTGAGGATCTGGGGCAGCTTCCGCTCCGTGCGCACCGGGGCCACGCTCTTGGCCGGGTTAATCGCTATCAGCCCCCGGCCCATGAGGTAGCTGTAAAAAGACTTCAGGGAGGCCACGCTCCTGGCCACACTGGCGGGGGATTTTCCGCGCCCGGCCATGTGGGCCATGTACTGCCGGACGTGCTCCGCCGTACAGGCGGCCAGAGCCGTCCCCTCCCCTCCGGCGCGCAGGTAGCCGTCAAACTGCCGCACGTCCCGGACATAGGAGCACACCGTATTGGCGGAGGCGTGCCGCTCCCGCTCCAGATAGACCTCGTATTCGTCGATCAGATCCGCCACGGCGCGCTCCCTCCTTCCACATAAGCTTACAAAACCGTTCCCAGGGCCATGCGGAAGAGCACCGGTGTCAAAAACCGCTCACAGCACACCCCCGCCGCCAAAACCGCCACACACAGCACAAACAACAGGAAATACCGGCTCCCATAGAGCACGGGCGCGGAGCGCTTCCCCCTGCCGAAGGCCAGGAGGAACAGCTCCATAGACAGCCCCCACGCCTCCCCCGCCACTGCTAGAAAGCAGGGCAGGCAGAACACTAGCCGCGCCGCCAGCACCGCCAGGGCCAGCAGCACTCCAGACCGCCCGTAGGCCCGGGCAAAGCAGGAGACGGTATACATGGTCACAAAACCGAACACACCGGACAGCGCCGGAATCAGCGCCGCCCCGATGGAGGCGAAGCCCAGCAGAAACGCCGCCGTTACATAGCCGAAGTACAGCATCGCGCAGCTGGACAGGGACACGGCCACGCCTACACTGTCATACACCGCGCAGTAGTCCCGCAGGTATGCGGTCAGCGCCTGCGTATCGCAGCGCCCAGCGTATATGTGGCCCGCCAGGGCCCCCGCCAGAAAGATCGCCGCCAGCAGCACCGACCGCAGCCAGGACGGGTCAAAACCCGTCAGCCGGATCGTCCCCAGGACCGGCCTTCCTCCCATTTCACCATCACCTCCCCACCAGCATATGCGTGGTGGACAAGGATTAGAAGCAGCCAGGCCTCACGCCGCCGGAGAGAGGAAACACGTTTCTATCAATATAGTGCAAAACAGCCGGTTGCGCAAGGCAGATTTTTGAAAATCGATAGTTTTTGTCACTTATGACAAAAACTTATGTATGCAACATTATGTAACCCGGTCGGGCCGGCATATTTTTTTCTGCGAGCTGTGGATATTTTGTGGCTGAAGAGGCGAAAAACTACCACATATGGGAAAACAGGGCGATTACGTTTTGTAATCGCCCTGTTTCGTCCGGACGGCTCCGGAAACAGCAGATTTTTTTCTTTTTGGTCATTTTGCCCCTTGACAAAACCGCACCGGACAGCGGCCCTCAGCGGCGGCGCTTTCTCTGCCGCTTGCCCTTGGGGCGGGCGGATCCGGCCATGGCGGCGGTCAGCCCACCCGCCGCCATGGACAGACCCACGCCGGTCAGGCCGTTCTCCACCGCTACGGTTTCCGCCGTGATGAAGGCCGCCGCCAGCGTCACCGCCAGAAACACCGCCACCACCGCCGACACGGAGAGAATCGCCGCCTCCTTCCGCCGCAGCACGCTGTACCCGCACCCCAGGAAGGCGGACACGGCGGCGGCAACGCACACCATAGGATACAGCTTCTCCAGCCCCAGCAGCTCCCTGTCGATCAGCAGAGCGCAGAAAAACTGGAGCAGTATGTAGGCCCCCAGGGCGATGGCCCCTCCGATGAGGCTGTCTCTCACGATCCCCTTGGGCAGGGATATGGCCGGCTTTGAGATATTGGGCATAAACAAAACCTCCCGCACATTGATACTGGTCACTCCAGTATATTGCGCGGGAGGTCCTGTTATGCGCCCTCAGGGGCCGGGGTTACTTGCTCTCGCTGTCGGAGCCCTCCTCAATGGCGGGCTTCTCCTCCTCGGCCTTTTTACCCTTCTTGCCAGCGGGGGGATTGCTGTCGTTGCTGGAGATAGACCACTTTTTCAGCTCCATCCGCACCCGATCGTCGCTGGTTTCAATGACGATGGTCTCCTCGCCCACCATCACGATCTTGCCGACGATGCCGCCGATGGTGGTGATCTGGTCGCCCTTCTTGAGGCTGTTGCGCATGGCTTCGGCTTCCTTCTTGCGCTTGTTCTCCGGGCGGATCATCATAAAATAGACCAGCGCGATCATCGCAACAAGCATGAGCAGGGTATAGGCGTCAATAGGCATGGTAATGTCTCCTTTAAAAAAACAGATTGTGCCTATTATACAGAAATCGGACAGGTTTTGCAAGTCCTAAATTTTGATAACCTGGCGTAACCCATTATGCCTCTCCCCTGCGCGGCTGCTCACTCCGCCACTGGGTAGGAGTCCTCGTCCGTAAAATGCCACCACTCCCCGGAGTAGCATTTGAAGCCCTGGCCGGACATGGCGCCCTCCAGCAGGAGGGAGTTGCTCCGGGCCGGCTCCGGCACATCGCTGTAGTCCCGGTCCGCCAGGGTGGAGAAGTCGTCGAAGCCCGTGGGCATCTCTATCTCCGTCCCGTCGGAGAGCACCAGCGTCACGTCCACCGTATTCCCCCGGCTGTGGCTGGAGTAGCCCTTGTTGGGGTTGGCCACGTACACCGGGTCTGGACAGACCTCCCAGAGGGCGAATTGGGCGGAGACGGGCCGGCAAGCATCCCAGATTTTCAGGCTGTACCCCTGTTCCAGCAGCGCCGCCTGGACCCGGGCCAGCTTTTTCACCGTGCCGTAGCGGAGGCGGGCGTCTGTAAAGCCGTAGATCACCTGGCCGGTGAAATTGTCCTCGGTGGCGTATTTCAGCTCCACAAAAATACCGGGAATGTAGTCCGTCACCGTTACCAAAGTTTCATCTGCGGGCTCCTCAGGCTCCGGAGCAGGTTCCGGCCTAGGCTTGGGAATGGGTACAGGCGCGGGCTTTGCCCGCCGCACTGGCATAGGATTGGGAGCCTCCGCCTGGACTGCGGGCGGCTCCTCTGGCTGGGGCGGAACGTCCGGCTCCGGGGCGCACCCTTCGGCGGTCAGAAGAAGCACCGTCAAAGCCGCCGCCCAAAACGCCCTCTTTTCTCTCCTCATCACTCCATCCTCCTCTGCGGTTTTTTCCCACCTTATTGTAACGGAAACCGGCAAAATGCGCAAGATCGGAAATCACAGTTGAATTCAGCCGCCGGACCAGCTATAATAATCCCAACAGCAGTCCCACAGAAATATAAAACAGGAGTGAGAGATATGTTTTGTACCAAATGCGGGAAGGAGTTCCGTGAGGGAGCTTCCTTCTGCACCGGCTGCGGCGCGCCCCGCCCCAAGCTGGAGGGCCCTGCCCCCACAGCGGAGCCGAAGGCTGAGCCCCCGATCCCGGAAACACCTCCGATCCCGGAGCCCATTCCCTTTGCCTCCGACGGGCCGGAGGCGGTCCCCGCTCATGAGCCGGAGATAATTCCGGACCCGGAGCCTGATGTCCGGAGGATCCCCGAGGAACAGGCCCCGGCGGTTGTTCTACAGCCTACCGCGCCCACCATCCAGCCAGCATCACCGCCGCCACCGCCTATCGACCTGGAGCCCTCCGCGCCGCCCCAAAAGAAAAAAGGAAAAGGCGGGCTCATCGCCCTCCTGCTGGTTCTTCTGCTGCTGATTGGCGGGGCAGCGTTTGTGGCGCTGTGCCAGATGGGGCTGATCCCTGTGAAGCTGCCCTTCGAGCTCCCTTTCCTCTCCGGTGGAGACGGCTCCGGAGAGGCGGATGATCCCTATCCAGACACGGTTGATCTGGCAGATCTTATCGCCAACCCCCAAAACTTTGACGGCCAGCGCGTCGGCGTCAACGCCGAGGTGGACAGGGTGGACGGCACTGTCCTTACGGCCCTTATCTCCTCCGGGAAGGAGGAGCTGGAAACCGCTCTGACCTTCGGTCAGGAGGATATCACCACCTTCGCCGCCGGAGATGAAATCTACATCGACGGCACCTTCCACGCCGGGGAGACATACAGCTTTTCCCCCGCCATCGTCACCCTGACCGGCGGAAAGAACGAGGGAACCTTCAAGCGCACCGCCGCCGGACAAAGCGCGCCGGACGAGGATCCCTCCAATGACGGGCAGGATTTGGGAGATCAGCCCGCCAGCGAGCCATGGACCACGGTGGCCGATTACACCCCCTACCAGGGGTATTTCACCAGCGCGTTCGACGCGGACAGCTTTGAGGCCAACGGCGGTCCGGTGGTCGTTCTGAGCATGGAGCGGAGCTCTCTGCTCTACGAGATCTACAACTACGCCGCCGACGGAACCCGGGCCATGCTCACCGGCGCGGCCCCTATGGACGGGTCCACAGAGATCAGCTTCTACGGCGATGACGGCTGCGAGAACACGGTTTCCGGCACCCTGTATCTGCTGGAGAACGGCAGTGTGGCCGTGGAGTCCCAGGTGGTGGATGCCGGAACCGCCGGCTGGGCTCTCCGGATGCCCTATAGCGAGATGCCTGCCTGTACCTTCTCCGACTACTTTACAGAAGTCCAGCCCCCCTACAATCAACAGGAGCTGCGGGTCACAACCAACGGGCCCTACGCCACAGTGGCCCTCTACAACTGGAAGGACGGGGACTGGGCGGAGACCATGAGCTTCCAGGCCACCATCGGCGCCAACGGCGCCTCCTTCTCCAAGCAGGAGGGGGATAAGTGCACCCCCGCCGGGACCTACGATATCCTCTTCGCCTTCAGCACGCTGGATATTTTCTCCGGCATTCCCTACGAGCGCATCGAGGAGGACGACGTGTGGGTCACGGACACAAGCTCCATCTTCTATAACACCCTCCAGAGCAGCAAAAACCCGGATAAGGACTGGAACGAGGCGGAAAACCTCTACGATAAGTTCACCAGCGGCCGGTCTACCGCCTGCATCTATTTCGCTTTCAACGGCGACGGCATGAGCCCTTACAGCGCGGTCGCGGGCGGCGGGTCCGATCTGTTCCTGGACGGCATCGGCGCGAGCGGAAATCTGACCACCGGCTACGGCGACATCAAGACCGACGGCCAGAACGTTCTGGATCTGCTCCGGGAGCTCAACGGCAATAAGCACCCGGTCATCGTCATCGACAACTGAGCGGCGGCGGATGGAGAACATACCAATGAAACGGGCGCTGGCGCTGCTTCTTCTGCTGCTCCTGGTCCCGGCGGGGTGCCGGGGCCGGGAGGCGGCGGAGGAGCTCCCGCCGCCTTCCCCTGCGGAGGAGCCGTCGCCGCCGCCGGTTAAGAGCCCCCCCATTCCCAAGCTCCCGCTCCAGCCGCCCGCCGTGCCGGATCCCGAGCCAACGCCGGAGGAGCCGGACACAATGACGGTGCTTCTGGAGGAATCGGGCTGGGCGGCGGAGGACATCCCCGGCGATCAGCTGATCATCGTCCAGGCCAGCGGGAACGAAGCGCAGCTCTGGGCCTACGGCCTGGGGGAAGGCGGAGGCTGGGAGCCCTTTCTCGAGGAGATTAGCGGCCACGTAGGCAAGAACGGCGTCACATCCGCGAAAGCCGAGGGCGACAGCTGCACCCCCGCCGGGCTTTACGGACTGCCCTTAGCCTTCGGCGTGGAGGCGGACCCGGGGGCTCTTCTCCCCTACCGGCGGGTGTCGGCGGAGAGCTACTGGGTGGACGATCCCGCCTCTCAGTTTTACAACCAGTGGGTGGAGGGGACGGCGGAGCAGGACTGGTCCAGCGCGGAGCATCTGGCGGATTATCCGGAGCAATACGCCTACGCGGCGCTGATTGACTACAACACGGGCCCGGTGGCCGCCGGCGCGGGCTCGGCTATTTTTCTACACTGCGGCAGCAGGGCCACAGCAGGATGCGTGTCCATTCCCCGGGAAACGATGGTAGAGCTGCTGCTGTGGCTGGACCCGGCGGCAGATCCGGCTATTCTGATTTTTTAGACTTTTCGGTCAGGAGGGACCTATGTCAGATTCCCACACGCTGCGGGTGATCGCCCGGATTCACAGCGACTTTCAGGAGAAGTTCGGCATCCCCCGGCAGAGCGGCCTGGTGGAGGAGCTCCAGGCCAGGGTGGTCTTTGAGCCGCCTTACCGAAATCCGGACGCCCTGCGGGGGCTGGAGGAGTTCTCCCACATCTGGCTTATCTGGCAGTTTTCCCGGACGGCGCGGGAGGGCTTCTCCCCCACCGTCCGGCCCCCTAGGCTGGGGGGAAACCAGCGGCTTGGGGTGTTCGCCACTCGGTCGCCCTTCCGGCCCAACCCCATCGGGCTCTCTCTGGTCCGGCTGGTGGAAATCGGTCAGGACCGGGAGACGGGGCCGGTGCTCCTCGTGGCCGGGGCGGATCTGCTGGACGGGACGCCCATCTATGATATCAAGCCCTACCTGCCCTACGCGGACTGCCGCCCGGAGGCCGGCGGCGGCTTTACCGGCCGGACTCCCCGGCAAATATTGGAGGTAGTCTGTCCACCGAAGCTGCTGGAGCGGGCGCCGCCGGAGAAGCGGCGGGCCCTGCTGGGAGTGCTGGCGCAGGACCCCCGGCCCTCCTATCAGGAGGACCCGGAGCGGGTGTATGGGATGGCCTTTGCCGGGCTGAATGTGAAATTTTCGGTATCCAGGGGACAGCTGATGGTGCTGGAAATTCTGTAGGGGGATCCGCGTATATTTTTTTTCCAATTCCGCCATACTACCTTCCATCCCACCTGGAAGGAAGGACTCCCCATGGACGAAAAAGCCCTCTTCAAAATCAGCTACGGCCTCTACCTCCTCTCCGCGCGAAGCGGCGAAAAGGACAACGCCTGTATCATCAACGCCTTGGCCCAGGTGACAAACCAGCCCAACCGCATCGTCGCCGCAGTCAACAAGACCTCCCTCACCCACGACCTCATCTTGGAAACGGGTCTCTTCACCGCCTCCATCCTCAGCGGCGACGCCCCCTTCTCCCTCTTTGAGCGCTTCGGCTTCCAGAGCGGGCGGGACCTAGACAAATTTGCCGGCTTTTCCCACACCGCCCGGGAGGAAAACGGTCTTGTCTACCTCACCCAATTCGCCAACGCCTATCTCACTGGGCGGACGGTTTCCACCATGGATCTGGGAACCCACACCCTCTTTTTTGCCGATTTTATCGCCGGGCAGCTCCTCTCCAACGTTCCCTCCCTCACCTACGAGGACTACTTTCAGCGCGTCAAGCCGGCGCCTGCCCCCAAAGCCTCCGGCAGGACCGGCTGGCGCTGCCGGGTGTGCGGGTATATCTATGAAGGGGAGACGCTTCCGCCGGACTTTGTCTGCCCCTGGTGCAAGCACGGGACGGCGGACTTCGAGCGGATCGAGCTGTAAAAATCGTGCGGACAAATTTTTAGGAAAACAGAAAAATTTTTTGCTTGACAAATGCTTTCCCGGCGTGTAAACTACGCCTATAACTGCAAAGCGGCAGCGGCGATGATGGAGACAAGTAGCCGGGCGGCTCACCCACAGTGAGCGGGGGACAGTGGAAACCCTGCGGCGGAGGCCCGGTGAATAACACTTCGGAGCTTGGAGCTGAACGGCGAAGGCCCAGTAGGCGAAGCGGGAACGGCCCGTTACAGCCGTCAGGCTTGTTAGAGCTGAAGTGACCGCGCAAGCGGTAAATTAGGTGGCACCACGGATTCCGGCGATTCGTCCTAAAATTTTGATTTTAGTGACGCCGGTACATCTGGAGGTGCTTTTTTATGTGCGCAATTATGGGTTATACTGCAAAAGATATCCCCCGGGAAGCCCTGCTGGCCGGGTTCCAGGCCACCAAGAGCCGGGGCCCGGACGACAGCCGGTCACTGGAAACCGGCGCCGGGGTCCTCTTCTTCCACCGCCTAGCCATTATGGGGCCGGAGCCCGCCGGGATGCAGCCCTTCACCGCCCCGGACGGAAGCGCTGTGGTCTGCAACGGCGAGCTCTACGGCTTCCGGGAGAGCAGACGGACGCTGGAGGCCAAGGGATACCGGTTTGCCAGCGGGTCCGACTGCGAGCTCCTACTCCCTCTCTGGCGGGAGTACGGAGTGGAGATGTTCGAAATGCTGGACGCGGAGTTCGCCCTCATCCTCTACGACGCCCCCTCCGGCGGCTTCATCGCCGCCCGGGATCCCATCGGCATCCGGCCTCTTTACTACGGATACAGCGCCTCCGGACATCTCCTCTTCGCCAGTGAGCCCAAGAATCTGGTGGGGCTGACAGACAAAATTATGCCATTTCCCCCAGGGCACTACTATAAAGACGGTAAATTTGTGCGTTATTGCGATATTGCCAAGGTGGAGGAGGTATGCTACGATGATGTGGAGACTATCTGCGCCAACATCCATGAGAAGCTGATCCTGGGCGTGGAAAAGCGGCTGGACGCGGATGTCCCTGTGGGGTTCCTGCTGTCCGGGGGCTTGGACAGCTCCCTGGTGTGCGCCATCGCCGCCAGACTGCTGGGAAAGCCTATCGAGACTTACGCCGTGGGTATGTCCACCGACGCCATTGATTTGAAGTACGCCCGGCAGGTGGCAGACCACATCGGCAGTCATCACCACGAGATTTACATCACGGAGCAGGATGTGCTGGAGGCCCTGGAGGAGGTTGTCGCCGCCCTGGGAACCTACGACATCACCACCATTCGGGCCAGTATGGGGATGTATCTTATCTGCAAGGCCATCCACGAGCGGAGCGGCATCCGAGTGCTGCTCACCGGGGAGATCAGCGACGAGCTCTTCGGCTACAAGTACACCGATTTTGCCCCCAGCCCGGAGGCTTTCCAGGCAGAGAGCGAGAAGCGGATCCGGGAGCTCCATATGTATGACGTGCTCCGGGCGGACCGGTGTATTTCGGTCCACAGCCTGGAGGCCCGGGTCCCCTTCGGGGATTTGGATTTTGTGAGGTATGTCATGGGCGTGGACCCGGCCAGGAAAATCAATGTATACGGCAAGGGGAAGTATCTACTGCGCCGCGCCTTTGCGGGGGACTATCTGCCGGAGGGAATTCTCCAGCGGGAGAAAGCCGCCTTCTCCGACGCCGTAGGCCACAGTCTGGTGGACGATTTGAAGTCGCTGGCGGAGCGGACCTACGGGGAGGACTGGGAGGATCGGGCGGAGGCATACGCCTATCACGCCAAGCCCTTCACCAAGGAGTCCCTGCTGTACCGGGAGATTTTTGAGAAGCACTACCCCGGCCAGGCGGAAATGATTGCGGACTTCTGGATGCCCAACCGGGAGTGGGAGGGCTGCGATGTCAACGACCCCTCCGCCAGAGTCCTCAGTAACTACGGGGCATCCGGCGAATAAGGAAAGGAGAAATACGTTTATGAGCGAGAAAACAATTCCCGAGCTTTTCGGCAGTATGGTTTTCAACGAGGAGGTCATGCGCCAGCGCCTATCCTCCACCTGCTACAGGGCCTGGAAGAAGTGCGTGGAGGAGGGCACCCCCCTCTCCCTGGAGCACGCCCACGAGATGGCTGCGGAGATGAAAAACTGGGCCATGGACCGGGGCGCCACCCACTTTACCCACTGGTTCCAGCCCATGACCGGCGTCACTGCCGAGAAGCACGACAGCTTTATCTCCCCCGACGGCGGGCGGGTGCTCATGCAGTTTTCCGGCAAGGAGCTGGTCAAAGGCGAGCCGGACGCTTCCTCCTTCCCCTCCGGCGGCCTGCGGGCCACCTTTGAGGCCCGGGGCTACACCGCCTGGGATCCCTCCTCCTTCGCCTTCATCAAGGACGGAAGCCTCTGCGTCCCCACCATCTTCTGCTCCTACAGCGGTCAGGCCCTGGACAAAAAAACCCCCCTGCTGCGGTCCATGGAGGAGCTCTCCCGGCAGGCTGTCCGGGTGCTGAGGCTCTTTGGGGACACGGATGTGAAAAAGGTGGTCAGCCAGGTGGGCCCCGAGCAGGAATACTTTCTGATCGACAGGGACGTCTGCCGGAAGCGGGAGGACCTGATGCTCACCGGCCGGACCCTCTTCGGAGCCAAGCCCCCAAAGGGCCAGGAGCTGGAGGACCACTACTTCGGCACCATCAAGCCCCGGGTGGCCGCCTTTATGCGGGAGCTGGACGAGGAGCTGTGGAAGCTGGGGATTCTGGCCAAGACCAAGCACAACGAGGTGGCCCCCGCCCAGCACGAGCTGGCCCCCATCTATAACGACGCCAACACCGCTTGCGACCACAACCAGCTGACCATGGAGGTCATGAAGAAGGTAGCGGGGCGGCACAATATGGTCTGCCTGCTCCACGAAAAGCCCTTCGCCGGGGTCAACGGCTCCGGCAAGCACGACAACTGGTCCCTGTCCACCGACACGGGCCTCAACCTTTTCAAGCCCGGCTCCACCCCCAGCCAGAACGCCCGGTTCCTGCTGTTTCTGACCGCCTTTATCAAGGGCGTGGATGAGTACCAGGATCTGCTGCGCTGCTCCGTAGCCAACCCGGGCAACGACCACCGCCTGGGGGCGCAGGAGGCCCCGCCGGCCATTATCTCCATCTTTCTGGGGGACGAGCTGACAGCGATTGTGGAGTCCATTATCCACGGCACCGACTATGTGGACACCAGCAAGAAGATTCTGTCCATCGGCGTGGACACCCTGCCCTCCATCCCCCAGGACACCACCGACCGGAACCGGACCTCCCCCCTGGCCTTCACCGGCAACAAGTTTGAGTTCCGGATGCTGGGCTCCAGCCAGTCCATCTCCGGCCCCAACATCGCCCTGAACACTATCATGGCCGAACAGCTCAGCCAATTTGCCGACGAGCTGGAGGGCGCGGAGGACTTCACCGCCGCCCTTCACGACCTCATCCGGCGGACCCTCACCAACCACCAGAGGATCATCTTCAACGGCAACGGCTACGAGGGCGCCTGGGTGGAGGAGGCGGCGCGCCGGGGGCTGAGCAACCTGACCTGCACCGCAGACGCCCTGGAGACCTATATCCAGCCCAAGCACATCGAGCTTTTCCGGAAGCACGGCGTATTCACCGAGGAGGAGCTCCGGGCCCGGAATGAAATCCACCTGATGAACTACTGCGAGGTGGTGGGCATTGAGGCCCGGACCATGATCGACATGGTGAAGCGGGATATTTTCCCCGCTGTCAGCGCCTTTTCCGGGGAGGTGGCGAAGAATCTGGGCCTCAAGCGCTCCGCGCTGCCGGATCTGGAGTGTTCTGCGGAGGAAAAGCTCCTGCGCCGGCTCAGCGGCCTCACCGGGGAGATGATGCGGCAGCTGGAGGCTCTGGAGGAAGCTGTCGCCGCCCCCAAGGGGAAGGATGCTTATGAGGCAGCCCACTACTACAAGTACACGGTATTCGTTGTGATGGACGCCCTGCGGGCGGCGGTGGACGAGCTGGAGACCATCACCTCCGCCTCCTACTGGCCCTATCCGTCCTACGTGGATCTGCTGTTCTCTGTCCAATAAAATCCAAGAAGCTTGGAGGCTTCCGCCGGAAACTGGCCGTATTTTGTGAAGTATATCTATAAAAGCAGGCCCATCCCTACGCTTTTTGTCTATGGGGGGCATTGATATATTGGAAAATAAGGTGTACCATTCCATTAGTGCCAAAGTATATCCGGCGCTGTATTAAAAAGATTGGAGTAGTACGAAAATGGCTCGACTCAAGAAGAGCACCCCTGTCAAGGCCGCAACGGCGGCTGCCGAGACGACGAAGGAGAAGATCGTCAAGAAGCCCGCCGCAAAGAAGACGGAGGAGATCTATCTCCAGGCCGGCGGTATGGAATGGAATGTTTCCGGCTGCAAGGAGCGCGTCATCGCCGCCTTTACGGCGGATGGCCGCAAGTCGTCCAGCGTCAAAAAGCTGGTGATTTACCTCAAGCCCGAGGAGGGCAAAGCATACTATGTCATCAACGATACCGAGAACGGAAGCGTTGACCTGTAAAAAGAGAGAGCGATGCTCCTGACGGAACACCGCTCTCTCTTTTTATCTATTTCTGCTCACTGACTCCTCTGGAGACAGGACTGCCGCCTCCACCGGACCAGACCATCTTTGCGCGGCCGGGGAGGCCGTAGGTTTCTCCCCAGCCGCTTGTCTGAATTCACAGCCTGCGGTTTCTGCCCGCTTAGGACAGCCACCGTACCGTCCTCTAGCGTTACAAAGCGGCTCCCTTCCCGCTCTAAATGGCAAACAATAGCTCCCACTCGCTGTTCAAAACCCGCAATTCTTCCTGTACCAGAACATACCGGATTCCATCCCGGTCCATAGAGAACCCCTGGGACCCGCCCAACTCCACACGCTGTATCTCGCCGCCGTTCCGGTCCAGCTGCCGCAGGCTGTCCACACTTCCGCTACCGGTATGGAAGCCCTCCGGCAGATCGTAGAAGCTGTAAGCCCTCTTCTCCCGGCCCCGCAGGGAGCCGCCCGCCTCGATGTAGAGGGCGCTGGGGTAGACGCCGCCCTCCGCTCCCAATTCCAGAAAGGATAGCGTCCAATACGCTGGATTATCCGGTTCCGGGGCCTCCCCGCAGGCGGAGAGCACAAGAATTCGAAGTATCGGAATCACAGCGGTATGAAAGCTGACACGCATATAGATATCTCTGTTCGATTGCCCTTTTTCCGCCTCTTCTTCATTATGTCAAAAACCTCGCCACCGGCAAGGATCTCTGACAGGCTGAATCACCGGAACCATTGCAACGCAATGGTTCCGGTGACTGTTTGTTTTTCGGATCCCTTCAGAACCTGTTAACCTGGTGCTTGAGGGGTTGTCCCCGCAATACCCGGACCACCTCGGCGGCAGCGCTGGTCAGCAGAGTGTACATGGCCTCCTCGGTGTACCAGGCAGCGTGGGGCGTCACAACGGCGTTCTCCAGCCCCAGCAGCGGGTGGTCCGCCGGAACCGACTCCGTGGAGAGAACGTCCAGTCCCGCTCCGGCGATGACGCCCCGCCGCAGGGCCTCCACCAGCGCCGCCTCATCCACCAGACCGCCTCGGGCTGTATTGATCAGATAGGCCGTGGGCTTCATCCTGGCGAGGAAGTCCTCGTTGACCATCTTATCGGTCTCCGCAGTGTGGTGAAGCTGGATATTGACAAAATCGCTCTGGGCCAGCAGACTGTCCAGCTCTTTTACCTGTGTGATCCCGCACCGCTCAAATATCTCCTCGGGCAGATAGGGATCATAGCCCAGCACTGTCAGGCCAAAGGCTTTCGCTTTGGGCACAATGCACCTGGCGATATTGCCGCAGCCCACCAGCCCCAGGGTCTTGTACCGAAGAGCCCCTACCGGCTTGGCCGCCGAGTAGTCCCAGCTGCCGTCCGCAGCCGCCCGCTCCAGTTGCTTCATCTTCTTCGCACAGTTCAGCAGGAGAAGCATGGCGTGGTTGGAAACCTCCTCCACGCAGTAGTCTGGTACATTTGCCACAGGGATCCGCTTCTCGCTGGCCGCCTGTAGGTCGATGTTGTCAACTCCCACCGCACTGCGAGCAATGACCTTGCAGTTTTTCAGATTTTTGATAATATCGCTGTCCAGCTGCTCAAAGTGGCACATTACACCGTCCGCATATTCAGTCTCACGCAGGATATCCGCCTTGGTGTGCAGCTGCATGGGGATAAATTCAATATCCGCCTCCTTATCGTAGACATCGCAGAAGGGCTGAATGGACTCATAGCGGTAATCCGTCAAAACAACACGAAATTTATTCATGTTTTTGCTGCCTTTCCTTATGTATTTTCCGAAGTGCGTCAGCCTTCGGCTGTCCTCAGATTGCGCCAATTTTGGAGTATGTCTCCGCCAGACTCTCCCCAGCCAGCAGACGATCCCGAACGTCGTCCTCCCGCTGGATGGTCGCCACGGCCCGCTCCACCACCTCGTCCAGTTTGTCCTGGGGAATGACCGCCACACCGTCGATATCACCGAAGACGTAGTCGCCAGGGTTGATGGTGACACCGTCAATCTGGATGGGGATTTTGCACTCATTGACCTCCGCCCGGCCCTTGGAGGTGTTGGGCAGGTGGCCCCGATAGATGAGGGGGAACTTCATCTCCCGGACACTCTTCAAATCCCGGGCCAGGCCGTCAAGAATGGCGCCGGTACCGCCCTTGGACCTGATGGCAGTGGCCATCAGCTCGCCCAGAATGGCGCAGTTATACGCCCCGCGGGTGGTCAGCACCAGCACGTCGTCCTTCTGCATCTGATCCAGCACCTCGCACTGAGCGGTCAGCGGACTCTCCGGCATAGCATATACCTGGGTGGCCACAGCGGTGAAAGCCCTGCCGAACACCACCGTATCCGGCAGCACCGTGCCCATCTCCGGTCCCAGATACTGGTGGCGGAGTCCCATCTGATCCAGCACATCACAGATGATGCCCGAGTAGAGAATGTCTTTCAGTTCTTCCATCGTGTACTTTTTCATTGTTAAATTCCTCCTGTCAAAATTTTGCAAATCATCGGATGTATTTTTCAAAAAGAGAACAAAAATTGACACAAAAATCCAGACTTCCGGCAAAAAAGCCTAAAAGCCTTCGGACTAATTTAAAGTACTGCTTATTTTCTAAAAGTCATCAGATGTATTAAGATTCAAACTCCGCAGTAGGCGCTGAAGCCGCCGTCCACCGGGAGAATCACCCCCGTCACAAAGCCGCTGGCTGTGCTGTCGCAGAGGTACAGCATCGCTCCCACCAGTTCCTCCGGCTCCCCGAAGCGCCCCACGGGCGTGCCGCTGATAATCTTTCGGGAGCGCTCGGTATAGCCGCCGTCCTCCCGGAAGAGAAGGCCGCGGTTGATCTTTGTGGCGAAAAATCCCGGTGCAATGGCGTTGACCCGGATTCCTACGTCCGCCAGATAGGTGGCCAGCCACTGGGTCAGATTGCTCACCGCCGCCTTGCTGGCGCTGTAGGCCACCTGTTTGGTGAGAGGAGAGATCCCGCTCATGGAGGTGATATTGAGGATACAGGCCCCCTCCACCTCCGCCATCCCTCTGGCAAACACCTTTGTCACATTGAAAATCCCCAGGCAGTTCAAATCCAACACCGAAGCAACCGCCTCCGAGGAGAGGTTGAAGAGCGTCTTCTCCTGCTCCGGCGGCGCGTCCAGGCTGTCCAGGGAGGCCCGCTCCCGGGTGGTGCAGGCATCGGCGGGCGCCGCTCCCGCGCCGTTGATCAGGATATGGCAGGGGCCGTAGGCCGCGCGGATCTGCCGCTCAGCAGCTCTCACGCTGTCCAGATCCATCACATCGCAGGCCACGGCTATGGCCTGGCCGCCTTCTGCGGTGATCCTTCCGGCTGCTTTCTCCGCCGTCTCCCGGCGGCTGCCGATGACGGCCACCTTCGCCCCGGCCCGCGCCAGAGCAAGGCAGAGCTCCCCGCACAGAGCGCCGCTGCCGCCCGTGACAATCGCTGTCTTTCCCGTAAAATCCGCTTGGATCATATTCTGTTCTCCTTTGCCTGTATCCGCTCCCGGACGATGGGCCACACCACGAAGAACACCAGCAGCAGCGCCAGCACCGCCGCCACAGGGCGCGTCACAAACAGCGCCACATTGTACTTCCCGGCCATGAGCCCCCGCCGGTAGTTGAGCTCCACCAGACTGCCCAATATGATACCCAATGCCATGGGGGCGGGGGAAATGTGCAGCTTTTTAAAGAGGAAGCCCACAAAGCCGAACACCACCATTACGGCAATATCAAAGGACCGAACATTGGCCGCATAGGCGCCGATAACCGAGAGAACCACTACAATCGGCATAATGACGCCCACATGGATCTCCAGAACCTTGCCGATAATCGGGGTCATAATGATCCCCTCCACCAGTACCATAATATTGACCAGCAGCAGCAGAGCGCCCAGGAAGTAAATAAAATGGGGGTTATCCGACATAAAGCTTGGGCCGGTCTGGTAGCCGTGGAGCTGGAGCCCGCCCAGCAGGATGGCCGAAACCGCGTCCCCCGCCACCCCTAGCGTCAGCATGGGGATAAATACGCCAGAGGTACAGGCGTTATTGGCCGTCTCAGAGGCGATGATCCCCTCCCAGCTGCCGTGGCCGAACTGCTCCTTGTGCTTGCTCCGGCGGCGCGCCGTGTCGTAGGCCACCCAGGAGGCGATATCCTCCCCCGCGCCGGGAACCGCACCGATAAGCGTTCCGATGACGCTGGAGGCAACAAAGAGCTTGAAATTGTTCTTGAGCATGACAAAGCTCTCTTTGACATAGCCCACCAAATCTCCCACGGTAGTGTTCTTGATATTCTCAATCAGATGGGATTCCGGATCGGTCAGAGATGTAATGGCCTCGGACAGTCCGAACAGCCCCACCATGGCGGGTACCAGGGAGATGCCGGCCTTCAGCCCGGAGATCCCCAGGGTGAAGCGGGTTCCGCCATAAATGCCGTCAATTCCAATGCAGGAGATAAAAAGTCCCGCCATGCCGGAGATGAGGCCCTTGTAGGGCCGCTCGGCGGACATACTCCCGCAGATGACAATGCCGAACATGCCCAGCCAGAAAAACTCCCAGTAGCCGATGAGCATAGCGGCCTTGGAGATCGGGTGGGCCAGGAGCATCAGGATACACAAACCGATGACGCCCCCAGCGGCAGAGGCTGTCGTCACCATGACGCCGGCGCGGACCCCCTCTCCCCGCTTGGTGAGGGGGAAGCCCTCCAGCGCCGTTGCGGCAGAGGACGGCGTGCCGGGGACATTCAGCAGAATCGCGGACCGGGAGCCACCGTAGATGCCGCCCAAAAAAACACCCACCATTACCACCAGAGCGTTGGCGGGCCCTAGGCCCAGGGTGGTGGATACCAGCAGGGACACGCCCATGGTGGCGGTCAGCCCCGGCAGCGCACCGACGACAATGCCGGCCAGAGTGGAAAACGCCAGCAAAAGCAAACTTTCAAGGTTCAGCAGGGACGCAATATCCAGTTGTACCGCATTCAATGGTTTACCCCTCCTTTACGTCGGCATCATGACCTTCAGGCCATAGTGGAACACAACATAGATCACCAGCACGGAGGAAGCCGAGATGGCAACAGTCTTGGGAATGGAGATATTGTTGAAAAGCTTGATGGTCACACAGAGGAAAACGAAGGAGGCCAGCACAAAACCGTACTCCCGGCTGAGATCGCCCAGCAGAGGAATAAGCACGAACACATAGACCATCACCGCCACGGAGATGATCACAAAGTGCAGCTTCTGCGTCCGGTCCCCCAGCAGCTCGTCCAGCCAGGAGGTCTTCCTTCCCTGGGGGTGCTCCCGCTTATCCCGTCTGATCTGCCCCAGCAGATCCAGCGTCCACCAGACCGACAGCAGCAGCAGAATCACTCCCAGCAGGAAGGGAAACGCGCCGGAGCTGACCGAGAAGGTGGGAGCCAGACCGATGGGCAGCGCCCACGCCATCCAGCAGATACCGACCGACAAAAAGAGAAACACAAGGGCAATGGTCAGTTCAAAAAACAACAATCGCAATCACATCCTTTTTACATGCGCATAACGCCAGCGGGCGGGGACCCCGCAAGGGCCGCCGGGCCCCCGCCGTCCTATCGCGGAAACGGGTTCTCCTTCCTACGGACGGGCCCAGCCGAAAGTCTCCGGGCTGGTGGCGGTAAAGCCCATGTCGTAGAGCATCCAGGAGTTGATGTAGGTGGTGTCCTCCGCCCACTTGTTGCCGTCCTCGCCACTCTTGCCCAGGGGCACCATAGTCTTCTGCTCCATGAAGCTCTGGAAATTCTCACTTTCAAATGCCTTAACAGCGGCCTCCCGGAGAATCTCATAGACAGCGGGGTCTGTATCGGCGGCAACAGCCATGCCAACCCAGCCGCCAAAGGGCATGTTGTCCTGGAGCTGAGGGTAGACATCGCAGACCCAGGGGATGTCAATGCTGCCGACGGCCCCTTCAATAGTAATCGCACTGGAGCCCATGTAGGTCAGAACCCGCAGATCGCCGGAGCGGACATACTCGATGCACTCCGGCAGACCGCAGGCCGCCGCATCCACGTCGCCCTTGACGGCGGAGAGAGCTGCGTTCGCGCCGCCGCCGGAGGGAATCAGCTCGGGCTGGATACAGTCGGGTTCCTCCTGAAGGATGAGCCCCAGTCCCCGGGTAAAGGCACAGCCGGAGTCGGAGGTGGCAATAGCCAGCTGCTCCGCCTTCATAGCGGCCACCAAGTCCTCAATACTCTGATAGGCGGAGTCCTTCCGGACAGCGACACAGGTGGGAATGGCGGCGGCGATGACCAGCGTATTCCAGTCCTCCCAGGTCAGTTCGGACTGACCCATCACCTTGATGGAGGTGATGTCGGTGGGATAGCCCAGAATGGTGTAGCCGTCGTGCTCCACCTCGCTGACATACTCGCTGCCAACGGCGGAGGCGCTGCCAGGCATATTGGTTACGGCAATGCTGACACCCAGTTCCTTCTCCATCTCCGCAGCCAGCGTGCGGCAGATCAAGTCAGTAGCGCCACCGGCCCCGAAGGGGACGATCATTGTGAGATCCCGGGTGGGAAAATCAACCGGCTTGGTGTCAGGCACCTGGGCGCCGGCGGTGGAGTCCCCGTTTCCGCCGCCAGATCCGGTGTTATCCCCGCCGCAGGCGGTCAGGCAGGCCAGCAGCAGGACCGCAAGAAGAACGCTCAGAATCTTTTTCATTGTTTCGCTCCTTTTCAAATTTTTATTTGAAGGGATTGCTCCCTGCAAACCGGCGATCGTGGGGGCCGCTCTATTCCGCCTCTATCACACCTTTAAAAACAGCTCCGCCCCTGGAAACCCACTCCTCAAAGGCCTCTTTGGCCTGACTCAGCCCTGCGGTATCTGTGATCATCCGCTCCGCCCGGATAGTTCCTCGCTGAATCTGCTCCAGAACATACCGGAAGTCCCGCATCTGCGCCACACGGCTGGCATAGACGGTGGCCTCCCGGATGTGGAAGGCCGGGTCGCTGATGTCCAGGGTATCAGACTGCAAGCCCACATATACCAGACTCCCGGCGGCGCTCAGGTAGTGAATGGCGGCGGCGTTGGAGCCCCTGTTTCCGGTGGAATCAATGACCCTGTTGGGGTACTCCCCGCCAGTCCAGGCCCGCAGCGCACTGTCAAAGTCCTCCGCCGGGTCCAACACCTCATAGCCGAACCGCTCCCGGACAAACGCCCGCCGCTCCGGGTTCACATCCGCCACCCGAACCTCCGCCCCGGCGGCGCGGGCCGCCTCCGCAGCCCCCAGTCCGATAGGACCAGCGCCCAGCACCAGCACCCGGTCCCCTGCGGTCACGCCGCCCCGGCGCACTGCATGGGCGCTCACCGAGAGGGGCTCAATCAGAGCCGCCGTTTTCGGATCCATATCCCGAGGCACTTGGAGGAGAGCCGAAACCGGCACAGATACATACCCAGCAATACCGCCCTCCACATGGACCCCCAGCACCTTCAGGCCCGTACAACAGTTCTCCCGCCCCTGGCGGCAGGCCGCACAACGGCCGCAGGACAGATACGGCAAAACGCTGACTTTATCGCCCACCCGCAGGTCCTCCGCAGGAGCGTTGATCTCCTCCACCACACCGCACAGCTCGTGGCCCAGGATACGAGGATAGGTCAACAGCAAGGCGTTTCCCCGATAGGCGTGGATATCACTGCCGCACACACTGACCGCCAGAATTTTGACCAGCGCATAGCCCTCCGGGACCTCCGGCACCGGGACCTCCTTCATAGTCAGTCGGTAGGCCTCCTCCAGAACCAAAGCCTTCATTGTCTTGTCTCTCATAGATGCCTCCTCTGTTATCTTCTTACGGCTGGGGCATACTGGAAATAATGGGGGTGGAGTTGTAGCCAGGAATAGCCAGTACTCTCAAGTTTTCCCCGTGCTTCCGTTTTAGATACCCCATAATTTCCGCCGGACTGTCCAGATAGCGGAAGCCCACTTTCTGGGCCTCCTCCCGCCCAATTCCCTCGGAGAGGAGTACGCACTCCGCCTCCCGGGCATCCAGAACCCGCCCCAAATGGACCAGATGGGACGCCGTGGAAAGATCGTCCGCCAGTGGTCCGCCCTCCACCAGCTTCCGCACCTCCCGGTAGGGGAGATAGCCGTATTGGGCGATCTCCTTGTGAACTGGGCTGATTCCCTCCGGGAAATTGCCCAACAGTACAATGGTTCCACCCTTGCGGAGGTAAAACTCGGACTGATAGACCGCGTTGGAACCCACCCACAGGTCGGCAGCCCATTTGCCCGTGCCCACAATGATCGCGTCAGCGGGCTCGGCCACATCCCGGATATAGCTGGCCTCCGCCAGCTTCACCGCCGCCCGGTGGGCCTGGATGATATCGCCGCAACGTACATCGGAGATGCGGCTCTCCTCCGTCAGCACCGCGTTGAGGATAAAGTCGATGAGGTTGGCCTCAACTACGATGGACTCATAGAGCTGGCGGACCGGGTTGTCCACCAGGCCCATGACCTCCACTCCTCTATGGGGACAGCTCAGCCAATGGCTATAGCCTGTAGTCTCATAGCCTGCTACGCCCGGGATCACGATCTTGGCCCCTCCGGACCAGCCAAAGATGGGGTGCGGCTTCACCGCACCGATAGCCAAGCGCAGATCACTCTCCACCAGCAGCCTGTTGACAAACACCGGCGGGACATCCGCCCGGTCGCAGGGAATTTGAACCAGCTCCGCCGGGTCGTGGAAGGCGTGGTTGACCACCCGGTATTTCGCCTGCACGCCGGACCCGCACAGCCTGTCGATTTCCTCCCCGCTCAGAGGCCGGTGGGTGCCCAGGGCGATGAGAATGGTGATTTCCGCCTGAGGGGCGTATTGCTCCAACCGCTCCAGAAACACCGGGAGCACCTTCTCCGTCTCCATAGGCCTGGTCAGATCGCAGATCACCAGGCAGACCTTCTTTTTCCCAGCACAGAGCTCACGAAAGGGCTTTGTGCCAATGGGGTGATCCAGATTTTCACTGATACAAGCCCGCAGATCCTGGGCCGGGTGGACCTCCCCCGGGCGCAGAACCCCTATAAGGTTTTCCTCCGGGATATCAAGCGTCACGCTCTCCCGATAATAGGCAAATTTTACATCCATTGCTCTGCCTCCTATCCCATCGTTTTATTCGAGTTATCCGTCAGCTTCCCTTCTCAAAACATCTGATGATTTATTTATTCATACAATACTATTTTTCTTCAAATTATGCAAGAAGTTTTTTCTATAAATCAAAATTTTCGTCATATTCAATATTTTATCTCAAGTTTATTTATATATAACGCCAAATATCACCCGATGATTATTAAGGACTCCATAAACATCAGATGATTTTGGCAGTAAATAAGCGCGGCCCACGCCTCCGTGAACCGCGCACTACGCCACCTATGTGTCCGCTCTATTGTACGAAAGAATAATCATTACTGGCCCTGCGGATTTTCCTTTTGTTCCGCAAAATGCTGCCGGCTGTTATTCAAATGGGAAATCATAGCGTACCGGGCGCCCACGGAGTCCCGCCGCCGGATCGCCTGCACCAGCTTCTCGTGCTCCATGTGGGCTACACCGCGAAACCGGTCCTTGGAGACTTCAATAGCAATCTTCGAGGCGTCCGAGAGGATAAACATCAGATTCCGCAGGATGCTGTTGCCGCAGCATTCGCCGATATAGCGGTGGATCTCCAGATCCGCCGAGACATAGGACTTTCCCTCTATCACCAACCGCCCAATCTCGTCGCACAGCTCCACCATCCGGTCAATCTGCTCATCTGTGGCGTTTATGGCCGCCAGCTCCGCAGCGGCCGGCTCTATAAGCATCCGCACATCGCTCAACTCCAGGGCCAGACCCGGATCATGCCCAATGAAGGTCAGGCCCAGGGGGTCCTCTGGAATTCCCGTCTTCTGAGCAACAAAGGTACCCGCCCCCTGCCGGACCTTCAGGATATTGCGTGATACCAGCTGCCGGATTGCCTCCCGCACCGCGCTGCGCCCGATCCCCAGCAGCGCCGCCAGCTCGTATTCGTTTGGCAGCTTGTCCCCAGGCTGAAAGCCCTTCTCCAAAATCAGCTCAATGAGCCGATTGGCCGCCAAGTCCGTTCTCGAATATCCCTTTTCTACTTTATCCACATATTTCACCGGCTTTTTATGGTTTTCTATAACCATATCACAAATCCGCCAAGAAGTCCATCCTATATTTGAAGATTCCGCAGATTCGGCGGAGCTTCATGTCCTCCGCCGGAGATAGCACAGGCTCAGAACCAAGGTAATCCCCTCCGTCACCGGAGCCGCCAGCCAAACACCGGTCATCCCCCACAGCGCGGGCAGCAGGAAAATACAGACCAGCAGCACCACCAGCCCGCGGGACAGGGAGATCACCGCTGACTCCAGCGCCCGGCCCGTGGCAGTGAAATAAAAGGATGTAACCGCGTTGAACCCGGAGCACAGAAAGGACAGGGCAAACAGCGCCGCGCCGGAGCGGATAAAATCCAGCACTGTCTTACTGTCCACAAACAGGCGGCCGTACCGTCCCGCCAGGGTGGCCGTCAGCAGGAAGGCCGCTGCCCCTGCAGCGGATACCAGCCGTGACGTCATCTGATGAATCCGCCGGGCCAGCGCCCGCTCTCCTGCGCCGAAGGAGAAGCTGGCAAGGGGGCTGCTGCCCTGCCCGAAGCCCACCACCACCATGCTGAACAGGTAGGCGGTATAGCCCACAACGGTAAAGGCCGTTACCCCGTCCACCCCTGCCTGCCGCAGGATAACAAAATTGTAGGCAAACATGGCGATACCGGTGGAGAGCTCCCCTATCATCTCAGAACTGCCGTTGAGCAGGGCTCTGCGGAAAACTTCCCACGAAAAGGAGAAAGCGCCCAGGCGGTAAACCTCCGCCCGCCGCAGAAAATACCACAGGAGCATCCCCATGGAAACCAGCGCCGCCAGCACCGACGCCCAGGCCACACCGGCGACGCCCCAGCCCAGCACACCGGTAAACAGGCCATCCAGCAGAACATTTAACGCTGTGCAGGCCGCATTTGCCTTCAGGGCGAAGCGCGGATTCCCTTCCCCCCGGACGAACATGCTCAATGTGGAGTTGACAATCATGAGCACCAACTCCGGCAGAAGAATGAGGTAATAGGTCCGGCAGTCCACCCGCACCCGCCCCTCCGCGCCCAGCACATCCAGCATGGGCTCGAAGCACAGCCACACCGCGAGGGCCGTCAGCAGGGCGAGGAGTGCGGCGGTAAAAACCGTCTGGCGGAAAATCCTCCGGCATCCCTCCACATCCCCGCCGCCCCGGGCCATCCCAGCCATGGCCGCGCCGCCCACCGAAACCATCAGCCCTACCCCCAGAAACAGGTATACCACCGGCAATCCAAGATTCACCGATGCGATGCTGTCTTTCCCCACAAAGTTCCCGATAAAAGCGCCGTCTGCTACCGTGATGAGGGCTGTCAGGACCATGGATAGGATGGCAGGCACTGAAAAACTCAGAATCATGCCTATAGGATCCCGTTTAATCTGCTCCAATTCCATACAAAAGACTCCTTTTATGATAGTTCCCTCAAAAGGGACATGGACTATCATAGCAGAAGTCCAAATTATGTACCTCTGAATTCGTGCTCTTTTTGGGCGAGAGCATCCCGCCCCAGCGCCAGACAAATGTCCATCTCCACATCCTCCGGCCCTCCGCCCAAGCGGTGGTACAGGTCATAGCTGTACTGGCTGTCCATCCGGATGCCACTCCGGGGCAGCCAGAGATTGAAGATCGCCTGGTAAGCGGCAAAAATATTCCAGGTTGGCCCCCGGAAAGGGCACACCAAATAGGGTCCCCCAGGAATCTGAGCCGTGTTTGGCAGGGGGCAGTCCCCGGGGACGGTCATGCACATATCATAGATGCAGGCCGTTGGGTTCGCGATCACCGGGTCGGTAAAGGAGCGCAGCAGGAACCGGGCATCCGCCCTGCGCCAAAACCGGTAGGTCCACAGGAACTCCTTCCACAACTGGCCCAAAGCGTGGTAGTCGCCAATGTGCCGGTCGTAAACCACGAAAAAATCCGGCATAACCCGTACTGTCAGCCCACCGGTCAAAAGGGCCCCCGCCCTCTCCTCCGGCAAGTGGCAGAAGGGGTGGCGGAAGGATGCCTCCCGGGCGCTCCGGCGGAAGGCCGTCGGATTGACGCCGAACTGCCGCCGGAAAGCCCAGCTGTAGTTGGAGGAGCTGTAGCCGCACTCCCAGCCAATGTCTGTCACCGCACGCTTCGGCTCCACTTTCAGCCGGAAAGCACTCTCCTCCAGCCGCAGGCGGCGGATAAAGGCGTAGGGGCTCTCCCCTGTCTCCGCCTTGAAGAGGCGGCTGAAATGAAACTTGGAAAAATGGCAATGGCTTGCCACCTCTTCCACCGTCGGATTCTCTCCCAGACGCTGGAGAATATAGTCAACCGCTCTGTCCGCCGTTCCACCCAGCTGCACACTGCTCCCCTCCCCCACCTGTTTTCTGAGGGAAAGTATAGCACAGCGATCTCCGGCGGACAAGTCTGGAATTGCTTTGGGAGAGTCCAAATATGCAGTTAAAGGGGATCAAAAAGAGGAAATGGGACAGAAGTACCTGGATATCTGGAACGATAGATCTCTTTTTGACGCCCGAAGCGGTTATAGACCTGCACAAAAACATCTTAGAGCAGTTCTCTGAAATAGCAATCGGAGAAAAAAGAAGACGATCCACACTTCCAAACAGGAGCGTCCCCGATGTGCAGGCCAAGAGAGAGCAACGGAGTCAATATCAATATGGCCAGACAGTATGACCGGGGAAAAGGGGGCCGACGGGAGGTAGATCACGCGCCGCTGAATACACCAAAATCCACGACCATTTTGTCCTCGATTCGTCTGGATGGAACAACAGCGGATAAATTCCCGAACTATTTGAAAGAGGTCCTGATTCCTACCCTCCACCAGGCGATATTGTGGTAATGGACAATTAACAAACTATGAACAGAGCTGTATTAGCTGCGATCAAAACAAATAAAAATTCAAAAACAACATTTAATTTATGCAATCCAAGGTGAAATTTAGCCTTAAGGATATGCCCGTCTATTGCCTTACACCGATTTCGTTCACAGTTTGTTTCCTCATTCAAATACCCTGCGGGGTCGACGCTTCCGCCTTGACTTTTCCATGTACTTCCTGTAAAATAAGAAGGAAATTTTTGCCGGGCCGTGCCGAAAACGGCCGTTCTCAGGAGGTGCGCGTCTATGTCTGATTTTCAGGAGCAGACGCACGCCGGCCACATCCCGTTCAGGCCGGCGCGAAAGCGTCTGGAGCGGATTCTTCCGCTGGCGGCAGTACTGCTGCTGGCTGTTCTGGCGGGCATCGGTACATTGGCCTTTTACCGCTATCTGGACGGTGCGCTGTTTGCGGAGCGGAATACCCACTTCATTGAAATCTCCGACAAGGTGGGGCAGGTTCTCAGCGCTGAGATCCAGCACTGCCGGGTCCGGACCGGGTCCGCAGAACAGCTCTTGGGACGGACCGGCTTTGCAAGCGGGGAGGCGGTCTTGGACCGGCTGGGGGAGATCGAGTCCTGGCTGAGCCTGGATTCAGGGGCTGTGCTGGCCTTTGACGGCTCCGCCCGGCTCTACGCCTCCGACGGGGCGGTCAGCCGCTGGGACAACGCCTCCCTTCTGTCCGGCGGCCAGGAGGTCCAGGAGGCTGTGACAGACCTCCCCTACCGGGCGGACAGCACAACTTATATGCTCTTTATCCGGAGGCTGTCCTCCCCTGTCCCCGTCGCCGGTGCGGACAACATTACCCATGTGGCCCTGGCGGTGGATATCGGGAAGCTCCAGGACGCCTTCGACCTGGACACCTTCCAGGAGCACAGCCACATCTATGTGGTGGACCTCCATGGCCAGCGGCTCTTTCAGCACCGGTGCGAAACCGGCTTCATCGACAGCTATAATCTTCTCACCGCCGTGGAGGCCTGTCCCTTTATCCACGGCGGTACGGCGAAGGACCTGCGGCGGACCCTGGTGGAGGGAAGAAGCGGCGGCTATGAGTTCCGCTTCCAGGGCGAGCCCTACTTTGTGGCGGCTCTGCCGGTGGGCGCCACCAACTGGACGCTGATGTCCTTCGTTCCCACGGAGGCGCTGGGGGCCGGAACTGCTGCCTTCATGAACACTGCCGTCCTCTATCTGGCGGCTATCGCCGTGCTGGTGGTGGCCATGCTGGGGCTCATCATCTACCTGCTGGTAGCCAAGCGGGGAGACCGGCTGCTCATCGCCCACCAGCACCAGGCCAACATCCTGCTGCGGGACGCCGCCGACGCTGCCAACGCCGCCAGTACCGCCAAGAGCGACTTTCTCTCCCACATGTCCCACGATATCCGCACCCCCATCAACGGCATCATGGGCATGACGGACATCGCCCTGAAGAACCTGGACGACCGGGACCGGGTGCTGGACTGCCTGAAAAAGATCGAGGGCTCCTCCGGCCACCTGCTCAGCCTGGTCAACGACGTGCTGGACATGTCCCGCATTGAGAGCGGAAAAACCAGGATCGCCCGGGAGCCCATGGATTTGCGGCAGGTCATCAGCCACTGCGCCTCCATCGTCAGCGGACAGCTCCAGGGCCGGGACGTGGCGCTGGTGGAGGAGTTTGAGACGCTGTCCCACCCCCGCCTGCTGGGCGACGAGCTCCATCTGCGGCAGGTGCTCATCAATATTCTGGGCAACGCGGTAAAATTTACCCCGGACGGCGGAAAAATCTTCTTCCGCTGCCGGGAGCTCGGCACCGAGGGGGACGCGGCCCGGTTCCGCCTGGAGGTGGAGGACACGGGCATCGGCATGAAGCCGGAGTTCCTGCCTATGATTTTCGAGCCCTTCGCCCAGGAGGAGGGGGGCAGCCGCAGCACCTATAAGGGCACCGGTCTGGGCATGTCCATCACCAAGCAGTTTGTGGATCTAATGGGCGGAACCATCCAGGTGGAGAGCGAGCCGGGCCGGGGAAGCCTCTTCCGGCTGGAGTTCCTGATTGACATCGACGGGGACTACCAGGAGGTTCGGGAGTCCGGCTTCTGCCGGCTGGATCTGACCGGGTCTAGGCTCCTGCTGGCCGAGGACAACGAACTGAATATGGAGATCGCCCTGTATATGCTGGAGGACGAGGGGATCGAGGCGGTCCCCGCCCAGAACGGGCAGGAGGCGGTGGAGATTTTCTCCGCCAGCCCGCCGGGGGCCTTTGACGGCATCCTCATGGACGTGATGATGCCGGTGATGGACGGTCTCGCCGCCACCCGGGCGATCCGCGCCCTGAAGCGGGCAGACGCGGGGACCATCCCTATTATCGCCATGACGGCCAACGCCTATGACGAGGACCGGCGGCGCTGTCTGGAGGCGGGCATGAACGCCCATGTAGCCAAGCCCATCGACAGCGCTACTCTCATCCAGGTTCTCTCCCACTACATTCCCTTCCGCTCCGAAGCCAGGAGCTCCAAGCTATAAGAGCAGTGCGGTGCGGCCAGATTCCCAGGGGAATCTGGCCGCGCTTATGTTTATGTATGTATCGTCTGCTGGAAATCCGCCAGCACCACCGTCTCCCCGCCCCGCAGGCGGGACGCCTCCGCCGCCAGCGCCATCACGTGGCTCTCCACGGAGGCGTCAATCCCGGTGAGGCTCTCCGCGCCGCCGCTCTCTATTAGACAGCAGAACTGCTCCATCAGTCCCGCGTCGCCGCCGCCGTGCCCGGCGAACTCGCTTTTGCTGTCGTCCGGGGAAATGACCTCCTCCTCCCGGCCAAAGCGGCGCAGAAGCAGGGTATTCTTCTCCATGTCCCCCTCGATCTCCCCCAGCGTGCCGGTGAGCTTGATGGTCCGGCGGCATGTCTCGGTAAAGGCGGTCATGGTGAAGGTGGCGTGGACCCCGTTGGCGAAGGTCAGGCTTACGGTCTGGTGGTCCACCACATCGTTGTCGCAGTGGTACACACAGCGCCCATAGGGTCCTGTCCGCAGGGCCTCATAGAGCTTCTCCTCCGTAGGCGGCCCGCCCGCCACAACGTTGTTGGGCCAGCCGTCCCTCCCCTGCCGGAGCCCGCAGTGCCGGCTGTCCAAGTAGATCCGCTCCGCGTCATAGAGACAGCTCTCCCTGCAGGCGCAGCCGTCCAGGCACCGCGCCGCCGCGCCGGCCGGGGCGTTTTCCGCCCGGAAGTGGTCCAGTGAGCCAAAGCTCTGGACCTTCAGGCACCGGTCCCCCGCCAGCCAGCGGAGGATGTCCATATCGTGGCAGCTCTTCGCCAGAATCATGGGGCTGGTTTCGTCCGCCCGCCGCCAGTTGCCCCGGACAAAGCTGTGGGCGTAGTGCCAGTAGCCCACGTGCTCCACTGCGTCGATGGTCTCCAGCCGGCCGATCTCCCCCCGCCGAACCAGCGACTCCAGCACGGCGTAAAAGGGCGTGTAGCGCAGGACATGGCACACGACAACGATTCTGCCGGTTTCCCTCGCTTTCTCCAGCAGGCAGCGGCACTCCGACAGCTCCGGGGAGATGGGCTTTTCCAACAGCACATGGTAGCCCTTGTCCAGCGCCCGCAAGGCGGCGGGGACGTGCTGGCGGTCCTGGGTGGCAATGAGCATGACGTCCGCCAGCTTCGGCTGGTCCAGAAGCCTTTCGTCGGAGGCAAAGCACAGCTCCTCCGCCACGCCGTACCGCTCCCGCAGCAGCGCCAGCCGCCCTGGCCGGCAGTCCGCCCCGGCCACGATCTTCATCCGGTCCGGGCGGTGCTTCTGATAGGCCGCGTAGGCCTCCAGCCCCCGGCTGCCGCAGCCGCAGATGGCAAATGTAATCGGTCTTTTCACAGTGGTCCCTCCCCTATATTTTTCACTCTGCTGTCCTCAGTTTAACATAGCCTATGCGGCCATGCAACAGCGGATCTTCTCCTGGGGCGGCAAACAGTGCTAAACGCCGAAAGGGCGGCTTTTGATACAGCCGCCCTTTCTCCCGGAATCTTTGATTTTCAAAATTACCGGCACACATTCCGAACCGGTCTACAGCAGCATCAGCACCACGCCGTAGATCACACTGGCGGTTACGCCGAACACAATGACCGGCCCGGCTACGGTGAACATCTTCGCCGCCATACCGGTAACGAAGCCCTCGCTCTTGAAATCAATAGCCGGAGAGGCTACCGCGTTGGCAAAGCCGGTGATGGGCACAAGCGTCCCGGCGCCGCCGTATCGGGCCAGCTTGTTGTAGAGGCTCAGTCCGGTCAGCAGTACGGAGAGAAACACCAACGAGATGGAGGTGGCGGTTCCGGCGTCGGTTTTCTCCAGACCCGCCGCCATCCAGAGCTCCATAATGATCTGTCCCAGCACGCAGATGAAGCCGCCGGTGAGAAAGGCCAGAGCGCAGTCCTTGACCAGAGGGGACTGCTTGGCCCGGGCCTGGACATATGCCTGATACTCCTGCTTGGTCATATCCATTTGACATCACTCCTTTACCGGTAGTATGCCGGGTAAGGAGCGAAATATGTAAGGCCGTCCAGCTATTTCGCGTTTTTCATATTGGTAGCGGCAAACATGGATTGAGACGGGGTCAGCGGGGCCAGCATCACCCTGCCGGTGCCGCGGTACACATTGACCAGCCCCTCGCCGGAAGCGGCGGAACCCACCAGGGTTTTTCCGGACCGCTCCACAGTAAATTGCAGGCTTCCGGACCAGCAGATCGCAAAACTGCCGTCGATTTTCAGGACATCGTTGTCCAGAATAACCTCCACAATCTCCGAGCGGGGGACATTGCTCTCCAGTACACAGGCGCCGGAACCCGTCAGCTTCAGATTAAAAAGCCCCTCGTTGCCCGCCACAACGGAGGAAAAGGAGGAGCGGGCCTGTATCTCATGCTTAACCGTACCCTCGCAGGCGAGGAACATCCCGTCCTCCATCACTAGACCGCCGGACCAGTCCGCCACATTCTCCGTGAGCAAGTATTTATAGGTGGGCTCAGTCACAAGGACGCCCCTGCCCACGTACTCCGGCTTGATGGCGGCCTCCTTGGTGACGGCACCCTTCACCATCTTACCGAGAAAATCGCCCACACCCTTCAGCCCGGTGGTGGCCTGCACATCGCCGGCCATCCATTGCATCGCTCCGGCCTGGAGAATCAGGCCGACAGATCCATCCAGATTGACAACCGTCTGCCTGCGTTTCACATTCATCCGGCTCATAAAGTATTCCGTCTGGGCATTGGCGGGAGAGACGGAGTAGTCCACATCGTGCTCCACAATGGTGAATATGCCCTTCGTCTCCGTTGCGACATGGCCGGTCTGACTGGTCAGATTTTTAATTGTATACATTTCTTCAGCTCCTCCCAAGCAACTTAAAAAGAAACATCCACCGAAATGTGACATTTCAGTGGATGTTGGAGCGGGCGACGGGGCTCGAACCCGCTACCTCCACCTTGGCAAGGTGGCGCTCTACCAGATGAGCTACGCCCGCAGAACAATAGAGATATTACCAGATATTCCCCTGTTTGTCAAGGGGTGTGGGGAAATTTTTTGAGATTTTTCGGCAAAGAAATTCAGTTCTCCGCTGATGACAAACGGTCCACTCTATGCTATAATAAAAATTTATGAAACAGAGAAAGGACGCGATACAATGGGTGCAGAAGACAAAGAACTCCTGTTTGAACGAATGCCTCTGCCGAAAGCTGTACTGACCCTCTCCATCCCCACCATTCTCACCTCCCTGGTGATGGTCATCTACAACCTGTCCGACACCTACTTCGTGGGAATGCTGAGCGACCCGGTCCAGAACGCCGCCGTTACTCTGGCCGCGCCGCTGCTGCTGGCTTTCAACGCGGTCAACAACCTCTTCGGCGTGGGCTCCTCCAGCATGATGAGCCGTGCCCTGGGGCGGAAGGACTATGAGACAGTCTACCGCTCCTCCGCCTTCGGCTTTTACTGTGCGCTGCTGTGCGGCGTGCTGTTCTCTCTGGGCTATACCCTCTTCCGCGGGACGCTGCTGGGGGTGCTGGGGGCCAGCGGGGAGACGCTGGAGGCTACCGCTGGATATCTCCTCTGGACCGTGAGCTGCGGGGCCGCGCCGGCTATCCTCAACGTGGTCATGGCCTACCTGGTCCGGGCCGAGGGCGCCACCCTCCACGCCAGCATCGGCACCATGAGCGGGTGCCTGCTGAACATTGTGCTGGATCCCATCTTCATCCTGCCCTGGGGGCTGGACATGGGGGCGGCGGGGGCGGGACTGGCCACCTGCATCTCCAACTGCGCCGCCTGCGCCTACTTCTTTGTCCTGCTGTACCTGCGGCGGGGTAAGACCTGCGTGCGCATCGGCCCCTCCTCCCTGAAGCTGGAGAAATCCATTGTTTTGGGGGTATGCGCCGTGGGAATACCGGCGTCTATCCAGAATCTGCTGAACGTGACGGGGATGACCGTCCTCAACAACTTCACCGCCGGCTACGGTTCCAGCGCCGTAGCCGCCATGGGCATCGCCCAGAAGATCAACATGGTCCCCATGTATATCGCCCAGGGCTTCTCCCAGGGCCTCATGCCCCTGGTGAGCTATAACTACGCCAGCGGCGGACACAAGCGGATGGAGAGCGCCGTCCGGCTGGCCGCCGGAATCTCCACCTGCTTCTTGGCGGTGGTCACGCTGGTCTACTTCCTGGCCGCCGGCCCCCTGGTGACGCTGTTTATTGACAGCGGAGAGGTGGTGGCCTACGGGACCCGGTTCCTGCGGGGCATGTGCATCGGCCTGCCCTTCCTGTCCCTGGACTTCCTGGCGGTGGGCGTGTTCCAGGCCTGCGGCATGGGGAGCAAGTCCCTGATCTTCGCCCTGCTGCGAAAAATTGTGTTGGAGATCCCCGCCCTCTTCGTGCTGGACCGCCTGTTCCCCCTCTACGGTCTGGCCTACGCCCAGCCTGCGGCGGAGATCCTTCTGTCCGCCGCGGCCATCTGCGTCCTGGCGGGAATTTTCCGGCGTCTCAACAGCGGGGAGCGGTCGGAGGGCTCTTCCGGCACTTAGCGGAGGTATTCAAAGATGGTCACAACACGCTTGACAGCCGCCGCGCTGGCTCTGCTCATACTTCTGTTTCCGGCCTGTGGACAGGCAGACCCGCCGGAAGCGTTCCGACAGAAGGCGAATCTGCTCTGGGAACAGGTCCAGGCGGAGTGGAAAGACGCCGTCCCCACCGGGGAAGCGGGCCGCGTTGTATTTTTCAGCGTCTGCGACGGGACCACCCGGGCCAGCGTCCGATCCGGTACGGGAGAAACCCTGGAGGATGCCTGGACCGCAGCGGTCCGGAAGACGGAGGCACTTTTGCGGGAGCGGGAGACAATCCCCCTCTGGGTAAAGGCGGATGTGCTCCTGACTGCCGAAGCCGTCACGGCGGACCAGTTGGCCCAGGCGCTGGCATCCTCCCGGCGGGATTTTTTCCACAAGGGCCTTGCCTTTGACCTGGACTTTTCTACGGCACTGGTGGAGGCGGAGCTCAACGGCTTTAAGATCTACGATTACGATACAGGCACTGTCAGCCTAAAATATCTGAACAACTACCTGCGGCGGGACGGACGGGCGGTATTGGAATCGCTTCCGGAGGAATATGTGCTCTTCCAGTGCCTCTCCTGGTTCTGCGACGGGGACGGGAGCGTCTACCCTTTGATTCCCGAGGGGCCAGACAGCGGCCGCCGCCGGGTGGAAGCCATCGACGAAGACTACGCCCGGGGCCTGGTGCTGGAGGCCTCCGCCTTTCTGGAGGGCCTGGTGCAAGAGGACGGATCCTTTGTCTACGGCTACTATCCCCGGTTCGACAACGAGATTGAGAACTACAACATCGTCCGCCACGCCAGCACCATCTGGTCCCTGCTCTGCCGCTACCGCCTGGCCCCGGACGAGGAGCTGGCCGAAAAAATTGAGAGAACCATCGACTACATGCGCACCCAGCTGCGCTTTGACGGGGAGGGCAGGGCCTATCTCTACGAGGCAAAGGCCGGCGAGATTAAGCTGGGAGGCTGCGGAATGGCGGTGGTCGCCATGACGGAGTACATGGATGTATTCGGAAACGCGAAGTACCAGGAGGACTGCTTGGCCCTGGGAGAGGGGATTCTCACCATGCTGGACCAGTCCACCGGGGAGTTCTACCACGTCCTCCACGGGGATTTTTCCAGGAAAGAGGCCTATCGCACGGTATACTATGACGGGGAGGCCGCCTTCGCCCTCAGCCGCCTCTACGGCCTCACCGGGGAGGACCGGTGGCTGGACGCGGCCCGGAGCGCAGTGGACCACTTTATCGCCGCCGACTACACCCAGTACCGGGACCACTGGGTGGCCTACAGCATGAACGAAATCACCAAATATGTCCAGGATAACCCCGTTTATTACACCTTCGCACTGGAAAACGCCCAGAAAAATCTGGAAGCAATCCGCTGGCGGGACACCACCAGCCACACCTATCTGGAGCTTCTGATGGCCACCTTTGAGATCTACGACCGGATGACCGCCGCCGGAATAGCTGTGGAGGAATTTGATCTGGACGCATTTTTGGAGACTGTTTACGCCCGGGCGGACCGGATGCTCAGCGGGTACTTCTATCCGGAGCGGGCCATGTACATGGCGAACCCCCAGCGGATTCTGGGGACCTTCATGGTCCGCCACGACGGCTGCCGGGTGCGCATCGATGATGTCCAGCACAATATCGGCGGCTACTACCTGTTCTGTAAGAACTACGACAAGCTGACGGCCTGCGGGATGAGCGCGCCCGGGGCGTGAAAAGAACGCCCACCTGTCGGACTCAGCACACCAGCGTTCCTGTCTCCATGTCCTCCAAAAATCCGGGCTTCTGAAACCGCCGGGTGATATCCTGGAGGGACCGCATGGGCACAGTCAGACGCCTGTCCTTGTGGCAGACCAGATAGAAGCTCCGATTCCACTCCGACTCCGCGCTGCGGATGACATGGATCCGTCCCGCCTTTGCCTCGTTCTCCACCAGCCGCGCCGACACCGCCGCGATACACCCGTTATACAGAATCGCACTCTTGAAGGCATCCAGGCAGGTGGCCTCCCAGGCGATGCGGCACTTTACCCGCCGCCGCTCCAGATACTCCTCAAACAGCCGCCGGGTGCCGCTCCCCTTCTCCCGCATGACGAAATCCCAGTCCGCAAGCTCGCTGACGTGGATCTCCCGGCGGGAGGCCAGGGGGTGGTCCTTCGCCGCCGCCAGCACCAGAAAGTCGTCCACCACCGGCACCGCCGTCAGCTCCGGACTGGTGATAATCCCCTCCACCAGCCCCACGTCCAGCTCCGAGGAGAGCAGCTTTCTCTCGATCACACTGGTGTTGGCGACGCAGGCATAGGTCCGCAGATCCGGATGGAGCCGCTTGAGATCGTTGAGTACCGACGAGAGCAGACAGGCCCCTACCGTGATCGTGGCCCCAATCCGCAGCAGCTCCGTCCGCTGGAGCTGGGCCATATTGGCCTCCAGCACATCAAATTGGCTGAGGGTCTTCCGGGCATAGGAGAGCAGTTGCTCCCCCGCCTCGGTGATATATAGCTTTTTGCTCAGGCGGTCGAACAGCGCCGTCTTATAGTGGTCCTCCAGCTCCCGGACGGCCTGACTGACGGTGGGCTGGGTCACAAAGCACCGCTCCGCCGCCGCCGACATCTTTCCCGTCTCCGCCACCGCCACAAAAATCCGCAGATGCCGTATGGTCATATGCGCCCTCCTTGATAGATTTTACCTATATGTTTGATATAAAAATACCATTTTTCTAATAAGATTGCAAGTGCTATAATGGAAGGCAAGTGGAAAGCCGTTCCAGAAAAAATGATGAAGCAAGGAGAGACTGCTATGAAGATTTTGATTCTTGGTGGCGTCGCCGCCGGCACCAAGGTGGCCGCCAAGCTCCTCCGGGAGGACCGGAGCAGCGAGGTCACGATTCTCACCAAGGGGAAGGATATCTCCTATGCCGGCTGCGGCCTGCCCTACTACGTGGGCGGCGTTATCCGGGAGAAGAGCGAGCTCATTGTCAACACCCCGGAGAAGTTCGCCAGGCTCACCGGGGCGAAGGTTCTCACCCGAACCGAGGCCGAGGCCGTGGACACTGTCGGGCACACCGTGACGGCGAAAAATCTGGACACCGGAGAGAGCGCCGCTTATTCCTACGACAAGCTGGTCATCGCCACCGGCGCGTCCCCCTTCGTGCCCCCCATTGAGGGCCTGACGCTGCAAAACGTCTTTGTCATGCGCACCCCCGACGACGCCATCGCCCTGCGGGAGGCGGTGGAGGCCGGGGGCATCAAGCGGGCCGTGGTGGCCGGAGGCGGCTTCATTGGCCTGGAGGTGGCGGAGAATCTGGCCCTCCAGGGGGTGAAGGTCAGCGTCATTGACTTCGCCCCCCATGTGCTGCCCAACTTCCTGGACCCCGAGATGAGCGAGTTCGTGGAGAACCGGATGGCCGAGGCCGGGGTCATGCCCATGACCGGCGTGTCCCTGGAGGGCGTCACCGGCGAGGGGAAGGTGGAGAAGGTCCAGACCAGCAAGCGCGCCATGAAGGCCGACGCGCTGGTGCTGGCCATCGGCATCCGGCCCAACACCGGTTTCCTGGAGGGCTCCGGCATCGAGATGTTCAAGGGCGCCATCCTCACTGACCGGTACCTGCGCACCAACGTGCCCGACGTCTACGCCGCCGGGGACTGCGCCATGGTGACAAACCGCCAGACCGGCAAGAGCGCCTGGTCCCCCATGGGCTCCACCGCTAACATTGCCGGGCGGATTCTGGCACAAAATATTGCCGGGGCGGAGCTTGCCTATCCCGGCGTGCTGGGCACCGGCGTGGCCAAGCTGCCCGGGGGCATCTGCGCCGGCCGCACGGGCCTGACGGAGACCGCCGCCAGGGCGGAGGGCTATGACGTGGTGACGGCCCTCTCTGTGATGGACGACAAGGCCCACTACTACCCCGGCGCGGGGAGCTTTATTGTCAAGCTCACCGCCGACCGCTCCAGCCGGAAGCTCCTGGGCGTCCAGGTCCTGGGCCCCGGCGCGGTGGACAAGGTGACGGACATCGGCGTCGCCGCCATTTCCCTGGGGGCCACGGCGGACCAGCTGGCGTCCATGGACTTCGCCTACGCGCCGCCCTTCTCCACCGCCATCCACCCCTTTGCCGCCGCCGTCAACGTGCTGCTCAACAAGCTGGACGGCGGCATGGACTCCGTCACCCCGGCGGAGTTCGCCGCCGGCGGGGCCGAGGGCCGGGAGATCATCGACTGCTCCCCCGCTCCCGCCCTGGAGGGAAAGAAGTATCTGGAGCTGACCGCCATCGAGGGCGAGATTCCGGGGCTGGGGAAGGACGACCCGCTCCTGCTGGTCTGCGCCAAGGGCAAGCGGGCCTATCTCACTCAGAACCGCATGAAGTTCTACGGCTACACCAATACGAAGATTCTGGAGGGCGGAACCACCTTCAACGAGATCGAAACAGACGAATAACCATCAACCAATGAGGAGGAACAGCATATGGCAGCGTTAACCGTCAGCCCCATCGAGGAGAAGCGGGTCAAGGCCCTGGGCTTTCTGAGCAACAAGGGCACCGACAATTTCTCCGGCCGCATCATCACCGTCAACGGCAAAATTACCGCCGCCCAGCACCAGCGCATCGCCGAGGCCGCGGAGAAGTTCGGTAACGGAAACATCACCTTCACCACCCGCCTGACCATTGAGGTTCAGGGCATCCCTTACGACAAGATCGAGGACTTCCGCGCCTACATCCGGGAGGCGGGGCTGGAGACCGGCGGCACCGGCTCCCTGGTGCGGCCCGTGGTGGCCTGCAAGGGCACCACCTGCCAGTACGGCCTGCTGGACTCCTTCG
>JAAWUC010000136.1 GCA_022804995.1 Oscillospiraceae bacterium
GTGGAGCATGGTCTGCATGTAGGCGTTGTCCCAGCTCTTGATGAAGCCGCTGGCGTTCTCCGCATTGTACTCCACGGAGACGATGCTCCCGCCCTTGACCATGATGGTGATATACTCCTTCCAGCCGTGGTTGAATTCAGCGGCCTGGGCCGTATAGTACCCGTCCTGAAGACTCTTTCCGCCGCCGCAGGCCGTCAGCAGCAGAGCCAGCGCCAGCACAGCCAGCGTCAAACGCACAATCCGTCTCATCGCTCTCCCTCCTCCTTTACAACAAACCGGCTTACCTGAGCCCGAAGGGCCTCCGCCTCCCGGGCCAGCAGGCCGCTGGACTGCTCCGTCCCGCTGGCGTTTTGCAGGTTCCGGTCGGCAATGGCGGAGATGGTGCCGATGTGATCCTCCATGATGGCGATAGCGCGCTCCTGGCCCTGCACCGCCGCCGCCAGCTGGTCGGTGATCCCGCCGATCTGGTCGGTGACTGCGGAGATGTCCCGGAGGGAGACGGCGGTGTCGGCGGTCAGCTCCACACCGGTTCGGATGATGGAGCGGGTGCTGGATACCATGTCCGTGGCACTCTGCGCGGCCTCGGCACTCCGGGTGGCCAGCTGCTTGACCTCGTCCGCCACCACCGCGAAGCCCTTTCCGGCGTTTCCGGCCCGCGCCGCCTCCACGGAGGCGTTGATGGCCAGGATGCTGGTCTGGAAGGCGATATCCTCAATGGCCTTGGCAATCTTGGTGATCTCCTGGGCGTTGGCGCTGATGTCGTCCATGGCCCCGGAGAGGGAGGACATGCGTGTGTTGGCCTCCCGGACCCGCTGGGCGATCTCCTCGGTCTTGAGCCTGGTCTGGCCGCTGCTCTCCGTCACGCTGGACAGCCGCTCCTTCACGTGGGATACCTCGTCCACCAGCTCCGCCGTGGACTGATTCTGCTCCATAGACGCCTGGTAGAGCTGGCCGGATTGGCCGTTGAGCTCCTCGCTCATCTCCGCCAGACGGCCGGAAGCGGCCCGGAGGCCCGAGATAGTCTCGTTCATAGACTGGAGAATGGCGGTCAGGCTGGAGCGGATAAGGGTGAAGTCCCCTCTGTAGTCCACCTGGGGCTCCACCCGCAGGTTGCCGCCGGCCACCTGGGTCAGTACCTGCTGGATGTCAGATATGTAGCGGTTGACGCTCTCCACGGTGTCCCCCAGGGTTTTTGTCAGCACCTCCAGCTCGTCTCCGGACTGGACCGGGAGCACCTCGGTGTGCAGATCGCCGCCGGAGAGGGCTACCATCCGGTCTGTCACCGCCCGCACGGGCTGGGAAATGGACCGGGCCAGCCGCAGCACCAGCAGAATGGAAACCGCCAGCACCGCGAAAGCAGCCAGCACGGCCAGCATCATCGCTCCGTTGATAAAGGAGCCGTAGTCCGCCTTGGGAACCTGGAGCACCAGGGACCACTGGGTTCCCCGGATGGGGGAGAAAGCCACCAGCATAGTTTCCCCGTCAATGGGGATCTCCACCGCCCCGGTCTCACCGGTGGTCACGCGGCCTACAGCCCGCTGATCTCCGCTGCTGAGCTGGGCCAGCGTGCTCCCGGACAGAACCAGGGATTGGTTCGGGTGGCCGGTGACGGTCCCCTCCCGGTTGACCATGTAGGCCATGCCGTGCCTGCCCAGGTTGATGCCGCTGATGACGTCGTTCAAGGTGTCGTATTTGTAGACGCCCACTACATACAGGGCGGTTTCCCCGTCCTCCTTCACCGGCATCCCCATGGTGACACCCAGCTTGCCCTGAAAGATTGTGGAGGATTCGGTAGTTAGGTTGTCTGTCTCCTGGAGGAGGGCGAAGAAGCCGCTCTCCAGGCTCTCCGGCGCGCCCTCCGTTCCCTGGAGCAGCCGGCCGTCCAGTCCGTACAGGGCGATGGTGTACAGCTCGTAGATCTCCGCGGCCTCCGTCAGAACCGTCTGACGGTTTGCCTGCGTGTCGGCGGGGGAGGGGGCCGAACTCATGCGGGGGTCCCCCGCAATGGTAATCATACGATCCGCCAGCATATGGATATTAGCCTCCACGGTCTTGGCCGACTGCCGGACCATAGGCTGCAGGCTGTCCAGCAGGATATTGTTGGCCAGCGACTGCATGGCAAGGGCCATGATCACACAGCATACGATCACCACTATCAGAATATTAAGAATTGTGCTTCGCAGGATCCTTCTGTTGAGGCTTGTTTTTATCTCCCTGCTGGGGGAGTCCGCTTTCTTCCCGGTCACGCTTACTTCTCTCCTTTTCCATAAAAAATTGTTTCAAACAGCATAAGAAAAGCCCGCCCGCTCTGGCTGTGGAATGGGAAGCGCTGCCCATTCCACAGCAGGACGGGAGACTATGGTCCATAGTATATCACACTTTATTTGGAAAAGAAAGCCTTTTTATTGTGCTCTTTTCTCTGGGGCAAAGCACAGGGCAACAGCATTTAAAATATAGGAAAAATAATAGTAAACTATCGCAACCATTAAAAAACCCAACAATAAGCGGAAGCGGCGAACCAATGGGAGCAGTCCGGGGGAGAAACACAAGAGAGGGCCTTCTGTGGACGGCATCCGGAAGGAGGTCCAAGCTGCGGATTTTCCAGCAGCGCAGGATGGCGTTCATCTTGGATCACATTTTCTCAATCGGGTGGAGATCTGGGCTGTAGAGTGGAAGGTACAGTACTTTCATACCCGTTACCCCCAGAATTTCCCGGACAGCCTTTACGTTGCAAATGCTTTTTCCCCATCCAGGAAGATGGAAGAAAGAGCGGTCGTTGTTCACGGCCGCGCCGACTGGTCCGCAGAGCAGCGCCGCCTGTTTTCCGCTTCTGTCATCCCTTGGCGATTTTTTGATGGTTGCTATAATTTGAAAAACCCATTTTCGCTGTAATGTGTCCTTTGCTGTTTCCATTCATTCTGACAGCATGAGATCCTGTATGTAAGTGGAACGCAGCGGGACATTCTGGCTGCCGCCCAGCTTCTCCCCTTTATTGTGCTGCAAATGCACGCAGAGCGTCCAAAAGATTTGGCGCTAGATTTTCCAGCATAAAAAGCTCTCCTGTATCAAACACTCTGGCTGCGGACGCGGTCTGAAAACTAGAGCTGGTGGATGTGGACATATTTTCCCACTGGCTTAGCTGGGCTTCAAAGGTTTCTTCACTGACCACCTGGTAGTCGGTCTGATAAGTTACTTCGACGCCTTCCAAGGTGTCGTAATAAATCTTGTAGAAGTTGATGGTTTCTCTATTCTGCAGCCCGTCGCTGCCAAAAGCATAAAAATCGCTCGATTCATATCTGTATATATCCCCGTCCCGTTCCGAAAACTGGTCTACACGCATATAACTCCCCGGATAAATGGTAATAGAGATCTCCTTCGCATCCAGCAAAAACCCCTGCGGCACTTGCTCCACTCCGCCGTCTACATAGCGGTAAACGCTGGCAACCCCATGGCCTTGGGAACTGGCTGACAGGTCCAGGTCCTCTCCCACTGCCAGAAGCATAGCGGGGACCCCATTGCCAGTGTCAAACAGGCAGCCATAGGTACGTCCTCCAAATACTTCCGTTAACTCCTCAATACTCCTCACGAACGCCTCGGCCTGGGCCGCTGTCATTTGGCAGGCAGCCGGGTCGCCCAGGTAGTTCATATCCTGCAGCAGGGCAATCTTATCCACGCTTTCATTTGCTTCATTCGTTGTTCCATCTGTTTTAGGCGGTTCCTCTCCGACCTCTGTAAGAACGAAGGCGGGGATATCCGGCAGTTCCCTCACCTCCAGCGTCCTGTTCGCTGTCAGTACCGCCATCTCCCCGGCAGAGATTGTCACGGACTGCTCCCCGGCGGTGACTTCCACAGTACCCTCCAGCAGAGCGGCGGTATTCTGTGTCACCCACCCGCAGGTGCCCCGGATGCCCACCATTATGGTGGAGGTGCGGATGTTCATGCTCTCGTCATCGGCCAGAGGCTGGGTGACGTTGAAGAACAGGCTCCCCGACGCCACCTCGATCTCCAGCTTTTTGCCCTCTTTTGTGATGGCGATCTCGCTGTCCTGATCCAGCTTGGCCAGCTTCGCCTCGTCCAGGCTGACCCAGGCGTAGCTCTCCGTCTGGGTGTCCACCCTGTAGCCGCTGTAAAGGCTCAGGTCCTCTCTGGGAGTAACGTCCTTGCCTCCGTTATCGGAGACGCCCACCGTCCCCTCTGTCTTTTTCAGGTGCATGGTGACGGCGGAGGCCCCTCCGCCGCAGGCGGTCAGGAGCAGAGACAGCGCCAGGGTCAAGGCCAGGATTCTCTTTCTCATCAAAATCTCTCCTTTTCGGGATGCCATATTGCATCGAAAATGTGTATTTATTGTACCCGTTTGGGTTGTATCTGTCAATGCATCCAGTGCTTTCATCCGCAGCCTGGACCTCCTTCCGGATGCCATCCAGAAGACTCTCACCTGGACAGCTCCCGTTGGTTCGCCGCGTCTGCTTATTGCTAGGTTTTTTGATGATTGCCATAGTTTACCATTACTTTTTTATATTTCAAATGTTGCCGCCCTGAAAAACTGCCCGTACCCCCTTTACAAACGCTGGGAACTGTGCTATACTACATTTAATTTCATATACGCCAGCTGTCGCCGCGTTACGCGGCCCATGGAATAGGGTGGGAATCCCTGCGAGTCGGTCACTGTGATGCCTCCGTTGAGGGGCTAAGTCAGATACATGTCAGCTTGGCGGCGTTCTGCCGGAACCGGAACTGCGTTTTCTGAGCTTTCGGCCCCGCCGCGTCAGCGGAGGGGCCTTTGCCGTCCCGTGTCCTCCGGCCCGGGGCGGCATTTTTGTCCCCCGTTTCTCTGTGTTTCACCAGCGCCGATGGGGCGGCGCGGGAAACAATATGCCCTCCTCTTCAGCAATGGCTCTATATGGAAAGCCAGTCCTCCTCCTCCTCCTCCTCCTCCTCCTCCTCCTCCTCCTCCTCCTCCTCCTCCTCCTTCTTCTTCTTCTTCTTCTTCTTCTTCTTCTCCTCC
>JAAWUC010000161.1 GCA_022804995.1 Oscillospiraceae bacterium
GATATGCCAAGACCTCTGAGGCCTTTATCGCTGCGGTACACGTCCGTTGTATCGCTATCTGGGCTGCTATCCGTACTTAATTCGTGTAGACGCTATCTAAGGTCTACCTAAATTGCTGATAAGGTCAGCGATCAAATCCTCAAATAAGCGATCAAATCCTAAAATAGTAATGAATGTATTAAACTCTATGCCATGCCCAAAAGATCATGATTATAGAATTTCACAAGTAAGAACACATATATGTAAAGGATACTAGCTTTACATATATGTGTATTATAGAATAATTTTCTATGGAAGTCAATCCCTCACCCCCAATTTTGTCACTTGCTTTGCAGGAAAATTGAAGTTTATATCAAATCATTAAATTATTTAAAAAATTAAGAAATTATCCTACATGGGAGGTATCTCCGTAACATTCCTCATCTATACACCTCTCGCCGTTTTCTCTTAATTAAAATGCGAAGCTCATAGCAATCGTTTTTTCAGGGTCCCTTGTTCTCTTGAGTTTCTCCTGTTGTACTGCTATGAACATCTCATCAGAAATAATGGCCTCATGGGAACCGGTGTAGAGATATCGTTCCGTGAGACCATCATTTTCAATTTGAACTGCGCCAGTGCTGATCGTCTTTTGGAGCATTACTCGCCCAGTATATTTTTCATTGGAGAGCAACTTATCAATTGCTTCACGATTCCACCTGGGCCTGCCGGTAGGGGAGAGAATCACCTGTTTCTCTAAGCCCGCAGCAATTTTTCCCAGACTGTGACCAGCAAGATACCTCCCAAATATCCAGCACACTACTTGTGCCTCGTCAGGATTCACTGCCAGTTCTCCATCAGGGCCAACTTCATACCCATAGCATTTACGACGAGCCATCTTGGAACTGCCATCCTGAAAGCCTTTCCGGAGACCAGCTTTGATTGCCTCGCTTTTTTGCATCACATTCATTATAATTCTCCTCCTATAAATAAAAACACCGCAGTAAAATCACTGCGGCACAAACAACTTGCTATGTTGCTATATATAAATTGACAGACCACTCCCTTGGTGGTCTGTCAATTTATCATGGTCGGAGTGCGGGGACTCGAACCCCGGGCCTCCTGCTCCCAAAGCAGGCGCGCTACCAACTGCGCAACACCCCGCTGTTCAATTTTGCTGGCATTCCAGAGCATGCACAGTACCAACTCCGCTATACCCGAAAATTTACTTCTTGTATTGTAGCATAAACACCGGAAAAAGAAAAGCCCCTTTTGCCTGCCGGTTAACAAAACTAAAACAGCCCGCGCCCCACCCCCATAACCGCAGTCTCAAGCAAACTGTTTTCTTCTATTATACATATTTTTTCTCTTCTGTCAAATGTTCAAATTTTTTTGATGACTTTTTCTTTCCTATGGAGTACAATACCCCTATCACCATATACTGGAGGAGTTTCCATTGAGAAAGCTGAACGAAGCCATTGACCGCTTCTGCGCCATGCACCCCAACCTGGCCATTCCGGGCCTGATGCGGTACGTTGTCGCTGTCAACGCAGCGCTGTTTGCCCTGAGCATGTTTGCCGGGTACGGCACGCTGGATTTTCTGGCCATGAATCCGGAGCGGGTGCTCCATGGCGAGCTCTGGCGGCTTGTAACCTACGCCCTGCTGCCCACCAGCGGCGGGCTGATGCTGTTGATCCAGCTGATGTTCTACTACTGGTTGGGACAGACTCTGGAGCACATGTGGGGAAGCGCGAAGTTTACCTTCTACTACGTCAGCGGTGTTCTGCTCACAGCGGCGGGCTGTATGCTGGCCTATCTGGTGGATGGAATCTCCGTCTCCGTTTGGGGCTCGGAATATGTCAATCTGGCGATGTTTTTTGCCTACGCCATCAGCTTCCCCGACGCGATGGTCCGGATTTATTTCTTGATTCCCGTGAAGATGAAGTGGCTGGCGGCGCTGGACGCGTTGTATTTTGCCGCCGGAATATTCCGCTACGCAGTTGCCGGGTACTGGGGCATGGCCCTTCTGCCGCTGGTGGCAATCTTGAATTTCTTCATTTTCTTCGCCCCGGACTTCGGTCGGGGGGCGGACAAGATCATCGCCCGCGGAAGACCACAGGCGGTCCAGTTCCGCAAGGCCGTGCGGGAACAGCAGCGGCAGAAGGGGTACAACCACAAGTGCGAGGTGTGCGGCCGCACGGATACGGAGCATCCGAACCTGCAATTCCGTTACTGCTCCAAATGCTCCGGCTACCACTGCTTCTGCGAGGAGCACATCTTTAACCACACCCATCATATGAGCTGACCGCTCTCACCGTTCCATCACGCCGCAGGCAAACCCAAAGCACTCCGGAAAGAAGCGCTCCGCCGCCCGCGTCACTCCCATGCCGCCCATATCTCCGGGCAGAAGCCCACAGTAACGAATTTTCCGTTGCGGACGATGGGGGTGTTGAAGAGCTGGGGATTGTCGAAGAGCTTCTCCTCCGCCGCGTCGGGGGTAATATACGCCATGTATAAATCCTGGTAGGCTTTACACTTCGTGTTTACCAGCTGCTCCAATTTCAGCTTCTGCCGTATGGATCGGTACTCCCCAACGGAGAAGCCCTTCCTGGGCAGGTCGATGTACTGGTACTTGATCCGACGCTCCTTGAACCACCGCTCCGCCTTCTTGGTGTCGAAGCACTTGGAGGAGCCGAAGATTTGAATATTCATAAAAGCAAACTCCTTTCTATTGACAGAATGTATTCTTGCTTTGTAAAGGCATGATGTGCCCCACACAAAAATTGGAGGGAAGCATATGACAGAAGAAGTCAAAACCCTGAGGGATTGGATTGACCACAGCGACAATATTGTCTTTTTTGGCGGCGCCGGGGTGAGTACCGAGAGCGGCATCCCTGATTTCCGCAGTGTGGACGGGCTCTACAACCAGGAATACGACTACCCGCCGGAGACCATCCTCAGCCACAGCTTCTATGAACGCAATCCGGAGGAGTTCTACCGCTTTTACCGCAATAAGATGCTCTGCTTGGACGCGAAGCCCAACGCCGCCCACCGGAAGCTGGCGGAACTGGAGGAGCGGGGGACGCTGAAGGCGGTGATCACCCAGAACATCGACGGCCTCCACCAGAAGGCCGGAAGCCGGAATGTCCTGGAGCTCCACGGCAGCGTTCTGCGCAACTACTGCGTCAAGTGCGGGAAATTCTACGGCGTGGAGGCCGTACAGCAGGGCGGAGGTGTGCCCCGGTGCGGCTGCGGCGGGATCATCAAGCCGGATGTGGTGCTCTACGAAGAGGGGCTGGATCAGGATGTGATAGCCCGGGCGGTGGCAGCTATCCGTCAGGCGGAGGTGCTCATCATCGGCGGCACGTCTCTGTCGGTGTACCCGGCAGCGGGGCTGGTGCAGTACTACCGGGGGAGCAAGCTGGCGGTTATCAATAAGACCGCGCTCCCGGGGACGGGGGCGGAGCTGGTCATCCGGGAGCCCATCGGCCAAGTGCTGGGGCAGATATAGGGTCAGTATAGCAGAATAGTCCGAATTTCGCAAGGGCAGCGGAGGGGTAGGGAGAGTCCAAATTGTGTAGGAATACAATAGATGTTGGACAGCAGAGAACGAAAAAAGTAGAAGGATGCGGCCACATCGGTTCAAATTGAGTTGCCATACTTAACACAACCGAGAGGAGACCACATCCTTGATTTATACTTCCGAAAAATTGTTGGTTGGCGGGTATCACAGCTTGCTGTGGCAGAACCACAGACAGTCGATGACCAGCGCGTCGTACCAGTCCACCACCAGCCAGAGCAGAGAGCTGGTCACAAAGCCGGACAGAAACATATCCGCTTTGTTGAATATGCAGAGGATCACCGCAAGCGCTATCGCGGTGATCAGGCAGAACGCTAACTTTGCCGTGATGACCTTTAGCGCGCGCTGCTTCCGCTCACAGAGAACCAGCCCAAGCTCCTCAGCCCGCGCGACAATGGCGGGCGGGTAGGATCCGATCATGGCCAGTGGATTGTGCAGGCCATATAGCGGCACTGTGAGGGGGAAAATGACACAAAGGATAATGTTGTATACTTGTCCATGGAGCAGCAGGAGGTTGTGAGCCGCTGTAGCGGCTCATCTGTGAAACAGCCCCTTCTTCTCGTAAGGCTCCTTGGACACCGCTTTGCCCTCATAACCTGTCGCGCTGATGGCGGCGCACAGAGCGGCCTCATCAATGCCGCTTTCCGTGAGGATCACCATCTCCCCCCTGCCGTGGGAGGAGGTGGCCTTTTTCACCGGAAACGCCTTGCGGACAGCGGCGTTCACATGGGCCTCGCACATCCCGCACATCATGCCGTCTGCTTTTACTGTGATTTTTTGCATTTTACACTACCTCTTTCTTTGCTTCAGCATAGGTCAGCGTTAGAACGCCGTCAAAATCTCGCTGCCTGCAACCATGAAACCATTGTCTTGCAAAAAGTCTAAATACGCATGGGACGTCCATTTGTGAAACACCTGAAAACCGGAAAGCTCCATAATTCGTATCTTTGATCTGCCCAAAAGATTGCCAGCCGCCATAAAGGTGGGAGCGAACAATACTCTGTCCCGTTTCAAATGGAACGGGGCTTTTTCCCGGCCTCCGCAATCATGCTTTCAGAGAAATCCGTGGCCGCCCACAGCCAGCCGCCTCCGGCAATGCTCCGGCAGATTCACCACCATCGTGCGTACAAAATCCCGCGCTTCCTCCTCGGTCAGATCAAACCCCATCGCCGGGAGGCGCTCATGAATCAGCTCGACACACCGGAGCATATCCTTTGCCAGCAGGAAGCCGGTGTCA
>JAAWUC010000137.1 GCA_022804995.1 Oscillospiraceae bacterium
TATATAATGTTTTTTGTGGTCGATTTTTAGAATTTCTTGCGAAAAATGCAACTTTTTTGCTCTGTTCAACTGTTGAAAATGGACTTTTTCTACAAGCTGGCGGCGGGAGGCTTTGCCTCCCGCCGCTTCGGTTTTACACGCTTGCCGCCGGGTAAGATTTATGATATACTGGAAAAAACACACTGGGAAGGGAGGGAGCGGCCATGCTCCAGGTGGAGCGGATTGCCCTGGCGCTGGACGAGGACGGGAGCCTGCTGCGGGGAAAAGCCGCCGCCGTCCTCCGGATCGATCCGGGGGCGATTGCGGAGCTGCGGGTTCTCCGGCGGGCTCTGGACGCCCGGGAGGGGGTCCGGTTTGTCTACACCCTCCAGGTCCGGGTCAAAAACGAGGCCCAGGTCCTCCGCCGCTGCCGGAGCCGGTTCGTGACGGCGGCGAAAATCGAAGCCTACCGCCCCCCGGCGCCTGCTGCGGCGCCGGATGTGCCGCCGGTGGTGGTGGGCGCGGGGCCGGCGGGGCTCTTCTGCGCCCTGGTGCTGGCCCGGGCCGGCGCGAAGCCTGTTCTCCTGGAGCGGGGCTGGAATGTGGAGCGGCGGAAGGACGATGTGGAGCGGTTCTGGGCCCGGGGAGTGCTGGACGAAAATTCCAATGTCCAGTTCGGCGAGGGCGGCGCGGGGGCCTTCTCCGACGGGAAGCTGAACACCGGCACCCGGGATCTGCGCCACCGGTTCATTCTGGAGGCCCTGGTTTCCCACGGAGCCCCGGAGAGCATCCTCACCGACGCCAAGCCCCACATGGGCACCGACTACCTCCACCGGGCGCTGGTGAGCCTGCGGCGGGAGCTGGAGGAGCTGGGCTGCGATATCCGCTTCGGCCATAGGCTGGCGGGGCTGGAGCGGGAGGGGGACCGGCTGACGGGCCTCCATGTGATGGGCCCGGAGGGACCCTGCCGTCTCCCGGCGGAGCGGGCGGTGCTGGCCCTGGGCAACAGCGCCCGGGATACCTTTGAACGCCTTTTCCAGAGCGGCGTGGCCATGGAGGCCAAGCCCCTGGCGGTGGGGGTGCGGATTGAGCACTTGCAGGCGGACATCGACGCGGCCCAGTACAGGACCCTGGCGGGACACCCCCGCCTGCCGGCCTCCAGCTATAAGCTCAGCTGCCACCTGCCGGAGGGCCGGGGGGTGTTCAGCTTCTGCGTCTGTCCCGGAGGCAGCGTGGTCGCCGCCGCCAGCGAGGCGGAGGGAGCTGTCACCAATGGCATGAGCCTCTATGCCCGGGATGGGGTGAACATCAACGGCGGCCTGCTGGTGGGTGTGACCCCGGCGGACTTCGGCGGAGCCGGCCCCCTGGCGGGGATCGCCTTCCAGCGGGCGCTGGAGCGGCGGGCGTTTTTGGCGGGAGGCGGGGGCTTCTTCGCCCCGGTCCAGCGGGTGGAGGACTTTTTGGCCCGGCGGGCCTCGGCGGGGCCGGGGAGGGTTCTGCCCACCTACCGGCCCGGGGTGCGGTGGACCAATCTGTGGGAGGTGCTTCCGGACTTTATCGCAGAGGCCCTGGCCCAGGCGCTGCCGGTGCTGGACGGGCGGCTGCGGGGCTACGCCGCCCCGGACGCTGTGCTCACCGCCGTGGAGACCCGGAGCTCCTGCCCCCTGCGGATTCTGCGGGACGGGACGGGACAGGCTAATATCCGGGGGCTCTTCCCCTGCGGCGAGGGGGCGGGCTATGCCGGGGGGATTCTCTCGGCGGCGGCGGATGGAATACGCGCGGCGGAACAGGTTCTGGCAATGATGGAAGGGAGAGATGTTGTATGAGAAGGCTTGCTGTATTCGCGGATTTTATTACGGAGGACTACCGCCGGCAAATTGACCGGACGGCGGAAAAAACCGGCTTTTCCACCACCTACTTTGCAGATCGGGACGCGCTGGCGGCGGAAATCAGGGCATTTGAGGTCCTCTTCGGCTATATTCCCCCGTCCCTGCTGGCGGGGGCGGAGAGGCTGCGCTGGTTCTGCGCCGCTTCCGCCGGGGTAGACCACCTTCTGGAGGACTCCCTCTGGCCCAGCCAGGACTGCCTGCTGTCCAACTCCTCCGGGGCCTACGGGCCGACGATCTCCGAGCACGTACTCATGGTTCTGCTGATGCTGCTGCGGCGGATGCCGGAGTATCAGGCGGATCTGCGGGAGAGACGGTGGTCCTTCTACAGTCCCATCCGCTCCATCACCGGGAGCCGAATCGTTATGCTGGGTACCGGGGATATCGGGGCCAACACCGCGCGGCGGCTGAAAGCGCTGGGGGCCTCCGTGACCGGGGTGTGCCGGAGCGGGCGGTCCGGGGAAGCCGCCTTTGACCGGGTGGTTCCCATCGGGGCGCTGGACAGCGTGCTCCCGGAGGCCGACGCGCTGATTATGGCCCTGCCCGCCACAGGGGAGACGGCGGGGATCCTCAGCCGGGAGCGGATTGCGCTGCTGCCGGAGCGGGCCTTTGTGGTCAACGTGGGCCGGGGGTCCGCCGTGGATCAGACCGCGCTGGCCGAGGCGCTGCGGGCCGGACGGATCGCCGGGGCCTCCCTGGACGTGATGACCCCAGAGCCGCTGCCGGAGGATGACCCGCTGTGGGACTGCCCCAATCTGCTGCTGACGCCCCACGTCTCCGGGAATATGTCCCTGGGGCTGACCTGCGAGCTGGCGGTGGAGATGTTCTGCGCCGATTTGGAGCGGTATGCCAACGGAGAGCCGCTGAAAAATCTGGTGGATCGGTCTGTTGGATATTGACATCTATGGGATAAAAAAGCCCCCGAGGACCAAAATCCTCGGGGGTTTGACAGATTCAGCGGGATATGGTAAAATTAACCTTTAACCCCAACAGCGTGTTGACCGCCCGGCTGGCACCCGGACGGTCAATGCGTAAAAGCTAACCACAGTTCGGGCTGACCACCTAGCGGCGGTATTCCTGGGATTATTCTAGCACGGAGGGCTTGCTTTGTCAAGCCCTCCACTTTTTTTATACCCTTCGCCGTTGCACCGGAAAAGGCAACTTCTCCCCCGTTACAGCCATAGGTGTAACGGTTTTCCGCCGTTAACACCACTTTGAAAAGGAGAACTGCATGAAGTACACAAACAAATACCATCTGCCCCAGTGGGAGGAGGACGACCGGATTATGAGAACGGACTTCAACAACGCCATGGCCGCGCTGGAGGACGGGCTCTCCACCGCGCAGTCTGCCGCCGACAGGGCCTACTCACCGGAGAAAAGGCCCTACACCATTGGATCCTACGCAGGCAACGGGGAGACCTCCACCGTGAAAATCGGCTTCCGGCCCAGGTTTCTTATCGTCTCAGCCCAGTTCCTGACCGTCGCTAACAGTTACCCAACGAATGTTATTGTAGCCGCGCCGGGACTTTTGACCAGCGTGCTGACATTTCTGGAGGATGGATTTTCTATCCGGGCGGACAGCGGCAGCAGACCCCAAATGAATGAGCCTGGAAAAACATATCATTACATCGCCTTTCAATAAGAGAACCCCCAAGGGCCGAAGCCCTTGGGGGTTCTTTGCTTTTGTTCTCTGGTCAGTGTTTAGCCAAGCTCAGGCCAATCCTTAACCACTACAAACTCGATCTGCTGACCACCATCCGGGCTCCAAGTCTTTGTGCCGTCGATATCGTCGAGAGACAGTCTCTTAGACACATAGTACTGGAACGGATCAGAATCACCATCGAATTTGGTCGTCTCATTGAAGAAGATGAAGAAATAAGCGGCCTCATTCAGGTAGTTCGCTTCGCTGTAGATGGAATACAGGATGCTGGGGTTTTTATAGGTTTTACCACCACCCTGCTTATCCTCCACGCTGGACTCTGTCAGATTGGCATTGTAGATAAAGGTATCATCGTCTCTATTGGCGGTGTAGACACCATCCGCGTAGGTCGCCTCCACGCCAAGCCACCAGCCGATCAAAGCTATGTTCTCATCAACAGTGAGTTCCGCGTCCTTGCTGATGGTGAAGAGGTCCGAAGCAGAGCTGGCATCAACATAGACCTTCTTGTTTACGAGGTCAGCGCGAATTTCAGGCGTGCTCATGATCTTATCGCGAACATCGCCATAGCTCTCGTGGCCCCACTCGTCGGCCATCGCAATCTGAGCGTCCTGCTTGATCTTGTTGACCTCTGCCACAGAAGTAGCCTCTTCCAGCTTCTTTGTGTACTCCTTAGCCACAGCAACCTTGTCGGCCCAGTCCGTAGCCCCGACGAGATCCTTGTACTTCTCAAGGTCTGCGTTAAGCGCATTCTTCGTTTCATTGGCCGCACTCTCAGCACTGGACACACCGGTGTCAAAGGTATCGATCAGAGCTTCGATGCGAGTGATCTCCGCCTCCAGCTTGTTCAGATCGCCAACAGTGATGGTCTCCTTCGCAGCCATCTCCTCCAGGCGAGCCAGCATAGCCTGAGCGGCATCGCGTTCAGCCTTGGTCTTGATGGGATCCTTCACGGTGTTCGTGGACTCCGCGATCAGCTTGTCAACCTCGCTCTTCTCGGGAGCCTCGCCGGTGCGCTGCTCGATGATGATGTCCTCATAGAGGTTCTCCAGCCAAGCGGGGGAGTTCCAGTCGTGCTTGTGGCTGTCGGCCTTGTCGGAGACAACAACGATGAAGTACACGGTCTTGCTGTCGTCGGCCTTCTCGACCCAGATGATCTGGTCGCCGACGCGCAGATCGCCGTTGTCGTTGTTGGACACGTGCAGG
>JAAWUC010000138.1 GCA_022804995.1 Oscillospiraceae bacterium
AGGACATTGAAGGCCAAAATCCTTCATTTAGCAGAGTAACTGCATTTGAAACATTTTTGATGTGGTTTTCTTTGCGAAAATCACTTTATCGACAGTCTGAGCGAAGGCGGGGAGCCAAAGAGCTCCCCGCCTTCGCTGTATCAGAGAACGTCCGATGAAAAAACCAGCGCCACAGCGTGGGCCGCAACGCCCTCCTCCCGGCCGGTAAAGCCCAGGCCCTCCTCCGTGGTGGCCTTGACGCTGACTCGGTCCAGGGGGATGCTTAGATCCGAAGCGATATTCCGCCGCATCTGCTCCACATAGGGCGCGACCTTGGGCCGCTGGGCGATGAGGGTGGCGTCCACGTTTCCCACCGTGAAGCCCGCTTCGCCCAGACGCCGGCCCACCTCCCGCAGCAGCGCCCGGCTGTCCGCCCTCTCGTAGGCGCTGTCGCTGTCCGGAAACAAATGGCCGATGTCCCCCAGCGCCGCCGCCCCCAGCAGCGCGTCCATCAGCGCGTGGAGCAGCACATCCGCATCCGAGTGGCCCAGCAATCCCCGCGCAAAGGGGATCTCCACGCCGCCCAGCACCAGCCGCCGTCCCTCCACCAGCCTGTGTACGTCATAGCCGTGGCCGATTCTGGGGACGCTCATAGCCGCCCCTCCCTGCGCTGGAGCAGCGCGGCGGCGATGGCCATGTCCTCCGGCGTCGTAATCTTGATGTTCTCATAGGAGCCGTCCGTCAGAAGGACCTCCTTCCCCAGCCGCTCCACGGCGGCGCAGTCGTCGGTGGGGGAGAGGCCCAGCTCCACGGTGGACTGGAGTGCCGCCCGCAGCAGTTGGGCGTCAAAGGCCTGGGGCGTCTGGACAGCCCGAAGGGCGTCCCGCTCCAGGGTGCTCTCCACCGCGCCGTCCCGGACCGTCTTGATCGTGTCCTTTACCATCACCGCCGGGGCGGCGGCGTTGGTTTTCAGCGCCAGCTCAATCACCCGGTCGATGAGCTCCGGCTCCGCCAGGGGCCGAGCGCCGTCGTGGACGGCGATAATCCGGGCGTCCTCCCGGCACTCCAGGGCTGCCGTCAGCACGGACTCCGTTCTGGTGGCCCCGCCCCGCACGATTTTCACCGGTTTTGTAATGCCGTAGACCCTGCACAGCTCCGCCGCGATCAGCAAGTCCGCCTCCCGGACGGCAACCACAATCTCCGTCACCCTGGAGGCGCTCTGCAGAGCCGTCAGCGTCCGTGCCAGCACCGGAATCCCCTCCAGCGGCAGCAGGATTTTATTCTCCCCGCCCATGCGTTCGGAGCCCCCGGCGGCGGCTACAACGGCGCTGCAGACCTCCGGCAAATGCTTCTCCCGCCGGAGGAGCTTGTCGAGCAGCTTGCCCATTCCGCTCATCCCCCTACCATAGCTGTATTGATCTGCTCCTCAAAATAGCCGTAGTCCATGCCCGTCACCAGCACCAGCTCCGAGAGCAGAATCTGCTTGGCGGTGTGGAGCATCTTCCGCTCCCCGGTGGACAGGCCCCTCTGCTTCTCCCGGCACTTGAGGCCCTTGATAACCCGGGCTACCTCGTAGAGGTTCCCGCTCTTGAGGCGCTCCATATTCTCCCGATAGCGGTGGTTCCAGTTGCTGTTCATATCCGCCGCCAGGGCCGGGATGGCCTCCAGCAGCTTGGAGATTTCCCCCGCGCCCACCACGTCCCGCAGCCCCACCAGCTGGCTCTTGGTCGTGGGGATCTTCAGCACCAGCCCGCCCACGGGCATCCTAAACACATAATAATCCTGGGACGCCGGCCCCACCCGCTCCGAGACAATGTCGTCAATGACACCGGCCCCGTGCATAGGGTGCGCCACCTTATCCCCTATCCGAAACATATTCCAAACGCCTCCCTTCCAGTACCACTTTTCCGGCCTGTCTGCCCGCGTACTCAGGCGAACTACACTTCCTACGCTCAGTATAACCCTATTTTGGTACAATTTCAAGAAAATTCCTAAAAAAGTTCACCAAAATTTCACATCTTCAGGAAGCGTCTCTGCGTTATCCGCCGAAAAATACAAAATATGGAAGCCGGTGTCCGGAATCATAACCACTGGCCGTGCCGATGGTATGCACAGGCCTCCTTGGAGTATGTCCGAGGCAGAGCCTATCGGCTCCCTGCACTGACTTGATACAGGTAAAAGAATCGTTGTACCGTAGGATATAGCAATAGAAATACATTTGTTTGCCCGGTTTACAGCTCATTGCGTGACCGCAAACACTGCATCGAACCTTACCGCGCAGCGGCCAATTGCGTTTTTCAATTCGCCATGCTCCACAGACTTTCGCATAGCCAGTCTGCACCTGGTCAAATTTTTCCAGCGCCACAATACCCTCGCGGGTATTCTCCACAGCGATCCAGTCCTCACGGCTGACCTTGATGGTGTGCGTGCGGCATACCATGTCTCGCAGCGGTCTGCTCCGGCAGAGACTGAAAAACCGCCCGGTTGTGGAGAACCGCGGGGGAATCCGGTTTGCAGGCCGCAGCCAGCTCGTTGAAGGCCTCCGCCTTCTTCCGGTCGCCCAGGCGGCTGTAGCAGACGCACATCTGGATACAGGGAAGGTAGCCATAGCAGTCCGGGGAGACGAAACCGCCCCGGCGGTCGTCCCGGGTACAGGTCAGAGCCAGGGCGTACCAGTAGGCTGCCTGCCGGTACTGCTCCCTCTGGAAAAACCAGAGGCCGATGTCGCAGCAGACCTCGGCCCGGGGCCGGTCATAGGCAAAGGCGCGAAACAGCGCTGCCAGTGCTGCCTGGTCATGGCCCAGCTCCTTATGACAGTAGGCGCAGTGGCAGCAGGCGTCGATGTTGTTCTCCACCCATCCCCGGCCCTCCTCCAAAAACCGCTCAAAGACAGCCAGCGCCTCCTCCCAGCTGTGGTGGTAGTAGAGCTCCCGGCCGTAGTAGAACTGCTGGCGGGGCTCCAGTTCCTTTCCCGTGTCCAGCTGCGTCTGGTAGATGCGCAGGTTCCGGTCCGGGTCGGAGGGACGGGTCTTGCGGTGGGTAACGGCGAAATCCCCATACAGAACGGTTCCAACCGGCGTGACAGCCTCGTGGACGGCTCCCGCCCAGCTCATACCGGCCCGGTTCTTAATGAGCCGTTCCCGATAGTAGGAGAAGGTCACCCGGCCGCTTTCGTCAAACCCGGTATGGTAGGGGGCCATGACCACCGAAACGGAGGGGTCCAGGCTCTCTTTCAAGGCCAGAAAGGACGTCTGATCTTCCTCCAGCAGCACGTCGTCGGCGTCCAGCCACATACAGTAGTCCATGGACGCATGGGAAAAGGACTCGTTCCGGACGGCGGCAAAGTCGTCCCGCCAGGGGAAGTCATAGATTTGACCGGTAAAGCGGGCGGCGATCTCTTTCGTGCGGTCGGTGGAGCCGGTGTCCACAATGATGATCTCGTCCACCAGCTCCGCCGCGCTTTCCAGACAGCGCTCCAGCACGTCCTCCTCGTTTTTTACAATCATGCACAGACTGACGCTTACCATAGCGGAACCTCCTTCGATTCGCCATCATTATCATTTGCTCCCGCCGGCTTTCGCCGGCGGGAGCAATATTTTAGCGGTCCTGCGCTCACTCGGCCCCGATCTCTATCTCGGAGTCGTGTTCGCTGTCCCCGCTCTGAGAGCCACTCGGCAGGCCGGTCCCATCCAGCCGGATGATGGTCAGGGAAGCCCCCGCGCCGCCGCCCACCAGAACAGCGGTTCCCACAATTGATGTGAAGAGCTGGAGAGAAATGGTGGAGTTGGCAGGCAGAGTGACCTTGATCTGGTTCTCAAAGCTGGAGATGGAAAGGGCCGGGTTGATGGTAGAAGGGACGCTGTTTGTCCCGTTGATCACCAGCCTGGTCCCCATCAGCAGAGCCGCGGTGGTATTCACATGGTAAGAAATCTGATAGGTGCCCGGCGTAACCACGGTGAACACCGTATTCCCGGCGTTGACCGTAATGTCAGGGGAGAGAAGCTGGGCGTTAGGCAGGGCGATGGGAGTGCCGCCAAGGGCCACCAGGACGCTGCTGCCCTGGGTGTTGGCGGCAAAGGCGGAGGAGAGGGCAGGGCCGGTGGCTCCCGTGGGGCCGGTGAGGCCGGAGGCCCCGGTGGGCCCGGCGGAGCCCTCCGCGCCTGCGACTCCGGCCAAACCTGCCGCGCCGTCCGCACCGGCGGGGCCGGTCGCGCCCGTCGCTCCCGCAGCGCCATCTGCCCCGGTGGGGCCGGTCGCGCCAGTGACGCCAGTAGCTCCGGCAGGACCGGTTATACCGGTGGGACCCACCGCGCCGTCCGCGCCGGTGGGTCCCGTTGCGCCGGCAGCCCCGGCAGGGCCAGCCGCACCAGTGGGGCCAGCCGCACCAGTGGGGCCAGCTGCCCCCGCCGCGCCGATAGGGCCGTCCGCTCCTGTGGGGCCTGTGGCGCCCGTGACCCCGGCGGCGCCCTCGGCGGGACCGGTGGCACCAGTGGCCCCGGCAGGCCCGGCGGGACCGGGCAGGACGGGTGCGGTCATAGCCGCACTCAGCTTGCCGGACAGCAGCATTTGCTGCTCCATGATGTTAGAGCCTGTTTAATATCTTCTGATGAGGATGGCAATGAGGGCGAAAGTAAGAATCTGAGCAGAAATAACGAGTTTACGCTCACAATTTTTCCAAAGC
>JAAWUC010000139.1 GCA_022804995.1 Oscillospiraceae bacterium
ACGCCCCCATGGGGGCGTAACCGCCGGGGACAGTTCCCGGCGGTTTATTCAGGGTTACAAAACAGCTGGATAAATTTTGTGAAAAGCGACTAATTTAAAAAAGAAAAACAGGCATCGTTATACAGATTCCCTATATCCCCATAAAAGATCCGCCATTTTCACCGTGATTTTTCGGAAGTATACTTTATTTTGTACAAAGAAAGGGGATTTGTCAACTCTTTTTTGTATGGCTTCCGGAAGCAGACAGGATCGCGGTAAATCAGAAAAGGAGAGAGTATCATGTCAACACAATCCATCATATGTCTCATTATCTTTGCGCTAGCGGTTATCAGCTACATCCTCAACAAGATCCCCATGGGGCTGACATCCCTGACGGCTATGTTTCTGCTCATTGTCACCGGCTGCGTGGACCCGGCGGCGGCGCTGGGCAACTTCGCCAACTCCAGCGCGATTATCATGGCGTCCATGTTTGTCATTGCCGCCGGATTGAACCGGACCCAGATGGTCCACAAGATCTCAAATCTGGTCTATAAGGTTTCCGGCGGTTCCTTTACCAAGGGGATGATTGGCTATGTACTGGTCACGGCCCTCATTGCCCAGGTGGTGCCCAGCGCCATCCTCATCTTCTCGATCTGCTACCCTCTGGTGGCGGACTACTGCAGAAAGCTGGGTATCAGCCCCTCCAAGGCTATGTTCTCCATCGGCCTCATTTCTATTACCTGCGTTGGCCTGCTGCCTATTGGCGCGGGCGCCGCGGCCTACATCACCAACAATACCCTTCTGGAGACCTACGGCGCGGGAGCGGAGTTCCGCTTCGGCATGTTTTCCCAGATGTATGCCAAGCTGCCTATGATGATTGTTCTGATTGCCTACGCTATCTGGGGCGCGCCGAAGATGGCTCCGAACAAGGGTGTGGTGGAGAGTGATGTTAAGGGCAGAACCATGGCGGAACAGAAGCCCCTGGACCCGGTCCGGGAAGTCTTTGGCTACGGTATTTTCCTGGTAGTGGTTGTCTGCTTGATCTTTGTTGACTATCTGCCTGTTACCAGCTGGCAGATCTGCCTGGGCGGCGCGCTGCTGACGGTGTTGACCGGTGTGCTCTCTGAGAGGGAAGCGGTTTCCAATCTGAATCTGCCTGTGGTATTCCTGTACGTGGGCGGTCTGACAATGGGACAGGCCCTGGTGGCCACCGGCGCCGGGGACTTTATTGGCGGCACCATCGCCGGTATGCTGGGCGAGCACCCCAACAGCTATGTGGTCGGCCTGGTGTTCTTCCTCATTCCCTTCCTGCTGACACAGGTGATGGTCAACCATTCCGTCATTCAATCCATCCAGCCGATCACAATTATGACCTGCGTAGCATTGGGCTACAACCCGGTCGGGCCGCTGATTCTCACGGTCACGGGCTCTCTCTCCGCTTTCATAACCCCTATGGCTACCCCCAGTGTGCCCTTGATGATGAGCATCGGCGGTTACGACCAGAAGGATATGATTAAAATGAGCTGGCTGCCGGCTATTATCGCCTGCATCACGGCGGTGGGGTGGACGATGACGATTTTCCCCTGCTATTAATTCCTGCGCTGGCAGTCCGATTCATATAAGACAGGAAAACAAGAGGGGGGCCGGTGCGCGGCCCCCCTGCCCAAAAGAACGATCTGGAAAAGGAGAAAATTTATGAGAAGCATCTATGATATCATTACGGAACAGGCCCAAGCTATGATCCCGCAGCTGCGCCGGCGCCGCAGGGATTTTCATACCTACGCGGAGAGCGGCTGGTTTGAGATCCGCACCTCTTCCCTCATTGCCCAGCGTCTGACGGAGCTGGGGTACGAGGTTCTGACAGGACGGGACGTATGCCTGGATGAGGGTCGGATGGGCCTGCCCCCGGCGGAGGTTTTGGCGGAGCAGTATCAGCGGGCGCTGGACCAGGGGGCGGTACAGCCCTGGGCGGAGCGGGCAAAGGACGGCTTTACCGGCGTTATTGGTATTCTCCGCTGTGGGGAGGGGCCGGTTATTGCCATGCGTTTTGATATTGATGCCCTGGGTGTCTTTGAGGACAAGTCTGACAGCCACCGCCCCGCTCTGGAGGGCTTTTGCTCGGTCAACGACGGGATGATGCACGCCTGCGGCCACGACGGCCACGCCTCTATCGGCCTTGGCGTTGCAGAGATCCTGGTGGGGCTGCGGGACAAGCTCAAGGGGACGGTAAAGCTGATTTTCCAACCGGCGGAGGAGGGAGTCCGCGGAGCCAAGGCTATTGTGGAACACGGACATTTGGACGGTGTGGATTATGTCATCGCCACCCACATGGGGGATTTGGACGGAGACTACCAGATTGGCCTGTCCACCGGCGGCACCCTGGCCACCTCCAAGCTTGACGTCTATTTCACCGGCAAAGCCGCCCACGCCGGGGCAGTACCCGAGCAGGGCAACAACGCCATGCTGGCGGCGGCTACGGCGGTGCTCAACCTCCAGGCCATCCCTCGGTGCAGCACCGGAGAGACCCGCATCAATGTAGGTGTGCTCCAGGCCGGTTCCGGACGAAACGTCATCTGCGACCGGGCCAAGCTGGAGCTGGAGGTCCGTGGGGCCACCACGGAGACGAATCGGTTTGTGGAGGATTACGCCCGGCGGATTGTCCGCTCGGCGGCGGAGATGCACGGGTGTGGCTGTGAAGTGAAGCTGATGGGAGCGGCGGAGTCCCTGACCAGCGATCGGGCGCTGATTGACCGGTGCCTCACGGTATGTGCAGAGAAGCTGGGCCTGCGGGCCACCCCGCCCAGATCTGGGGGCGGAGCCAGTGAGGACTACGCCTATATGGTCAACCGGGTCCGGGCCCAGGGCGGGCAGGGGCTGTTTTTCTCCACAGCGACCCCCTGCGCCGGCCCCTTCCACAGCAAGGGCTTTGACTTCCAGGAGGATGCGCTGGCCAACGGTGTGAAGGTGTTCTGCGGTATGGCGTGCGATTTGATGGGACTTTGACAGAGATAAAAGGGATGTGGATCGGCTTATGCCCGATCCACATCCCTTTGCTTTTCTGTGTGGCTAACACTATTTCTTAATTAAATGCTTTAATTATCCAATCTCTGCCTGTGGTACAGGAAATGACCTGGTTAGACAAAGAGCAAATAAAACTGTACCCATAAAGTGAACACACAGGAACTAGAGGATTCCCTCGAGAAATCTTGCAGAGCCTTGGCTATGACACAGAAATTTTGGGAGAGAGCCGAATCTACTGCTTTGCCCATCAATTGGTAAAGCGCGCGGAGGCTGGGGAACTTATGAGAGAAGGGCCGCCGTCCCGCAGATATAAACTACGATACGATGCCAAGCCAGCAGTCCATAGCGGCCATGCAGCGGGAGATTACATATTTGCGCCAGCAGTTGGAGTTTGTAAAAAAATTACCGATAGGAAAGAAAGTGCTATAATGGGAACATGATACAGAAAAATGAAAGGCGCAGTTATGCGAGCGATTTGAGCGACAGTCAATGGGCGGTCATAGCGCCGCTGTTTCCCCGAGCACGAAACAGGAGCAAATGGGAAAAGCAGGAATTGGTAAATGCGGTGCTGTTTTTTGTAGATAACGGATGCAAATGGCGAAACCTACTATCGATTTGCAAAGCGTAAAGACCACCTCAGCCGCAGAAGAACGCAGGATTGACGGAGAAAAAAGCAAAAGGACGCAAAGGGCTACCCCGCACAGGGGCAACAACCAAAAACTGTTCAAAGCATGGCCAAAGTGCGGTAATCTACTATGATTGCCGCACTTTAGTCATATTTGAACCTAGAGTCAGTTCACAAAAGTACATCGAAAATAAGAGCGAAATAGACAAAGGTTAAAAAGACAGCATCAAGTGTATCATAGGGGATAAAAATGCGGCGGAAGAGCCTCTCAACCTGATTGCGTTGTTTGTACAGCTGCTTATCGTAGTCCCAAGGATTTTTACGACTGCTTTTTGGCGGAACCACAGGTCTATAACCAAGTTCCATAGCCAAAGCGCTCGTCTCATCGCCTTCATAGGTGCGATCCATCTTATCACAAATCCATTTTTGTGAACAGACCCTAGATAGCGTCGTCAATAAAGGAGGAGGCAAATAGCAATACAACGAATTTGGACAGCGGCGACGTTGGCGTAACGTGTAGCAATGCCGCGCCAGCGTTTGAGAAGAAGAAAAGCATTCTCAACGAGAGGGCGAAGTTTATAAAGATATTCGTCGTATTCACGTAATTCTTTGCGGTTTTTCTTCGGGGGGATAACCGGCGTCATCCCCTTGTCAGCAGCTTTGAGAATGATTGCGTCTGTATCATAGCCCCGATCTGTCAGAAGATATTCCGCTTGGAATCCCTCGATCAACTGCGCTGCAATTGTGCAATCCGCTGTGGTACCAGAAGTGACAAAGAATCGCACCGGCATACCATGCGCATCCACGGCCAGATGTATCTTGGAGTTGAGCCCCCTTTTGTACGGCCCATTGCCTGATTTCCACCTCGAGCGCCAGTGGCGTCAGGATGTACTTTGACATGACTGGCGTCGATCATCAGCCACTCGAAGTCCGTGTCATCCACCAGCGCTTCCAGAATCTTTTCCCAGATTCCCTTGTCAC
>JAAWUC010000140.1 GCA_022804995.1 Oscillospiraceae bacterium
CCTGACTGCTTTTGCCCTGGCTGTGGAAGATATTCCGGACCAGGACCCTGACCCGCCTGTGACGGATACAGAATTGATTCCTGAGCCGGAACCCGAGCCTGAGCCTGAGCCTATTCCTGAACCAGAGCCAGCGCCTGAACCAATTCCCGAACCTGAATCTGAACCTGAGCCTGACCCGGCTCCCGCTCCCGAGGAACCCCCGATTGAAAGCGAGGATGCAAACAATGACGGCACTTCCGTTTTTCCACCGGATGATACTTCCAATGATAAGTATCCTATTGGCAGCTATGTTGATGCAGACGGCAATGTCTGGTCTTCGGATGGGGAGCTTCTTTCGCCGGGTGAGGTACAAGCTGACCCGCCTCCTCAAGCGGACATACTTCCGCCTGATGAACTGGATCCTGCGGATGACTCTGCGGCTCTGGAGGTGACGGACCAGGATACGCTGGTCTTGATTGCCGGTCTGCTTGCGGATATCGCCAAGGACCCCGCCGTCTGGTATGTGCAGGACCTGCGCCCTGCGGAGCCTCCCGCCTCCGCTGCCGGTGGTCTGAAATCCCTGGTAACATCCATCTTCGGAGAGTATACGCCGGTCGCCTCCACAACCGTTATCACGCAGACAGTGGACAACGATACATATCAATACCTGATAGAAACCGTTCCCGACGGCTCCGCTGGCGTGGACTATGAGTGGCTGGCCGGTGTGTTTCTCTTCGGCATCCTGCTCTACTGCCTGATGCGGCTTTTAGGAGGTGTCCTGAAATGACAGATTCCATGATGGCCTACTCTGTCGGGATGCTGGACGCCGTGGCGGTGTTCCTGAGCTCCGAGCCCATCATCTATCTTTTTGGTCTTATCTGCCTGGCCGTTGTGGTAAAGGCGGTTAAGAATATGATTTCATAGAAAGGAGAAACGAGTATGAATCCTGCTACGGAGGGCGCTGCCCTGACTATGGCCACGGTCCTGTCCGCTATCACGGAGGTTTTTACCGCCGCTGTCGGCTGGGTCGGCACTGTCTCTGATACTGTGGTCAGCAATCCCCTGCTCCTGGTTGGTGTCGTGATCACCTTCATCGGCACCGGTATCAGCCTGTTTTCCCGTCTGCTGAAAGTGTAAGACCCAGGGGGAAGGGGGCGCGCCAAGCGAAGCGCGCGCCCCTTCCCCCAGCTTTTTCGGAGGTTTCTATGAAACAGAAACAATTTGATTTCAAGCGGGTTTTTCCCTGCTTTTTTCTGACTTTGACCCTGCTCACAGTTCCTGCCTTTGCCGTTGATGCGTATGTCTTTCCGGAAAAAAACTGTAAGGGCTGTGGCGCGGCAGGCGTGTTGGATGAATCTCGTTCCTATGCGCCTACTTGTACAAATCAAGGCTATGCGCTTTATGAAAAATGCTCTTGTGGTGTAAGATTCACTGCAACAAAACTTCCTGCCCTTGGTCACGATCAGTCGGAAACGCCAGTCGGAGCTACAGAGCCGACTTGTGAGCGTCCATCTTATGCAAGTTATGCGTGTATACGTTGTGGACAGATTGTTGGTGGTGCGGAGGTCGGCGATCCGCTGGGACATGATTTCCGAGTGTCGTTTCATATGCCTCCTACTACGTATGCGCCCGGTTATACGATTTATCTTTGTAATAGATGTAACCTGACAGAACGAGAAAATATTCCCCAGCTTCCCGAGCCCGAGCCACCCTCTGGCGTGAGTATGGAGCTGTCGGCTTTGCTCCAGACCATGACAGAGGTTTTTTCCATGGCCTGCGAGTGGATGGAGGCGGTGTGCTTCACGGTCGCCTCTCACCCGATCCTTTTGCTGGGCGTCGTGATTGGCTTCATCGGCACTGGTGCTGGTCTGTTCCAGCGTCTGCTGAATCTTTGAGGGGGGCTGGAGTATGTTTGTCTTGATTCTTGCGGCTCTGCTCTATCTGCCGCTGTTCCTGCGGTCCTTTCTCTGTCCTCCACACCCCCATGTGCTCAACGTCTACTTTGGCGTCCCCGGCTCCGGCAAGACCACCTTCGCCGCCTATCTGACCAGGTGGGCCCTCCATGAAAATATCCTGATTCGCTTTTGCCGCAGGCATAGAAACCGGCTGACAAGTCTGCTTCTCAACAGCCGGTATCTCAAGCGCCGGATTGACGTTTACAGCAATGTCCCCATCACCGGCGCTTACCGCCTGGATGCCAAAAAGGATATTGGCTTCTGCATGATTGAGAACGCCAAGGTCATCATAGACGAGGCCGGGATTGAGTACAACAACCGCAATTACAAAGCCTTTCCCCCGGAGTCCATCTACTTTTACAAGTACCATCGTCATTACAAGGTCTCTGTGGACGTGTTCTCCCAGTCCTATGAAGACATGGACGTCACGCTCCGCCGTCTGGCACAGAATTTCTACGTGGTCCGGCGCTCCTTGGTTCCCTTCTGTGTCGTGGCCCGGAGAATCCGCCGCAAGGTGGGCGTGGATGAGCAGACCAAGCAGATCGCGGACCTCTATGCCATGGGCCTGCCTCTGCTGGACACCAAGCGTATTTTTTCCCCGCCTCTCTGGAAGCTTTTCAATAGTTACTCCCGGAAGGAGCTCGCCCAGAAGGTGTGGGAAAAGTGGTAGTGTCACACAATTCTTTGTCCTGGCGCCCGGCAGCTGAAGGTTTTTTGTGTTACACAGCCAGCTCCGCCGGAGATCTCCAGCCCAATATTTTTCGGGGATAGTGGAACAGCCAGTTTTGGAATTCCGCTATCTCCTTTTTTGTCACCCGGGAAAAGTCAGTCCCTTTGGGAAACCATCTGCGGATCATTCGGTTCATATTCTCGTTTCCGCCCTTCTCCCAGGCGGAGTAGCTGTGGCAGTAGTAGACCTCAAACCGCTGACCGCCGTGGATGGACTGGGTGAGCTGCTTGTACTCCAGAAACTCCGGCCCGTTGTCTGTGGTGATGGTTTTGAATCTCTCCCGAAAATCCGGCTGGGTTCGTTCTAGGGTATCGAAGACCTTTCGGACGGACGCCGCCCGTTTATCCGGCAGTTTGAAGACCAGCGGCTCCCGGCTCCGCCGCTCCACCATGGTCAGCAGTACCGGCTTGCTTTTGGCTCTGCCTACCACCAGATCGATTTCCCAGTGTCCGTACTCCTCCCGCCGGTTGACATGCTCCGGCCTTTCCGTGATATTGGGGAGGGCCGGGTGAGCAATCCGCCGTACCGGCTGATGGCCCTGCTTTTTGGGTTTGCCCTTCTCCCACAAATCTTTGTTGGTCAGGTGCAGGAATATCCGCTTGTCTATGTAGCTGTACAGGGTGCTGGCGCAGACAGTGAGGGCAAATCCCGCCTTCCTGGCCTCAGCCAGCGCCGCCGCCGGGGAATACCGTTTTCGCCGGTCCACTTTTCCATCCGCCTGGACGCCCAGCATTTTGTTTTCCAGGAATTTCGCGTAGGCGTGGTCATTTCCGATTTTGAGGGGCCTGCCCTTGGCGGTCTGGTTGTAGGCGTGTATCTGCTGGCCTTTGTCTGCGGAGTAGCGCTCTTCGTCCCACCAGTCGCAGGTATGGACGTACTTTCCCCGCGCTATTTCGTTGTAGATGGTCTGGCGGCAGAAGCCCAGCTGCTTCGCAATTCTGGAGACTGGAATTTTTGCTTCTAAGAGAGCTTCCAGCTTGTACCGCTCGTCTCTGGTCATATAGTGTTGTTTTTTCGTCATAACCCGCCAAAACCTCCATTGGCTCAAAGTATTTGACCTGAAACAAATGGGAGGCCCCCGCCGGGGCTTCCTGTATTGTAACACAATCTTTCGCCGCTACGGCGCTCATCGTAACCGGCTCCGGGAGCGGCCTGTGTTACGCCCTCCACTTCTCCGCCGCTTTGCCGACGGCGCTTTCCAGCGCAAAGACCTTCGGGAACAGGTCGTTGATCGTGGCGCTCAGCTTCCGGGCCTGATCGGACATCTCCAGAAGCTGGGCCCGTTTTTCCTCAATACGTTTCTCCAGTTCCTTCAGCTCCCGCTCCTTCGCCGGCAGTTCCCAGACGCACCGGGTAATCAGGTTCTCAAACTTCTGGGTGAAACTGCTTCCCTGCTGCCGGTCTATGAGCTCCGCAAGCTCGTCAGAAAAGCGGATGCTCCGGATATTCGGTTTCGCCTTCATGTTTTACACTCCCTTCCTTCTTAAAAACCGATCCACGACGTCCAGATAGTTCTTGATGCCCATGTCCCCGTCCATCGTCATGGCGAAGCCGAATAGCTCTTCCGGCGTAATTTCCTTGCCCATTGCCCTCCACCGTTCTGTAAGCCTGTTAAGACGGTTGACCATTCTCTCATCCAATTCATAAGTGACCGTGAATTCTTCCCGCTCCATGTTGTGCTCCTTTCTCCGGGCAACCACCCGGCCCCAAAATAAAACGTGTTGGCCTGCCGAAATCGGCCTCGGCGATTTCGGTTGCCCACCGTGGGCACAATCACTGTTGGCTGTCAAGGGTTGGAGCGGAGCGGAAAGCAAAAAATTTT
>JAAWUC010000006.1 GCA_022804995.1 Oscillospiraceae bacterium
GTAGCGCTGCCAGTTCCGGGCCCGGTTGGAGCCCTCGCCCCAGTACTCCTTCATATACTGGCCGTTGACCAGCACCCGGGCGGTGGGGCTCTCGTCAAACCGCGCAAAATACCGGCCCAGCATCAGGAAATCCGCCCCCATAGCCAGCGCCAGGGTCATGTGGTAGTCGTGGACAATGCCGCCGTCGGAGCAGATGGGCACGTAGATGCCGGTCTCCTTAAAATACTCGTCCCGGGCGGCGGCCACCTCGATGAGCGCCGTGGCCTGGCCCCGGCCGATGCCCTTTGTCTCCCGGGTGATGCAGATGGAGCCGCCGCCGATGCCAACCTTGACAAAGTCCGCCCCGGCCCTCGCCAGGAACAGGAACCCGTCCCGGTCCACCACGTTGCCCGCGCCCACCTTGACGCTCTCGCCGTAGCGCTGGCGGATAAAGGCCAGGGTCTTCTCCTGCCAGCAGGTGTAGCCCTCGGAGGAGTCGATGCACAGCACGTCGGCCCCGGCCTCCACCAGGGCGGGAACCCGCTGCTCATAGTCCTTGGTATTGATGCCGGCCCCTACCATGTAGCGCTTGTGGCTGTCCAGAAGCTCGTCCGGATTCTCCTTGTGCTGCTCGTAGTCCTTCCGGAACACGAAGCACACCAGCCGCCCGTCCTCGCTGACAATGGGCAGGGAGTTGAGCTTGTGCTCCCAGATGATGTCGTTGGCCTCCTTGAGGCTGGTGCCCTCGGGGGCGGTAATGAGCTTCTCCCGGGGGGTCATGAAGGTGGATACCGGCGTGGCGGGGTCCATGCGGCTGACACGATAATCCCGGCCCGTGACGATGCCCAGCAGCTTCCCCTCGCTGGTACCGTCCTCTGTGATGGAGACGGTGGAGTGGCCGTTGCGCTCCTTCAGCTCCAGCACGTCCTGGAGCGTGGCGTCCGGAGGCAGATTGGAGTCGCTGGAGACAAAGCCGGCCTTGTACCCCTTCACCCTGGCCACCATGGCCGCCTCGCTCTCAATGGACTGGGAGCCGTAGATGAAGCTCAGCCCCCCCTCCTTGGCCAGGGCCACGGCCAGGGTGTCGTTGGACACGGACTGCATGATGGCGGAAACCATGGGGATGGAGATGGAGATGGGGCACTCCTCCTCCCCCTTCCGGAATTTCACCAGGGGCGTGCGCAGAGACACGTTGGCGGGGACGCACTCCGGGGAGGTATAGCCCGGAACCAGCAGGTACTCGCTGAAGGTGTGGGAGGGCTCGGGGTAGTAGTAGGCCATGGCGCGTTTCTCCTTTACATTATAAAATATAGTCGAACCCTGAAATTTTATTTTTCCTATGGTACCATCATCCCCGGCGTTTGTAAAGCCATAAAGTTTCATAAATCCCGGACAAAAACCGACACCCGCCTGCATGGAAGCCACAAAACAGCCCTGATGGAACTTTGATGGAAAAACGTAAAGAATTTGTAACCAAAATATTGCTGGATTTTTGCATAGCCTGTGCTATAATGAACGGTATCTTGGACGGCTTGTCCGCCCGCGAAATTCCCTGAGGAGGAGATCGACAACATGAGGAAACGTCTTTACGCGCTGCGCCGGCGGGCTCTCTCCGCCCTGCTGGCCGCAGTCATGATGATGACCCTGGCCCCCATGGCCTTCGCGGCTGTGGAGGGACCGGGTAAAAACGACCTGTGTCCCGGCGTCAGCTCCAGCGACACCACCAACAAAGGGGAGGCCCACAGCTGGCGGCTGACCAACAACGTCACCGAGGCCACCTGCCACGACAAGGGCAGTGTGGAGTACCGGTGCTACTACTGCAAAAACACCTATAAGGAGGAGATTCCGGAGGATTCCTCCAAGCACATCTACATCTACACCGACAACGAGGACGGCAAGACCCACTCCGGCTACTGCCGCTACCACCAGGATAAGACGACCGCCAAGGAAAACCACGAATTCCAGAAGGGCCGCTGCATCCAGTGCGGCGCGGTGGACTACAACTCTGTAGCCGCCGCCATTGAGAAGAACAAGACCGTCTACGTGGCCATCGGCGAGGAGAACGCCAAGCTCTCCATGGAGGAGATCACCCTCACCGCCGGCAACGCGGACATCACCAAGGAGTACAATATCACCTACGCCTGGTTCGACAAGAACGGGGCCAACGTGGGCAACGGCTCCTCCTACACCCTGCCCGCCGCCGTGACGGAGGAGGAGGCGGACTACGCCTACACCTGCGTCATCCTGGCCTCCCCCAAGAGCGGCGCGTCCGCCAAGCCCATCAGCGCCACCTGCAATGTCTCGGTGCTGGTGCGGGATTTGATCGTTGCCCGGGCCACCCTGAATGTCAAGGACGACTACCTGGACTTTGACGACACCTCCGACGCCATGTCCGACTCCATCTATGACCAGATCTACGACGCGGTCTATGACGCCGCCGCCAGCGGCGCGACCCCGGACTACATCATCTTCGACGAGCAGCCCGAGTCCAAGGTGGGCCGGCTGGACATCAGCAGCAGCTCCTCCCGGAAGTACGGCTTCAGCAGCAAGGACAGCTATCCTCTGGAGGATATCAGATTTGAGCTGGGGGAGGACGGCGTCACCGGCACCTATACCATCAACTTCAAGGCGTGGGACACCAAGGGGAAGGAGTTCCCCGGCGTGCTGACCATCTATGTGGAAAAGAGCCTGAGCGACGCCGGCGTGCTCTACTCCGGCGTAAAGGGCGGGGACGTGGCGCTGTCCGCCGACGACTTTGAGCGCTTCTGGCTGGAGACCCACAGCTCCGGCAGTCTGGAGTACGTGGTGTTCAAGGCCCCCTCCGACGGCAACCTCTACTACGACAAGGACAAGGTGGACACCGGCAAGGACGGCGACGAGTTCTACTTCCAGCCTACCAAGAGCCGCCAGATGGATCTGGACGAGGTGGTCTTCACCCCCCGGAAGAGCTTCACCGGCGCCGTGACCATCGACTTCACCGCCACCGGCGAGAATAACAGGGGCAAGACTGTGGAGCTCTCCGGCACCGTCACTATCCTCTTCACCGACGGGGAGGTGGAGGACATCACCTACCGGGCGCCCACCAGCGGCAGCGCGGCCCTCGACCCGGAGGACTTCCTCTCCGTCTACAAGGAGGCCACCGGCAGCAAGACCAGCAGCTTCTATATCCAGCTGCTGAGCCTGCCCGAGTCCGGCGCCCTCTACCTGGACCGCACCAGCTCCCGCAGCGGCACGGAGCTCAAGGAAAGCAACAAGAGCAGCTATCAGTTCCACTACAGCTCCAGCCAGGGCAAGGAGATCGAGGATCTGACCTACGTCCCCGGCTCCGCCGCCAAGGACAGCGCGTCTTACGCCGTCTACGACAGCAAGGGCGAGCCCCTCTACGTGGGCACGATTCTCTTTGAGCGGGACGATCTGACAGTGGAGTACACCGCGAGCTCCGCCTCCGGCGTGACCTTCAAGGCCAACGACTTCCGCACCCTTCTGGGCTCCGGGGCCAGCGACGTGATCACCGCCGTGTCCTTCTCCGCCCCCAGCAAGGGGTCCCTGTACTACAACTACGTCGGCGGCGTGGGAACGCCCGTCACCTCCAGCGACAAGTACTACACCACGGGCACTACCCTGTCCGTCAGCAGCCTGACCTACGTGCCTGCCAGCGGCCAGAAGGCCGGGGAGGTGACGATCCCCTTCACCGCCTATGACCTGAGCAACAACAAGGTCAGCGGCGAGGTGAAGATCACCGTCCCCGAGACCCCCGCCAAGCCCGATGTGCCCACGAATCCCTCCAAGCCCGTCACGCCTGTCACGCCCGTCACCTTCTCCGACGTGCCCAACAACGCCAACACGGAGTGGTACTACACCGCCGTCACGGAGCTGGCCGGGGCCGGGATCATCAACGGCTATGAGGACGGCACCTTCCGTCCGGCCAACGAGGTGACCTACGGTCAGGCCCTCAAGCTCATCATGATGGCCGCTGGCTACGACGATCTCAGCCGCACCGGCGGCGACTGGGCCAAGGGCTTCCACGACAAGGCGCTGGAGGACGGCCTCCTCACCCAGAGCGTGAACCTGGACCGGAAGATCACCCGCAAGGCTATCGCAGATATCGCCTACAAGGCCCTCAAGCTCGACAAGCCCACCATCGCCTCCCCCTTCGCCGACAGCTCGGAGGAGAGCGCCCTGGCCCTCTATGAGGCCGGGATTGTGAAGGGCGAGGAGCGGAGCACCGGCCTGATGTTCTTTGGCAACTACACCATTACCCGCCGGGAGATGGCCGTCATCATCTGGCGTATGAACAACTACATGCAGAGCAAGGGGTAACGCTTCCCCGGGACCGCCCCTCCGGGGGCGGTCCCTTTTGCCCGCGCCACACTAATGAAAAAGGAGTTGATTCCCATAGAGCAGATCTATGTCACCGGCCACCGGAACCCGGACACGGACTCCGTGGTCTCCGCCATGGCCTACGCCGCCCTGCGCAACGCCGTGGGCGACCGCCAGTATGTGGCCGCCCGGCTGGGCCACCTGAGCGACGAAACCAAGCTGATTTTGAGCCGCTTCGGCTTTGAGGCGCCCGTCTACCTGAAAACCATGCGCACCCAGGTGCTGGACCTGGACTACGACGTGCCTCCGATTCTCCACGAGGCCGTCACCGTGGGCCGGGCCTGGGAGGCCATGGAGGCCGACCAGCACGTCTCCGCCATCCCCATTACCGACGACGAGGGCCGTCTGAAGGGCCTGCTCACCGCCGGAGACATCACCGCCTGCGACATGCGGACCATCACCGACTCGGAGCTGCGGGAGATCCCCATCTTCAACATTCTCAGCGTGCTGGAGGGCCAGCTGCTGGGGGAAACCGACGAGCTGGTGAACACCATCACCGGGGAGGTGGTCCTTGCCCTGCCCCAAGAGACGGGCCTGCCCCCCTTCCGGAAGAAGGACACCATCCTGGTCTGCGGCAACCAGCCGGATATGCTCCGGCAGGCGGTGGAGTTCGGCGTCAACTGCGTCATCCTCTGTCAGGCGGAGCTGCCCGACGACATCCGCTCCCTCGCCCGGGAGACCTGCATCATCTCCACCCCCTATGACGGGTATCAGGCAGTGCGCCGCCTGTTCCAGGCCATCCCCGTCAGCCGTCTGGCCCGGCGGACGGAGCTCCAGGTGTTCCACCTGGAGGACTTCATTGACGACGTGCGGGAGGTGGTGCTCCAGAGCCGGTACCGCAGCTACCCCATCCTGGACAGCCAGGAGCGGGTGGTGGGCACCCTCTCCCGGTACCACCTGATCCGGCCCCGGCGCAAGCAGGTGGTGCTGGTGGACCACAACGAGGCGGCCCAGTCGGTGCCCGGGCTGGAGCAGGCGGAGGTGCTGGCTATCATCGACCACCACCGCCTGGCGGACATCCAGACCAAGAACCCCATCTACTTCCGCAACGAGCCGGTTGGCAGCACCTGCACCATTGTGGCGGGGATGTACCAGGAGCGGGGGCTGATGCCCTCCGGGAAGCTGGCGGGGCTCCTGGCGGCGGCTATCGTCTCGGACACCGTCATGTTCAAATCCCCCACCGCCACAGCCCGGGATCGGAAGATGGCGGAGCGCATGGCCCACATCGCCGGCATCTCCCTGGAGGAGCTGGGCCGGGAGATCTTCTCCGCCTCCACGCCGGAGGACAAGCCCGTGGACCAGCTGCTGTTCGGAGACTTCAAGGAGTTCCACATCGCCGGCCACGACCTGGGGGTCAGCCAGATCACCTGTGTGGACTCGGACCGGCAGCTGAAGCGAAAAGCGGAATTTCTGGAGCTGATGGAGCGGACCAGGGAGGAGCACGGCTACAGCATGGTGATCCTCATGCTCACCGACGTGCTGATCGAGGGGTCCAAGATCCTCTGCCTGGGCGGGGAGGACATCTTCCAGCAGGCGTTCAATGTGGAGCTGAAGGACCACGAGGCGTTTCTGCCCAAGGTCATGTCCCGGAAAAAGCAGATCATCCCCATGCTCTCGGCGCTGTGGGGATAGCCGGTCGGCCCTTTGAAAATGCTGTTTTGACTTGATACAGAAAAACCACGCTGGAGATTGGCACTCTCCAGCGTGATTTTTTCGCGCCGCAGCCTGTCTGCCGGCCGCCTACACCTCTATGCTCTCCCCGGTGCGGAAGAAGTACAGCACCCGGCGGACCACCGGCTGCTCCAGGATGCTCTCCAGCGCCCGGCTGTAGGCCAGAAGCTGGGGGCGGTACAGCTCTGCCCGCTGCCGGACGTTCTCCTCTGTGACGGAGTCCGTCTTGAAGTCCACCACCAGGATGCCGCCCTCCACCTGGGCGTACAGGTCCACCACCCCCTGGAGGAGGAGCTCATCCCCGGCGGCGGCCTCCGGATAATAATCGCCGGCGGGCACCAGAAGGCTGAATCGAAACTCACGCTGGATCTCCTTTGCCCGACGCAGCTCCTCCGCCAGGGGAGAGTCCAGGAACCGCGCGATGGCCCAGGCGTTTACCGAGGCGGCCTGCTCCTCCGTCAGCAGGCGGCGGTCCCGCAGGCTGTCCACTGTCCGGCGCACCGCCGCCGCGCCCCGCTCCTCCAGCGGCAGGTACTGCATCACAAGATGGGTGGCCGTGCCCCGCTGGTCCGCCGTCAGGGGGCGGTCCCCGGCCAGGAACTTGGGCCGGTCAAAGCTTGGCCGGCTGTAGGGCGGGACCGTTCCCTGGGCGATTTCCTGGTCCTTCTCCCGCCCCTTGAGCTGGGTGGCGGTGAGCTTGGTGGGGATACCGCACTCCGCCGGGTAGGGGTAGGGCTTTGTGACTGCCTCCCAATCGACGGTTGGCGGCTCTGGCGCGGGGGCGTCCTCCTGGACGGACCAGGGCGATCCAGCAGGGCTGGTGTAGGGCAGCCCGTCGTGGAGGCGGACCTCCCAGGGGCTGTCCAGCGTTAGGGTGAATGTCCCCTCCTCTACCTCCGCCGCCGAGCGGAGGCACGCGGCCTCCCCCCGGCACAGCAGGGGCAGCAGGATCCACTCCGCCATGGATTTGGCCCCGTCCACCGTCTCCGGCGGCACCGGCAGGGCCGAGAGGGCTGTCAGAGCCGCCAGCCGCTTGGGGGCGTTCCGCAGGGAGGACACCAGAATCAGCTTCTCCTTGGGCCGGGTCATGGCCACGTAGAGCACCCGCATCTCCTCCGCGCGCAGCTCCCTGCTCATTCTCTGTGCCACAGCCTGCCGGGCCGCGGTGGAATAGCGGATATGCCGCTCCAGGTCGATATACAGGGGACCCAGGCCCAGCTCCGGGTGGACCAGCACCGGGGCCTGGAGGTCCACTTTATTGAAGTCCTTGCTGAGATCCGCCAGGATAACGATGGGGAACTCCAGGCCCTTTGACTTGTGGATGGTCATGATGCGCACACCTCCGGCGGGACTTCCGGCTGTGGCGGCGGGCTGCTCCCCGTTCTCCAGGAGAAAGCGCAGGTGGCTGACAAAGGCGAAAAGGCCCTTGTAGCCCGCGCTCTCATAGGCGCGGGCATAGCCGCACAGGGCGATCAGGTTTTCCCGGCGCTCCTCCCCTCCCGGCATGGCCCCGAAGACCCCCAGGATATTCAACTCGTTATACAGCAGCCACAGCAGCCGGTGGACGCTCATATCCTTGGCACGGGCGCGCAGGTCCGCCAGCTTCTCCAGAAACGCCAAGCAGTCCCCGTCCCCGCTCTCCGCCACCGCCTCGTAAAAGTCGCCCCCTGTATGACGGCCCCGGAGGATGGCCAGTTGATCGGGGGTAAAGCCGAACAGAGGGGAGCGAAGCACGGCGATGAGGGGTACGTCCTGCCGGGGGTTGTCCAGAATCTGGAGCAGGGCGCAGACCACCGCCACCTCCATGGCGGAGAAAAAGTCCTCCCGCTCCTGGGTGGCGTAGGGGATGTCCCGCTCCGCAAGGGCCCGGGCATAATGGGGAAGCCGGGGCCCCGGGGCGCGCATGAGCACCACAATATCCTCCGGGCGGCAGGGCCGCATCGCCTTTGTATCCTCATCCATCACCGGGAAGCCGCCGTCCAGCAGGGCGCGGATCCGCTCCGCCACAAATCGGGCCTCCGCCAGGTGGCTGGAGACCGGGCGGTCCTCCTCATCCCGGCCTGCGGGCATATCCAGCAGGTGGAACTCCACGGCGCAGTCCTCCCGCTCCGGCAGATAGTCCGCGCCGAAGTACAGCGCCTCGCCGGGGCCGTAGTCCAGCTCCCCCATCTCCTGTGACATGATGCTGGAGAAGACGAAATTGGCCGCGTCCAGCACCTCCCGCCGGGAGCGGAAGTTCTGGCTGAGGAGCACCTTCCGGGGCTCCCCCTCCTCCGCCTCCTCCGCCGGGCGGTAGGCCCGGTAGCGCCCCAGGAAGATCCCCGGATCCGCCAGGCGGAAGCGGTAGATGGACTGCTTCACGTCCCCCACGGTGAAGAGGGTCCGCCCCCCGTGGGAGACGGCGGTGAAGATGGCGTTCTGGACCTGGTTGGTGTCCTGATACTCGTCCACCATCACCTCCCGGTACCGATCTGAGACCTGCCGGGCCAGCTCCGTGGGCGCCCCGTCCTCTCCGACGAGCAGTCTCAGGGCAAAGTGCTCCTGGTCGGAGAAGTCCGCCCCGTTCCGGCGCAGCTTCTCCCGGCCATAGGCGGCGGCGAAGCTCCCGCAGAGCTCCAGCAGGGCCAGCATGGCCGGGGCCACACCCCGCAGGTCCGCCCCCGCCTCCCCGGCGGAGACGGAGAGAAATGCGCAGGCGGCCTCCATCTCCTTTTTGCACTGCTTCCACCGGTTCTGGAGGAGGAGCTTCAGCTCCGGGTTCTCGCATTTCTGGGCCGGCTTCAGCCGGAGGAACCGGGGCGGGCAGGCCGCCGCCTGGTCCCAGCCCTCCTCCGCCGCGTCCGCCAGCTCCCGCAGGCTCTCCGCCGCCGTGGAGAAGCCGGCGGTATAAGCCCTGGACAGGCTCCCGTCACAGCTCATCTCCTCTACGGACTTCTCCAGCGTCCGGGCCCAGTGCCGGGCCTTCCGGCCCAGAGCGGCCAGGACCTCCCGCCCATAGATCGTCTCCCCGGCGTTCTCGGGCTGGCGGGACCACAGCCGCTTCTGCTCCGCCAGCCATTTTTCCGGGTAGGCATGGCTCTGGAGCTTGGCGTAGAGCTTCAGCACCAGCTCCTCCAGCCCCCGGTCGTCCCGGCCGAAGCCGAAGGCGTCCGCCAGCAGGGCCCCGTCCGGGGTAATATGGGCGTAAAATTCCTCCAGCACCCTCGGCAGCACCCGGCGGCACAGCAATTGTCCCTCGCTCTCGTCCAGCACCCGGAAGTCCGCCGTCAGGCTCCGGTCCTCCCCGGTATCCAGCAGGTGGACATTCTCTCGGAGGAGGCCGGTGCAGAAGGCGTCAATGGTGTTGATATCCGCCCGGTACACTCGCAGCAGCTGGCGCTGGAGGTGCCGGTCCCCGGGGGAGCGGGCCAGCCGCTCTGTCAGCTCCTGGGCCACCCGGCCCCGGAGCTCCGCCGCCGCCGCGCGGGTATAGGTGATGATGAGGAAGTCGTCCACGTTCCGCTTCTCCTCCCCCAGCACCCGGCGGAACAGCCGCTCCACCAGCACCCGGGTCTTGCCGCTGCCGGCGGCGGCACTCACCAGCAGCTCCCCTCCCTCGTTGTCCACAGCCAGCCGCTGGCTGTCCGTCAGGTTCACCGCCATAGGCGTTCCTCCTCCCCGATGGTCTTGTCCACGTGGTCCCAGAATTCCGCCGCCGTCACGGGGCGGATCAGCTCCAGCCGGTCGTCCGCCCCGCCCTGGCCGAAGTGGCAGGCGGAAGCGAACTCGCAGTAGGTACAGGCGCAGTCCGTCTCACTGCGGCCCCGGGGGTCCGCGTCGATGTTGCCCCCGGCCAGATCCTCCGCGGCCCGCTTGAGGATCTCGTCCACATACCGCCCCAGCTTCCCCAGCTGCCCGGCGGCGGCGATGCCCTTGGTGATGGATCCGTCCCGGCCCAGGGTGAGGGGCAGGAACCGGGGACTCTCCAGAGCGCTGTGCTCCATAGCCCGCAGCACCTCCGGCTCCCCCAGCACCAGGCCGCTGCGCCGCAGCTCCCGGTCCAGGGCGGCGCGGATCTCCTCCGGCCCGGCGCTCCGGTCCATGGACAGCATCACATCCCGGGCCGGCAGGTAGAGCACTCCGGCGGGGACGACGGGGCGCCCGAAGAGGCCCTCCCCCTCCCGCTCCAGGGCGAAGAGGTACAGGAGCATCTGGATGTTGAGCCCGCAGCGGATATCCGCCAGGTCGAAGGTCTTTTTCCCCGACTTATAGTCCACCACCCGCAGGTATAGCTTTCCGTCCCTGATCCAGCCGTCCACCCGGTCCACCTTGCCGGTGAGGGTGAGGCTGGCCTCCGGCGCGCGGATGGTGAGAGCGGGCAGATCCCCGTCCTCGCCGCCGAAGGCCAGCTCGAAGGCCATAGGCACGAAGTCGCTCACCGCCAGCTCCTGGGCTACGTTCTCCACAATGGCCGTCACCGTCCTGCGCAGGCGGCGGAAGAGGTAGCGGAACCGGGCGTCCCTCTCCTGAAAGCCGGGCATGGCCGCGGCCATGTACCGCTCGATGACCTGCCCGATGAGCTGCTGGAGCTCCCCTTCCGCCAGCTGGGCAAAGCCCCCCCGCGCCACCGCCTCCCGGGTGACGTGCTCCAAGACGTAGTGGAGGAAGGTACCCACCTGGGCAGCGTCGAAGCCCGCCGGGGTCCGTTCCTTTGCCCGGAGGCCGTACTCCATAAAGTAGGCAAAGTGGCAGGAGCCCAGCTTGTCAATGCGGCTGGCGGACATGCGGTAGCTCCGGCCATAGAGGGTCTCCACCGCCGCCGGGGAGAGCCGTCCCCGCTCCACAGCGGCGGCCCGATCCATGGCGGCCACCGCCCCGGCGTACCGGCTGTCCCCGGCGAAGTGGGCCCGGATGGCGCCGGTGGGGTCCGCCCCCGCCATCTCCAGGGCGGGGAGGACGGCGTGGAGGCGGCAGGCGTGGTCCCCGGCGTCCACCGTCTCCACCGCGCCGGGCAGCAGAGCCCGGAGCCGCCCCAGAACAAAGGAGGGCCGCAGCTCGTTCCCCGCCCCGTCGGAGGCGGGCCAGGACACAATTAGCCGCTCCGAGGGCTGGGCCAGGGCGGCGTACAGGTTCTCCAGCTCGATATGGAAGAGCTCCATCCCGCTGGGGGCCAGCTCCAGCCCCAACTCCCCCAGCCGCTCCCGGTCCTCCTCGCTCAGGAGGCCCTGGCCGGGCTGAACCGCCGGGAGCACATGGTCGTTGGCCCCCAGGAGGAACAGGCACCGGGTCCGGTGGCGGTCATTGCGGGTGATCTGGGTGATCTGGACCTGGTCCAGGGAGACGGGGATGGTACCCACGTCGTACTGGGTGAGGACCAGCTTCAGGAGGCGGACAAACTCCTCGGCATCCAGGGGCGCGTCCTCCAGAATATCGGCGAACTGGTCCATGACATCGCACAGCAGCTCCCAGAGCTGGCTGTACTCTCTGGCCCGCTGGAGGTCCCCCAGCTCCTCCAGCCGCCGGGTCCGCGCGGTGAGCTGGCCCGGGAGGTCGATCTCCTCCAGAAAGGCATAGAGAATCCGGAGCTTCCCGGCCGCGCCCTTCTCCGCCCTCAGTCCCTGAGACAGGTGGAGCAGGGGCAGGCGCACCCGCTCCCGTATTTCGTTGAGCGCCGCCAGCTCCGCCGCCTCCGCCTCGCTGAACCCCTCCTTCCAGCCGCCGGGGTTGGCGGTCCAGGGAGCCTCCCGGAGCCACATGCTCCCGTGGATATCCCAGGCGATGGCGTAGTTCTCCAGCCGGTCGCACTCCCCGTCGGTGATGCCGGCCAGACCGGTTTTCAGCCAGCGGAACATGTCCTCATACTCACAGCCCCCCACAACGGCGTCCAGGGCCCCGGCGATGAGGCTGAGCACCGGCTTCTCCAGCACGTCGCTGCGGCGGCTGAGGTAGACGGGGACGCCGTAGCGCTCAAAGACGCTCTCGATGATCCCCTCGTAGTCGGCCAAATTTCGGGCGGTGACGGCGATGTCCCGGAAGCGGTACTGTCCGCTCCGCACCAGCCCCAGAATCGACGCTGCCGCGTACTCCGCCTCGGCGAAGGCGCTCTGGGCCCGGTGGAGCTCCACTTGGCCGCAGCCCTCCCCCCGCCAGGGCGGTCCGCCGCCGAAGAAAGCGGACTCGATATATCCAAGGGCGTCCTCCGGCTCCCGGGGGGGCAGCTCTGTGACCCGGCAGACCGCGCCCTGGCGGTCCGCCAGCCGGATAAGCCGATCCCGGGCCCGCAGGCCCTGCTGGAAGATCTCCAGATCGCTGCCGGACTGGCCCAGCAGCGTGACGGTCACGGACCGGGCACGGCGCAGAAGGATGTCAATCACCGCCTCCTCCTGGGCGGTGAAGTAGGTAAAGCCGTCCAGATAGACGTCTCTGCCGTCGGCGCAGCCGGACTCCGCCAGCCGCTCGGCCAGCTTCTCCATGGCGTCCCGCCGGTCCTGGCCGTCCCGCCGGAGGCGGGATTGGTAGGCGGCGTAGATGATGGCCAGGTCGTGGACCTTGCCGGCGGACATGCCGGTGAGTCCCGGCAGAACGTCGCTCAAGTCCTCCGGCTGAACCCGGCAGGCCTGGAACTCCTCTGCCAGGGCCACCAGCCCGGACAGGAACGCCGTCTTTTGGGAGGGGCGGCGGTAGACCTGGAGGGTGGCGGAGACCTCCTGGAGGGCCCGCTGCATCATCAGAATCTTCCCCCCGGCGTCCAGGGAGACCTCCGCCAGACCGCCTGTGACCGCCAGCACCCGGTGGGCCAGCAGGCGGAAGCTGAGGACCTCCGCCCGGCGGGCCGCCGTGGGGCCGCAGACCCGGCACAAGTCCAGCTCCGCCTGGTGGGACGCGTGCTCGGGGACCAGCAGCAGTTGGTCCCCTCCCCGGCTTTTTTGGATTTTCTCCAGAATCCGGGCTGACTTTCCGGTGTTGGCCCGGCCCAGAATGATTTCCAGCATGGCTCGTCTCCTCTCTCTACCGAACGATCACGTTCTCCTGTCCCAGCACCTCCTCCAGCTCCTTAACCAGGGAGGACGCCAGCAGGCAGGTGGCCCCCGCCCGCCGCCCCGTGTCGGTAAAGACCATCTTGGCGGGGGTGCCGCCGGGGAACATATTGATCACCCGGTTGATGTGGACCACAACAGGGTGCGAGGCCGACGGCACGCGGAGCCACAGCACCTTCCCCTCCAAAACCTGCACCCCGGCCGCGGGCGCCGCCGGGGACGCGGCCAGCTCGCTCATGTCCACCTCCCCGCTGAGGGCCCCCACCCAGTCGCACATGATCTGGGGGGGCTTCTCATCCCGGACGGACAGCTTCCCCCGGACCAGAACCGCGCTGTTCGCCCGGAGAATCCCGCTGAACTTCTCCAGGGCCTTGGAGAAGCACAGCAGCTCGATAGACCCGCTGTCGTCCTCCACGGTCACATAGGCCATCAGGGAGTTGCTGCGGGTGGTCTTGGTCCGGTAGTCCGCGACGATGCCGGCCACGGTAATCCACTGCTCATCCTGGAAGGTGGTGGGGCCGCCCTCCTGGGCGAAGTCCTCGTTGACCGCCCCGATGCGCACCGCCCCGGCGGCCTTCGCCGCCTCCCGGTAAGCGTTCATGGGGTGGCCGGAGAGGTAGAGGCCCGTGACCTCCCGCTCCTGGCGCATCCGTTCCTCCTCCGCGTACTCCGGGATGTTGGGCAGGACCAGCTCCGCGCTCTTTTTCGCCCCGCCGGACATGCCGAAGAAGTCCATCTGCCCCTCCAGGTTCTGCCGGCGGCTATTGGCGATGGAGTCCATCAGCTTCTCCCCCACCGCCGCCAGGCGGCTCCGGAACACGCCGAAGCTGTCGAAGGCCCCCGCCTTGATCAGATTCTCTAGGGCCCGCTTGTTCATATCCCCGCCGTACATCCGCTCGCAGAAGTCCTGGAAGCCGGCGAAGCCCCCCCCGCTCTCCCGCTCCCGGACCACGCCCTGGATGAAGCCCCGTCCGATGTTCTTGATGGCCGCCAGGCCGAAGCGGATGCCCCCCTCCTCCACGGTGAAGGTATCATAGGAGCGGTTCACATCCGGGGGCAGCAGGGCGATGCCCATGTCCCGGCACTCGCCGATGTACTCGGAGACCTTTTCCGAGTAGCCCTGGACGCTGGTCAGCAGCGCCGCCATGTACTCCTTGGGGTGGTGGAGCTTGAACCACGCCGTCTGGTAGGCCACCACCGCGTAGCACACCGCGTGGGCCTTGTTGAAGGCATACTCGGCGAAAGCGTCGATCTCCTCATAAACAGCCTTGGCCGTGTCCTCCGGAATGCCGTTTGCCACGCATCCGGCTATTTTCCGTTCCGGATCTCCGTAGATGAAGGACTGCCGCTCCCGCTCGATCTCCTTGCGCTTCTTCTTGCTCATGGCCCGGCGGACCATGTCCGCCTGTCCCAGGGAGTAGCCCGCCAGCTGCTGGAAAATCTGGAGCACCTGCTCCTGGTAGACGATGCAGCCGTAGGTGATGGACAGAATCGGCTCCAGAGAGGGGTGCTTGTAGGTGACAAGATTGGCGTCGTGCTTGGAGGCGATGAACCGGGGGATGGACTCCATGGGCCCCGGCCGGTACAGGGCCACAATGGCCGTCAGATCCTCGATGGACTGGGGCTTGAGCCCCACGCACACCCCGGTCATGCCCCCGGACTCCATCTGGAAGACCCCGCTGGTCTTTCCCGCCGTCAGCATATCGAACACGCCCTGGTCGTCCTCGGGGATGTCCTCCAGGCGGAAGTCCGGCTCCCGCCGCCGGACCATCTGCACCGCGTCTTCCAGCACCGTCAGGTTCCGCAGGCCCAGGAAATCCATTTTCAGCAGCCCCAGCTCCTCCAGGGTGACCATGGTATACTGGCAGACGATGGTGTCGTCGTTCTTGGCCAGGGGGACGTAGTCCACCACCGGGTCCTTGGTGATGACCACCCCGGCGGCGTGGGTGGAGGCGTGGCGGGGCATCCCCTCCAGGGCCTGGGCGGTGTCGATGAGCTTTTTCACCCGCTCGTCCCCGTCGTACATATCCTTGAGGGGCTTGGACAGCTTCAGCGCCTCCTCCAGGCTGATATGGAGGTTGTTGGGCCCGCTGGGGATCTGCTTGGCCACCGTGTCCACGTCGGCGTAAGGCATATTCAGCACCCGCCCCACATCCCGCACCGCCGCCCGGGCGGCCATGGTCCCAAAGGTGACAATCTGGGCCACCCGGTCATTGCCGTACTTCCGGCGGACGTAGTCCACCACCTCGTCCCGGCGGGTGTCGCCGAAGTCCATGTCGATATCCGGCATACTCACCCGCTCCGGGTTGAGGAAGCGCTCGAAGTACAGGCCGTACTTCATGGGGTCGATATCGGTGATGCCCAGGCAGTAGGAAACCATGCTCCCGGCGGCGGAGCCCCGCCCGGGGCCCACGGGGATTCCCGCCTCCCGGGCGAAGCGGACAAAGTCGGAGACAATGAGGAAGTAGTCCGTGAAGCCCATCTTCTCGATCATGTCCAGCTCGTAGTCCAGCTGCGTCCGGTACTCCGGGCGGTCCCCCCGGTACTTCTCCCGAAAGCCCTCCTCACACAGCCGGCGGATATAGTCCTGGGCGGCGAGGCCGTCCGGGACCTGGAACTGGGGCAGGTGGTAGGTGCCGAAGGTGAACTCCAGATTGCACGCCTCCACGATTTTCAGGGTGTTGGACAGGGCGTCCGGGTATTTGCCGAACAGCCGCTCCATCTCCTCCGTGGAGCGCAGGTAGAAGTTCCGGGGCTCGTAGCGCATCCGGTTCTCGTCGTCCACCAGCTTGCCCGTCTGGATGCACAGGAGCACGTCGTGGCTCTCCGCGTCCTCGGGGGCCAGATAGTGGCAGTCGTTGGTGCAGACCAGGGGGATGCCCGTCTCCTCGTGGAGGCGCAGGATGCCCTGGTTGACAATCACCTGGTCCCGGATGCCGTGGTCCTGGAGCTCCAGGTAAAAGCCGTCCGCCCCGAAGAGCTCCCGCATCTCCAGGGCGTACTGCTTGGCGTTCTCGTAGGCGCCGTTGACGAGCTGCTTGGGGATCTCCCCGGCCAGGCAGGCGGACAGGGCGATGAGCCCCCCGGCGTGCTCCCGCAGGAGCTCCATGTCAATGCGGGGCCGGATGTAGAAGCCCTCCACGTAGCCCATGCTCACCAGGTAGCTCAGGTTCCGGTAGCCCTCCTCGTTCCGGCAGAGGAGGACCAGGTGGCGGCTCTCGGCGTCGAACTCGTGGACCTTCTGAAAGCGGGTGCGGCCCTGGGCTGTGACGTAGACCTCGCAGCCGATAATGGGCTTGACGCCCTCCTTTTTGCAGGCCCGGTAGAAGTCAATGGCCCCATACATGACGCCGTGGTCGGTGATAGCCACCGCCGGCTGGCCCAGCTCCCTTACCCGGCGGGCCAGGCCGTCGATGCGGCAGAAGCCGTCCAGCAGGCTGTACTCCGTATGGACATGGAGGTGTGCAAATGACATCGTTACCTCTCTTTCTGTGTCAGGCGGTTTGTTCTATCTGTAGGGGTCAAGCCTCAATGCAATCTCCGCAGGCCAGATAGCGCATATTTCTGACATTCTTTGTCAGATAGGAGAACACCTTCTTCCCGGTGCAGTGGCAGGTGTAGAACGTCATCTCCTTTTTGTTCAGCTCCCCGGCAATGCCGTGCAGCAGCGTCTCCGGCGCGCTCTGGAGGGTGGTGGGGTTGAACAGGTGGTAGCCCCCCACACACAGCTTCGGGCTGTACTCCGCCGCCCGGTCCAGGATATTCACCACCCCCGCATGGCCGCAGCCCATAATCAGAGTGTTCTTTTCCCCGCCGAAAATAATCAAATTGTGCTCATGCCCGAAGGTATCCGGGCCATTGTCGTCATACATCGCGCTGTTGGCCGGGGAGGGGAAACGGGAGATATCCGGCGTGGTGAACAGCAGCAGCTCCTCGTCAATCCGGCAATCCCCGTCCAGCAGCACCACCTGGGGATGGTCCTTCACGCTCCGGTCCAGGCTGCCGCTGAACTTGATAATGCCCAAAATCTTGATGTAGTGCATATCAAAGGCCGACCGCTGGATATAGACCTTCGCCCTGTGGTTGATGTCCAGAAATTTTTTCAAAGCTCCGCCGTGGTCGCTGTGGCCGTGGGAGATAATCAGCGTGTCCACCGCCGCCAGGTCCACCCCGGCCCGCTCCGCGTTCTTAAAAATAGTGTCGTCCGGGCCCACGTCGAAAAGGATTTTGTGCCCCGGGGTCTCGATGTACAGGGACAGCCCGTGGACTGTCCTCCAGCCTTGATTGGTGGTGTTCTCCACCAGCGCCGTGATTTTCATAAGCGGTTTCCTCCTCGTCTATTTCCGGCTCAGCTCCACCAGCTTGCGCAGGCGGTGGTTCAGGCAGCTCTTCGTCACCGGCGGGTCGAACTCCTCCGCCAGCTGGCTCAAGGTCAGCTCCGGGTACGCCTCCCGGAGGATAATCGTCTCCTTCAGCTGGGAGGGCAGGCCCTCCACCCGGTCCAGCTCGTAGAGCCGCCGGATGGCCTCCAGCTGCTCCTGGGCGGCGTCCACCGCTTTGTCCAGGTTGGCGGCCTCGCAGTTCACCCGGCGGTTGACGCCGTTGCGCAGCTCCTTCTCCGCCTTGGCGTTCATCAGGCCCATGGCCGACAGGGGCGCGCCCATGATGGTCAGAAAGTCCTCAATCTGCCCGCTGCTCTTGAAATAGATGACCTGGTAGCCGCCCCGGGCGGTCTGCTTGGGCCGCCGGCCCATCTCCCCCAGCAGGGCCAGCAGTTCCCGGCTGGCCTGGGCGTGGCTGGTCTCCAGCTCCAGGTGGTAGCGCTTGGCCGGGTCCGTGACACTCCCCCCGGCCAGGAAGGCCCCCCGGAGGAACGCCGCCCGGCAGCAGTCCTCCTCCAGCAGGCCGAAATTGATGTGGAGCACAGGGCTCTGCCTGGGGTCGAAGCCGAAGGCATCGATAATGCCGGCCAGCTTATCCGCGTTTGTGATTTGAAAGATGTATTTTTGCTCTGATTTTTTCGGCAGCCGGTCAAATTTAAGACCGAACGCCCGCCGGAAGAGCTTGGGCAGGCGCTTGGCAAAATCCCCGCACTCCGTGATAATGCGCACCTCCCTGGCCGTGAAGGTGTTGCAGTAGAGCAGCACGCCGTAGGCCTCCGCCCGGGCGCAGCAGGGCTTGGCCGGCTCGCTCCGGCACAGCTCCGTTTTTACTTCGCTGGAGAAGGACATGGGATCACCACCTGTTATTTTTTGGGCCGGGGGCTCTGCGGCGAATCCCCTCCTGCTATCGCTGGTGCTGGCTTTTTCGGGAGCGCTCTGCGGCACCCCTTTTCTCCGGTGCTGACATCAACGGAACTTCCCTGCGACGAATCCCCCCGCCACGCCTGCGGCGTGGCCCTCCCCCCTTTCACAAGGGGGGCAAGAGGAGTCTGGAGGAAAGCTCGAAACGATTCGCGTCGTTGGAGAGATTCGCCCTCTCGCCCCCCTTGTGAAAGGGGGGAGGGCCGCCGCGAAGCGGTGGCGGGGGGATTCCGCACTACCGCTTATCTGAGCGCCCCATAAGATAATCCAGGCTGACCTCGAAATGGTCCGCCAACGCAATCAACAATTCCGCTCCAGGAAGATTTTCTCCTGATTCCAGTTTTTGATAATATCTCGTGGCCGTGCCGATGGCCCCCGCCACCTGTGCCTGTGTCTCTCCGCTCTCGCGGCGTATTGCGCGGAGCCGGTCCTTAAAAAACTCCTTGAATTCCATTATAACCTCTTGACGCGATATATAAGTCGTGGTACGATAGTATTATAGACGCCGTATAAGTCGTATGTCAAATATGAAAGGAGAAATCAACATGAACGACTTCACCCGCTGGCTCTACGCCAACTACATCAAGCCCCAGCTGGACAAGGCCGACATCACCGGCTATGAAACGGCCCTGTCCCTGATGGACACCACCCTGGACAGCCAGCAACGGAAATTTTACGACAAAACCGTCGAATTCTACTGCGGCAACGCCTTCCTGCTGGGCCTGCGCACGGGCTGCGGCCTGTCCTGCTCTCTCTACTCCGACCGGTAGCGCCCCAGCCCAGCGATGCGGACCCGCCTCTGGGCGTGGAGCTCCAGCAGCGCCGCCGCCAGCAGTTCCGGGTCGTGGCGCACAAACCCGTGCTTGACGGTGGACACCGGCCGGCTGATGAGCTCCACCCCCAGCGCCGCGCAGGCGTTCCTGTCAAACCGCAGGGGCTCCGCCCCCTCCTGGGCGTACCGGGCCACCACCTCCGGCGGGATTGTGGCGGAGTTCACCAGGCACAGGGAGAACAGCCCCTCCGCCGAGTGCTGGAAAATCGCCCGGATGTGGTCGGAATTGGTGTAGCCCTCCGTCTCCCCCTCCTGGGTCATGACATTGGCAATATAAATCTTCAGGGCGTCGGAATCCAGAATCGCCTGGGCGATGCCCTCCACCAGCAGATTGGGAATCAGGCTGGTATACAGGCTCCCCGGCCCCAGCAGGAGCATATCCGCCTGCCGGATGGCCTCCAGGGCCTCTGACAGCGCCGCCGGGCGCTCCGGCACCAGCCGCACCCGCCGGACGCGGCACTCCTCCCGCTTCTTGCAGTAGAAAATCTTCGACTCCCCCACCACCCGGGCCCCGTTCTCCAGCTCCGCCTCCAGCTGCACGTTGGCGGTGGTCACCGGCAGGACCCGGCCCGTAATGGCCAGCACCTGGCTCATCCGGCTCACCGCCTCCTCGAAGCTGCCGCCGGAGATGCCGTTGAGGGCCGCCAGGAACAGGTTGCCAAAGCTCTGCCCCTTCAGCGACCCCTCCGTGAACCGGTAGTGGAGCAGCTCCCCCATCAGCGGCTCCACGTTGGCCAGAGCCTCCAGGCAGTTGCGGATGTCCCCCGGGGGCAGCATCCCCAGCTCCTGGCGCAGCACGCCGGAGCCGCCCCCGTCGTCAGCCACCGTGACGACGGCTGTGAGGTTGTTGGTATATTTTTTCAGCCCCCTCAGCATGGTGCTCAGCCCCGTGCCGCCGCCGATGGCGACGATACGGGGCCCCTTGCCGCTGGGGCCGCGATAGATTGTATCCATTGCTTTTCCTTTTCCCGCTTATCGCGTCAAATCCCGGTGATCCTCCGTTACCCGATAGCCCAGGGCGGAGATCGCCGCCGCCAGGGCGTGGCTCACCGCCACGGACCGGTGGTGCCCCCCGGTACAGCCCACCGCCACCACCAGCACCGTCTTCCCCTCTTCCCGGTACAGGGGCAGGACGAAGGCCATCAGTTCCCGAAGCCGGGCCATGAAGTCCTCCGCCACCTTGAAGCCAAAGACGTAGTCCCGGACCTCGGCGTCCAGTCCGGTCTTGTTCCGCAGTGCGTCGATATAGAAGGGGTTGGGCAGAAACCGCACGTCAAAAACCAGATCCGCCTCCAGAGGCAGGCCGTGCTTGAAGCCAAAGGACACCAGGCTCACGGTCATCTCCTCCCCCACGGGCCGGTCCCCGAAGCAGCTCAGCAGCTTCGAGCGGAGGCGGGCGGTGGAATAGGTGCTGGAGTTGATGATGATGTCCGCCTGGGCCCGGACCGGGGCCATCAGCTCAATCTCCCGGTCCACAGCGGCCTGGAGGCTCCCCTCCCGCTCCTGGAGGGGGTGGAGGCGGCGCGTCTCCTTGTAGCGGTTGATAATGGCCTTCACATCCGCCTCCAAAAACAGCAGGCGGCAGTTGTATTCCCTGGCCCGCAGTGTCTCCAGCACCGACAAAAATTCGTCAAAGCTGTCCGCCGTGCGCACGTCGTACACCAGGACCACCCGGTTATAGCGGCCGCTGGAGGCGGCGCAGAACTCGGCAAACTTGAGAATCATGCCCGCCGGCATATTGTCCACGATATAGAACCCCATATCCTCCAGAAAGGAGGCCGCTTTGCTCTTTCCGCCTCCGGAGAGGCCGGAGATAATCAGAATTTCCACAGATGCTCTCCCCTTCCCACACGGCCGTTATACAATCTCAATCTCTGTCTCCAGCCGCACCCCTGTCTCCTCCAGCACACGCCGCTGGACCAGCCCGACCAGCTCCCGCACATCGGCGCAGGTGGCGCCGCCGGTGTTGACCACAAACCCGGCGTGTTTGGCCGACACCTGGGCCCCGCCCACGGACAGGCCCTTCAGGCCGCACTGCTCGATGAGGGCGGCGGCGTAGCCCTCCGCCGGACGCTTGAAGGTGCTCCCGCCGCTGGGGAGCTCCAGGGGCTGCTTCTCCCGCCGGCGGCGTCCCAGCTCCTCCATCCGCTCCCGGATAGCCGCGCCGTCCCCCGGCGCCAGAGCCAGCCAGGCGGAGAGAACCACGCCGCCGTTGTCCATAAAGACGCTGTGGCGGTAGCGGAAATCCAGCTCCCCCGCCTCCAGCCGCCGGACGCCCTGGCCGGGAAGCCACGCCTGGACGGCGGCGACCACCTGGCACAGCTCCCCGCCGTAGGCCCCGGCGTTCATCCGCACCCCGCCCCCCAGGCTCCCGGGGATGCCGTGGGCGAACTCCAGGCCCGTGAGGCTCCGCCGCTGGGCGAAGGAGGCCAGCCGGGCCAGAGAGGCCCCAGCCTGGGCGTGAAGGCCCAGCGGGCCGTCGGGCGCGATGTCCTCCAGCCGCCCGGTGTGGACCACCAGCCGGTCCAGACCATCATCCGGGGCCAGCAGGTTGGAGCCGTTGCCCACCACCAGCGCCGGCCAGCCTCGCTCCTCCGCCGCCGTCAGCAGCGCCGCCAGCTCCTCCGGGGAGCGGGGGCGGGCCAGCCGGCGGGCGGGGCCGCCGATGCGGAAGGTGGTATGGCGGGCCATGGGCTCCCCGGACAGAACCTCCATGTCAGGGAAGCGCTCCCGGACCGCAGCGTCAAAATCGTCGTACCAGGTCATATGGTTCTCTCCTTGCCAAATGAATTACCGCCCCAGCCCCAGCAGCGCCGCGCCGATAATGCCGGCGTCGTTGCCCAGCTTGGCCTTGGCGATCTTGGTGTGGCGGTCCGCCTCCCGGCCGAAGCACATCTCCTCCACCATCCCCTGAAGGGGCAGGAGCAGATCCTCGTCCCGCTCGTGGCTGACGCCGCCGCCCAGACAGATGACCTCCGGCTGGAAAATGTTGACGAAGTTGGCCAGACCGTCCGCCAGATACCGCAGGTACTGATCCACCACCGCCTTGGCGGAGGCGTCCCCGGCCCGCATGGCCTCAAAGGCGGTACGCCCGTCCACCCGGCTGCGCACGCCCTCCACCAGCTCCCACATACCCGAGGCGCTGTTGGCGTCCATAGCGGCCTGGGTCTGGCGGATGAGGGCGTTGGCGGAGGCGTAGCGCTCCCAGCAGCCCCTGCGGCCGCAGGTACACAGGTCCCCGTTGTGGACGATGACGATGTGGCCCCCCTCCCCGGCGCAGCCGTTGACGCCGCTGTGGATCCTCCCGTTGAGGATGATCCCCGTGCCGATGCCGGTGCCCAGCGTCACCAGGATCAGGCTCTCCACGTTCTTGTCCTCATAGCGGTAGTATTCCCCCAGGGCGGCGCAGTCCGCGTCGTTGCCCAGACGGACGGGGATGTCCCACCGCTGGTGAAACATCTCGGCCACGGGCATAAAGCGGATGGGGATGTTCACCGTCTTGATGACGACGCCCTTTTTATCGTCCACCGGGCCGGGGAAGCCCATACCCACCGAGGCCACCTGCTCCCGCCCCACGCCGGTTTCCTCCACCAGCTCTATGGCCATCTGGGCCAGCGTCTCCCCCATGTCCTCCATGGACTGGAAGACCAGGGGCGCCTTCTTCACCGCCGCGATCTGGTAGTTCTCGTCCACCAGTCCGGCCTTCAGATTGGTTCCGCCGATGTCAATTCCGAGATAGTACATACCGTCTCCTCCTCCGTCTTTTATCAGCCGCCCTGGACGTGGCGCTCGATCTCCTCGGCCAGCTTCTTGGCGGCGTTGAAGCCGTACTTCTTGTGGCGGTTGTTCATGGCCGCCACCTCCACGATGGCCGCCAGGTTCCGCCCCGGCTGAACCGGGATGGTCAGAATCGGCAGCTCGATGCCCAGGATATTCACCGTCTCCTCGTCCAGGCCGAAGCGGTCATAGAACTTGTCCTCCCGCCACTTCTCCAGCATGATCACCAGATCGATCTGGGCCTCCAGCATGACGGCGCTCATGCCGAAGAGCTGCTGCACGTCGATGACGCCGATGCCCCGCAGCTCGATGTAGTGGCGGATGAGCTCGGGGGCCTTGCCGATGAGCTGGTTGGACACCCGGCGGATGTCCACCGCGTCGTCGGCCACCAGGCGGTGGCCCCGCTTGATGAGCTCGATGGCCGTCTCACTCTTGCCCACGCCGCTGTCGCCGGTGATGAGCACGCCCTCGCCGTAGATGTCCAGCAGGCCCCCGTGGCGGGTGATGGTGGGGGCCGTTTTTTCCGTGAGGTAATCGATCACCTTGGTGGTGAAATCCACCGTGGTGTCCGCCGTGTGAAGCAGGGTCCGCTGGCACTTCCGGGCCATGGTCAGGCACTCCGGGTAGATATCCAGGTCCCGGGACACCACAAGCGCCGGAATCTTGTACTCGAAGAGCTTGGTAAAGCTCTCCATGCGCTGCTCGGCGGTCATGCTCTCCATCATCTTCGTCTCCGCCATGCCGATAACCTGAAGCCGCCGGTCGTCGAAGTAGTCGAAAAAGCCCACCAGCTGGAGTCCCGGGCGGTTCACGTCCTTGATGCCCACCAGGGCCTCCTCGTAGTCCTCCCCCTTGTTCACCACGGCCAGGCCCAGCGCCTCCACCAATTCCGGCAGCTTCACTCCGCCCTTCATCTCGTCCTGCACAATCATAGGAAAATCCTCCCGCTCTTCCAAGTTTTGTATCATCAGGCGGGGCCGCCGCCCGCCAGTCTATCAGGATAATTATAGTATAAACGGGCGGTCTTGACAAGAGCACAAAAACTTTTGTATTTTTCAAAATTTATACTTGCAATTCGTGTCAAACTCTGCTATCATATCTAGCAGTGCTTCTTTAGGAGCCCATGATTTCAGAAACAGCAAGGAGGTGCAGCGGATGGCTAAGTGTCAGTTCTGTGACAAGGGCATTACCTTCGGGATCAAGGTTTCCCACTCCCACCGGCGTTCCAACCGCACGTGGAAACCCAATGTCAAGCGCGTAAAGGCGATTGTCGATGGTACCCCTCGCCATGTGTACGTTTGTACCCGGTGTCTGCGTTCCGGTAAAGTTACCCGTGCTGTCTAACATAGAAAGCAAGGATACCGCTTCCGCGGAGCGGTCAAGCGAACAGAAAAACAGGTCCGGCGTGAATTTCACGCCGGACCTGTTTTTCTGCTACCACAGCTGATAGTTCTCCGAGATTATAAACGCCTGGCTCAGAAGCAGATCCTCCGGCCCGGCGCCGGCCTCCAGCGCACGGCTCACCGCGCGGCTGATGGCGCTGCCGCCCACAATCCGCAGCAGCTTCTCCTTGTCCGGCCGGTCCTTTCGGAGGTGGTTCACCGCCGCCCGGTAAACCGGGTCCCAGGCGCGCATCTGGGTAAAGCGGACCGCCGCCTCCCGCCCGTCCCGCTGGAGCAGAACCGTGCTGCTGAGCTTTACCTGGGGCAGAAACATGTGGGTCATGTGCTCCGGCAGCAGGGAGAGCACATCCTCCGCCAGGGACGGCACGTCCGTCAGCGCCCCCAGGGCCCTGGGCAGAGCCTCGTACTTCACGCCCTTCTCAAAAAACCGGATAGCCGCCCCCGTCAGCAGCCAGGCGTCCTCCCAGGTATAGGGGCACCGCACCCGGGTCCCCCCCTCCTGAACAAAGACCACGTACTGCTTGGCGCTCCGCAGGACCTGCCCGTCCGCAGGCCAGTCCCGGGCCGCCTCCGCCAGCAGCGCCGTCAGCTCCGGCACCGCCCAGCCGTTGAGCCGCGCCTCGCAGGAAACCTCCTCCCCCACCCGGGCTATGTACAGCTTGAGCCAGTACGCGTTCTTGCTCCCCAGATAGGGCAGGATCTCCTCCCCAATCCGGCTCCACAGATCCCGCCCGCCGGGGAGCTCGCTGCCCCCCAGCAGCACCACCTGGGAGGCGCTGGCCCGGAAGCGGTGCTCCCTGCCCCAGAGCACCAGCTCCGGCAGCGCCCTGCCCCGTCCCCGGAGGGCAGGCAGCAGGGCGGAAAACAGGGTGTGCTCCAGCTCCTCCGCCGCGGCCAGGGCCAGCTCCCCGCCGCTCTCCGCGTACCCAGCTGCGGACGCTGTCAACGGCTCAAAGAAATCCGGGTGCTCCGCCGTAACCTCCAGCTGGAAGCTGGAGCCCTCCCGGTGGGGCAGGGCAGCGCTTACCCGCAGCCGCCCGTCCTCCAAAACCAGCGCGGCACTCTCCAGCCGGGCCCCCTCCAGCCGCCGCGAGAGCAGCTCCAGCACCCGCTCCTCCGGCGCGGACTCCCTCCGCATACACAACACTCCTTCAAAAACAGCTTTTCAGCGGGCCCCGGGCCTTACAGGATGATCAGCTCCTTGGGGGCCTCGGTGATATCGATATTGCCGTCCCGGGTGATGACCAGAACGTCCTCAATGCGCACGCCGAAGCGGCCCGGGATATAGATCCCCGGCTCCGCCGAGATCACCGCCCCCTCGGGCAGGGGCTTGGCGTTCCGCTCGCTGGCCGTCGGCTCCTCGTGGATCTCCACGCCCACGCCGTGGCCGAAGCCGTGGCCGAAATACTCTCCGTAGCCCGCGCCGCCGATGACCTTGGCCGCGGCCTCATGGACTGCCTTGCCGGCGGCCCCGGCCTTCGCCACGGCGATGCCCGCCAGCTGGGCCTGGAGCACCGTGTGGTAGACCTTGTTCATCTCCTCCGTCACATGGCCCACCGCCACCGTCCGGGTGGTGTCCGAGCAGTAGCCGCCCCAGACACAGCCGAAGTCGATGGTGATGAACTCTCCCTCCGCCACGGGCTTGGCCGAGGGCACGCCGTGGGGCATACTGCCGTTGGGGCCGCTGACCACGATGGGCTCGAAGCTCATCTTCTCCGCTCCGCCGCAGAGCATCCGGTACTGGAGGTAGGCGGAGATCTCCTGCTCCGTCCGCCCGGCCTTGATGAAGTCCAGGGTCTCCGTCAGGGCCTTTTCCGCAATGCGCTGGGCCCCGATGAGGCAGTCGATCTCCCCCTGCTCCTTGGCCGAGCGCAGCTCCATGAGCAGCTTGTTGGCGTCCGCCAGCTCACAGTCCAGCTCCTTCTCCCACAGGCGGTACTCCTCCACGGTCATATACCGCTCCTCAAAGCCCACCTTTTTCAGGCCCTTCTCCTTGACAATCCCGGCCAGGATCTTCCTGGTGGACCGTTCGGCGGTGCACTCGATGATCTCCGCCCCGGTGATCCGCTTCCGCGCGGCCTCAATATAGCGGCAGTCGGTGACAAACCAGCTGCCCTTCCCCGTCACCAGGGCCGCTCCGGCGCTGGAGGGAAAGCCGGTGGCGTACAGCCGGTTGGCGGCTCCCGTCACCAGCACGGCGTCAATCCCGTACTCCGGCAGCTTGGCCGCGATCTTCTCAAATCTGCTCATAATTTCTGTATCTCCTTTTTGAAATTTGTTTGAAGGGCTCCTGAAGCAGGTGCAAAAACCGGTTCCAGCTCCCCACGGCCCCCCCCAGGGGCTCCACCATCAGGGCCCGCACCCCGCTGCGCCGGGCCCCCAGCACATCGGTGAGGAGCTTATCCCCCAGCATGGCGGTCTCCCCCGGCGGGGCGCCGGCCAGGGCCATGGCCTCCCGGTAGCCACGGGAGGAGGGCTTCCCGGCGCGGCCCACGTACCGGATGCCCAGCCGGGAGCAGAAGGTCTCCACCCGCCGGGAGGAGCGGTTGTTGGAGAGAATGACCACCTCGATACCCGCCGCCTCCAGTCCGGACAGCCAATCCGTCAGCGTCCGGTCCGGCTCCCTCACCGACCGGGGGGCCAGGGTGTAATCCAGATCGCACAGCAGCAGGCGAACCCCCAGCGTCTGAAGCATGGAGGCGGTCACATCCGTATACCGGTCCAGCACCCGGTCCGGCACCAAGGAAAATGGCATAGCAGCCCTCCCGTCCGCATAAATTTTACAGCGGTATCCAGTATAGCACCCTTTTCAGAATTTCACAAGGGGGGAACGCGCCTTGCAGATTTATTTAGCCGTTACGCCGGACCGCCTGCGGCAGGCTCTGTCCTACACCGACCGCCCCGCCCACGTGGCCTACCGTGTGGGGGAGGACGGCCGGTTGACCCGCCACAGCCTGCTGGCCGCCACCCGGGGCGGGCTGATGGTCCTGGGGGATGAGGGGGAGCACGCCCTCCGGGATCCGGTACAGCTGTGCCGGGAGGTGTGGCGGGAGTGCGGAAACCGGGGGTATACCGGGGTGATCGCCGACTTCGAGGGGCCGGTCAGCGACGCGCGGACCGCCTTTCTCTGCCGCCTGGGGGAGGTTCTGGCCCGGAACCGGCGGCAGCTTCTGGTCCCCGAGCCCTACGGGCGGCTGGCGCCCACAGCCCGGGTGCTGATCTCCACAGCCCTCTCCGGCGGGACCCTCCGCCAGCGGCTGGAGGAGGCGGCAGCAGTCTATGGCGGGGATCGACTGGCCCTGGATCTCCAGCGGCTGCGGATGGACTTCCCCCTCCCCTGCCCCTCCGGGGAGGGGAGGCCCCTGACGGGCCCGGAGCTGGAGGGGCTGCTGGAGAAGCGGGAGCCCTCGTTGTTCTACTCCGGGGATCTGTGCGCCAAATATTTTACCTACACAGAGAACGGGGCGGGGCACTTCGTCCTCTTCGACGACGCGGGCACCCTCTCCCGGAAGATCCGCGCGGGGCAGGAGCTGGGGATCCCCTTCGGCCTGCTCCAGTTTCCGGAGGTGGAGGACCTTCTGCCTCAGTTGTTCCCACGGAAAAGGGACGGCGGCTAATAAACACCAGCCGCCGTCCCTCTCCTGCTTTATATGCTGCAAGCAGTTTATTATATCTGGAAATACTTCCACCAAAAAGCATCAGGGATATCCACCCATCGCCAGCTGGAATTTTTCAGCCGCTCCGTAATCTCCAAGGAAGCCGCAGTCTGAATAATCAAGGTCTCCTCCGGCTGGAAAGGAATTTGTGAATAGGCATATACCGGGAGCCCTTCATATATTTTTTCCGCCGCATGCCCATCGGATACAACAAATCCGTCAATTTTTATTCCGTCGTCGCTGCAGGATTGAAGGAACGCATGCCCCCGCTTTCCTTTCCCATAGAGCAGCACATGCTGGAACCCATTCCAGCACCAAAGAAATTTTTCTCTCCCCTTTGCCGTTGCCACAGCCTGCTGGAACAGCCTTAAGCACTGGGCATTGTAATGTTTTTGAATCGCAGCCTCATAGAGCGCAAGCTCCCGATCCTCCGGAAGATAGGCCCACGGGAGAATCAGCGCGGAAAACATATTGGTGAGATACGTGTACGAATCCTGGTTAATTTGAAACGCCGCTATGTTGGGATATCTGTCCTGAATATTCAAAAATTTATCCGCAACGACAGATTGCAGCAGCACGCTTGTAGCAACTTCATTCCCGTTCATGTTAGGGGCATAATGCAGGCAGGTATCATGCAGGACCACTACCGCGTCATGAGCCAGATAGGGGAACGCGGCAATAAAGTCCAATATCTCTCCCGGAAGTACATGCACGGTATCCAAAATCAGAAAATCTATGCCATCTCCAATTTCATCCAGCCTCTCCGGCAGGAACTTTCCTAAAAGCAAGCGGTGGTTATCACACCCCCCATCGTTTCCATTTTTACCCATTTTCTTCAGGACAAAGCCTACGTCCTTTAACGGGTCGTAGTAAAGCTTTTCAGCCACATCCACCGAATACACGGTACAATCCAAATTCAGTTCACGGGCGCATTCCAAAATAACCGCCGTCGTTCCACCCTCCGCCACGCCGACCTCTACGATTTTCCTTGGCCGGCGATCCCGAAGCAGCCCGCATAAAAATCCATGTTCCGATTCCGACATTTCGCATACCTGTTCCTCTGGGCTGAAATTTTTTAAAATAGCGGAAGGCCCTGTATACGGCTTAACAGTTTTATATTGTTTCATAACAATCTCCTGTATCAAATATTTTTCAGCATCTGCCCAAACATTTATAAAGTCCAAAAAAGGTGGTCCCCTATATGGAGACCACCCTTTTCTTAATAATACCGCTTATTCCGGTTTTTCCGAGCGGCCTCAGACTTCTTCCGGCGCTTGACGCTGGGGCTCTCATAGTGCTCCCTGCGCCGGACCTCCGCCAGGACGCCGGCCTTGGCACAGCTGCGCTTAAAGCGCTTGAGAGCGCTGTCCAGAGACTCGTTTTCCTTGACATGAACTTCAGACATCTATTTTCCCTCCCTCCGATGCGCCCGGCTCAATCCTGGGCGCTCTGTAGGGCCAATCCTATGGCTTAACGGTAAGATTATACCCGCTCCGCCCCCTCTTGTCAAGGGTCAATCCCGCAAATTTTCGGGAAACCGGCAGATTTTTCAAAAGGTCCTATTTTTTGGGCTTGACGATCAGGTTGACCAGCTTGTTCTTCACATGGATGACCTTCACAATCTCCATGCCCTCCAGGGCCCGGGCCACCTTCTCCACGGCCTTGGCGGCCTCCACCACGGCGCTCTCCTCGCTGTCCACGGGTACGCTGACGGCGCCCCGCAGCTTGCCCTGGACCTGGACGGCCATCTCCACCGCGGAGGCGATGGTCTTGCTCTCGTCGTAGGCCGGCCACGCCATCTGGCAGATCATCCGTCCCGCCTCCCCGGCGAAGCCCATGCTCTCCCACAGCTCCTCGCACATATGGGGGGCGAAGGGGCTCAGCAACAGCAGCAGGGTCCTCATATCGCCCCTGGAGCAGCCGTTGGCGTAGAAGTCGTTGACCAGGGCCATCATAGCGGCGATAGCGGTGTTGAACTTCATAGCCTCAATATCGTCGGCCACCTTCTTGATGGTCTTGTGGATAGAGGACTCGTTGGCGGGGGTGTAGTCCGGACTGTCACCGCAGCTCTCGGAGAGGTTCCACACCCGGTCCAAAAAGCGCTTGCAGCCCTTCACGGCGTTGTCAGACCAGGCGGCGGCCTTCTCAAAGTCGCCGATGAACATGATATACAGCCGCAGGGTGTCCGCGCCGTAAGCCTTCACCACATCATCAGGGTTGACCACGTTGCCCCGGCTCTTGGACATCTTCTCCCCGCCCTCGCCCAGAATCATGCCGTGGCTGGTGCGCTTCTGATAGGGCTCCTTGGTGGGGACCACGCCCAGGTCATAGAGGAACTTGTGCCAGAACCGGCTGTAGAGCAGGTGCAGGGTGGTGTGCTCCATGCCGCCGTTGTACCAGTCGATGGGGGACCAGTAGTCCAGGGCCTCCTTGGACGCCAGAGCCTTGTCGTTGTGGGGGTCCATATAGCGCAGGAAGTACCAGCTGGACCCGGCCCACTGGGGCATGGTGTCCGTCTCCCGCTTGGCCGGACCGCCGCAGCAGGGGCAGGCGGTATTCACCCAATCCGTCATCTTGCTGAGGGGGCTCTCGCCGTCGTCGGTGGGCTCATAGCTCTCCACGTCCGGCAGGAGCAGGGGGAGCTGGTCCTCTGGAAGGGGCTGCCAGCCGCACTTCTCACAAAAGACCATGGGGATAGGCTCGCCCCAGTAGCGCTGACGGGAGAAGACCCAATCGCGGAGCTTGTAGTTGACCTTGGCCGTACCGATGCCCTTCTCCTCCAGCCATTTGGTGATGACGGGGATGGCGTCCTTGACGGTGAGGCCATTCAAAAATTCGGAGTTGACCAGAATACCGGTCTCGTCCTTGGCAGTAAAGGGAGCCTCCTGCACATCCTCGCCGCCGGAGACCACCTCGACAATCTCACAGCCGAACTTTTTGGCAAAAGCCCAGTCCCGGTCGTCATGGGCGGGGACTGCCATAATGGCCCCGGTGCCGTAGGTGGACAGCACGTAGTCGGAGATAAAGATGGGGATTTCCCGGCCGTTCACCGGGTTCACGCCCCGCACCCCGTCCAGGCACACGCCGGTCTTCTCCTTGTTCAGCTCCGTCCGCTCCAGATCGCTCTTGGAGGCGGCGGCGCGCTGGTAGTCCTGGACCTCGCCGGCGTTTTTCAGCAGGGGCGTCCACTTTTTGATGAGCTCGTGCTCCGGGGAGAGGACCATATAGGTGGCGCCGAAGAGGGTATCGGGCCGGGTGGTGAAAACGATGATGTCGTCACCGGTGGTGGCCTTGAAGACAACCTCCGCGCCGGTACTCCGGCCAATCCAGTTCTTCTGCTGGGTCTTCACCCTCTCGATGAAGTCCAGCTCGTCCAGATCGTCGATGAGCCGCTGGGCGTACTGGGTGATGCGCAGCATCCACTGGGATTTCTCCTTGCGGATGACGGCGCTGCCGCAGCGCTCGCACACACCCTCCACCACCTCCTCGTTGGCCAGCACGCACTTGCAGGAGGTGCACCAGTTCACCGGCATGGTGGCCTTGTAGGCCAGGCCCTTTTTGTAGAGCTGGAGGAAGATCCACTGGGTCCACTTATAATAGCTGGGATCCGTGGTGTCCACCACCCGGTCCCAGTCGAAGCCGAAGCCCAGCATTTTCAGCTGGCTGGTGAAGTTGGCGATATTGTCCCTCGTCACCTTGGCGGGGTGGATGTGGTTTTTGATGGCGTAGTTCTCCGTGGGCAGGCCGAAGGCGTCGAACCCGATGGGAAACAGCACGTTGTACCCGTCCATCCGCTTTTTGCGGGTGACGATATCCATGGCGGTATAGGGCCGGGGGTGGCCCACGTGGAGGCCCTGGCCGGAGGGATAGGGGAACTCCACCAGACCATAGAACTTGGGCTTGGCGCTGTTGTCCCCGGCGGCGAAGGCCTTGGCCTCCTCCCAGCGCTTCTGCCACTTGGGCTCAATCGCAGCGAACTCGTACTTCAAATTGTATCACTCTCTCCTATGTTGTCCGGCTCCGCCGGCGAAATTCATACGCAGATTATCATACCAGAGGTTCCCGGAAATTGCAAGCGGTTTGTTGGCCGCATTTTCGGCCGTCCTTCCGATAAAAAGCGCCGGAAACCGCCGGGAAGTGGGCCGCGCCCTACCGGTTCCGCTTCCGGTACTCCATGGGGCTGATCCCCTCCACCCGGCGGAAGCACTGGGAGAAGTAGCTCAGGGAGGAGAACCCTAGCATCTGCGCGATCAGCGAGAGGGTGTGGTCCGTCTCCCGCAGGAGAAAGCGGCTCTCCTCCACACGCCGGGAGATGAGATAGTTGATGGGGGAGGTGCCGAACTCTGCCCGGAAGGTGTGGGCCAGGTAGTACTTGTTCAGGTGGGCCAGCTGCGCCAGCTGGTCCAGGGTCAGGTTCTCCTTGAAGTGGTTGTCGATATACCGCCGGACCAGCTCAAACTCCCGGCTGGACCGGGGCCCGGCGGATTCATCGGAGAAGGACAGATCCCGCTGCCGCTCCAGGCGGACCAGGATCACATCCAGCAGGCTGCGGCAGATCTCCTCATAGCCCGGCAGCGCCTCGCAGGACTCCTGAAGCATCAGCTTCAGGCAGAGCATGAGCTCCTTCCAGCCGTGGAGGAGGTGGAGCATGGTGTAGCCGTCCACCCCGGCAATGGCCTCCAGCCCCTCCACCCCCAGCACGATATAGGTCAGGGGGCTGTCCAGCTGGCTGAGCTCTGTGTGGGGCACGTTGGCGTTGACGATGATCACGTCGTGGATTGCCACGGGGATGTCCTCGCGGCGAGTGCGGAAGCGGCCGTGGCCGTCGGTGATGAAGAAGATCTCCGCGCAGTTGTGGGTGTGTAGCTTGGAGTTCCACTCCTCGGAAAACTGGGTCTGGGAGATGTAGCTGAGCCGCAGGACCCGGCGGCCCGGATCCGGGGGCGCTTTTTTTGAAAAGCTGTGCTGATAGCTGCTCATGGCATGGCCCTCCCTCTGCGCAATTTCACGAAAAATATAAATATTCCTTTTTGTGACATATTATACACCACTTCGCCGCATAGCGCAACTATCCGGGGGCAGTTGGCGGCTGTTTTGTTGATTTCAAGAAAAATTTTCCGGCAGGGCTCCCGGCCGCGGGATGGATTCACGAATTATCCCCCGGCGGTAAGACCGGATTCTGATAAATTCGCCAAAATATAAAGAAGCAAGATATCTAAATAAATGCGCAATAATAGAGTTGATTTCCCTGCCGAAGGGTATATACTGATATACATAAGGGCCCGAAAGGGCCGGACGCGAAGCCCCACATTTTATAGGAGGATTTGAACATGAAAATGAAGAGAACACTCAGCCTGCTCCTGGCGCTGGTTCTGTCTCTCTCCCTGCTGGCCGGCTGCGGCGGCGGGAACAGTGATCAGCCCGCCCAGGATCCCCCGCCCCAACAGGGCGGCGACACCCAGACCCCCACTGATACCGACAAACCCGCCGAGCCTGCCGAGCCCGCTGCCCCCGCCGCCGGCCCCATCACCGTGGCGGCTCTGGCCTCCGGCTATGAGGAGGCATACCCCGGCATGTGGCAGGAGGTCTGCAACGCCTTCACCACAGAGACCGGCATCGAGGTGAACCTCATCTGCGACAAGAATTTGGAGGATGTCATCGGGCCCTCCATGCAGGGCGGCGACTTCCCCGACGTCATCCACCTGGCCACCGGCCGTGAGAAGGGCCTGACCGAGCAGTTCATCAAGGACCGCAACATCGCCGATCTCACCGACGTGCTGAGCATGACCATCCCCGGCGAGAGCGCCAAGGTGGGCGACAAGATTGTCGGCGGCTTCACCGACACCTCCGTCACCAACCCCTACGGCGACGGCAAGACCTATCTGGCCCCCATGTTCTACAGCCCCTGCGGCCTGTTCTACAACGCCGGTCTCTTCGAGGAGAAGGGCTGGAGCGTGCCCACCACCTGGGACGAGATGTGGGAGCTGGGCGACAAGGCCCACGCCGAGGACCCCGAGATGTATCTCTTTACTTACCCCACCACCGGTTATTTTGACACCTTCATCCCCTCCATGCTCTACTCCGCCGGCGGCGTGGACTTCTACAACAAGGCCCTGCGCTACGAGGAGGGCATCTGGGACACTCCCGAGGCCCAGACCTTCTTTGACATTACCGCCAAGCTGGCCTCCTACACCAACCCCATCACCCCCGCGCAAGCCAACGATCAGGACTTCACCCAGAACCAGCAGCTGGTGCTGGACAACAAGGCCCTGTTCATGCCCAACGGCACCTGGGTGGTTGGCGAGATGGCCGAGGCTCCCCGGGCTGACAACTTCAAGTGGGGCATGACCGCCCTGCCCGCGGCCAAGGCCGGCGGCGCCGGCGTCAGCTACTGCTGGCTGGAGCAGGCATGGATCCCCGCTCAGGCTCCCAACATGGACGCCGCCAAGCAGTTCGTGGCTTTCCTGTACTCTGATGCGGCCTGCGCCATCTTCGCCAAGGGCAACGCTATCCAGCCTGTGCCCGGCCTGACCGGCAACCTGGAGGGCGACAACAAGATGTTCTACGCCATCTACGACAACGGCGCGGAGGCGGCCATGGGCGGCTTCGCAGCCTACAACGCGGTGGCCGGTCTGGGCTCCGTCCGCGAGGAGTTCCAGGATCCCTTCAATGGCCTGGTCAACGGCTCCCTCACCAAGGAGGACTGGATCGCCGGCGTGAAGGAGGCCAGCGATCAGATGCGCGCCAATCTTATGGGCTGATCCATATCGAAGACATCACATAACCGTGCGGCAGGCGGCGGTGGGCGTTTGCTCACCGCCGCCCGCTTTTTTGCCGGAAAACCGAGAGAGAAGGGAGAGATTTCATGCGCCGCAGCAAAGATCGCAGTATCTTCATCGCCTTGTGCGTAGCCCCGGCCACCATTCTGTTTTTCATCTTTATGGTGCTGCCCACGCTCAATGTATTCCGCATGTCCCTCTTCGAGCGGGGAGCCTACTCCCCCACGGAGACCTTCGTGGGCCTGAACAACTTCAAGGTCCTCTTCCAGGACGCCAAATTCATCTCCGCCATGCAGAACACCATTCTGCTCATCGTCATCGTCACGATTGTGACCTTCTTCTTCGCCCTGCTATTCGCCGGGATCCTCACCCGGGAGAAGATCAAGGGACAGAACTTTTTCCGGGTGATCTTCTACATCCCCAACATTCTCTCCGTGGTGGTTATCGCCGGTATCTTCTCCGCCATCTACAAGCCGGAAAACGGGATGCTCAACTCCATCCTGTCCTTTATCTCCGGCCATGACGTGATAATCCTCTGGAAGGACCAGAAAATGGTCATTGTCTCCATCATCATCGCTATGGTCTGGCAGGCCATCGGCTACTACATGGTTATGTACATGGCCTCCATGGCCGCAGTGCCGGCGGATCTCTACGAGTCCGCCAGTCTGGACGGCGCGGGGCGGATTGCCCAGTTCTTCCAGATCACCCTGCCTCTCATCTGGACCAATATCCGCACCACCCTGACCTTCTTCATTATCTCCACCATCAACATGGCTTTCCTGTTTGTCAAGGCCATGGTGGCCAAGGGCATGGCCGACGTGGGCCTGAGCTTTATGTACAACCAGAAGGACGCCGGCCTCTACGGCTATGCCATGGCCGCCGGCGTGGTGATTTTCCTCTTCTCCTTCCTGCTGTCGGCGGCGGTCAACAAGGCCACACAGCGGGATGTGCTGGAAATGTAAGGAGGCGCCGTTATGAACAAAACCGTGAAAAAAGGCTCCGGCGAGCCCGTCTTTAAGGCGTTTATCTATGTGGCCCTCATCACCCTGGCGGTGCTGATCATTGTCCCCGTGGCCTGGGTGTTTCTGGCCTCCATTAAGCAGAACAGCGAATTCTACGGCAACCCCTGGGCCCTGCCCGCCGGGTTCTACTGGCAAAACTTCGTGGACGCCTGGAACGCCGCCAGCATGGGCAGCTATATGCTCAACTCCGTCATCGTCACGGCCCTGAGCCTGGCGCTGCTGCTGGTGATCGCCCTGCCGGCGGCCTACTGCCTGTCCCGGTTCCGCTTCACCGGGCGGAAGCTGCTGAACGTCTGCTTCATGGCGGGGCTCTTCATCAACGTCAACTATATCGTCGTCCCCATTTTCCTCATGCTCAAGGACGGGGACGTGTGGCTCAAGCAGATGGTGGGCAGCGGCTTCCTCCTCAACAACATCTTCGTGCTGGCGGTGGTCTACGCCTCCACGGCCCTGCCTTTCACCATCTATCTCCTCTCCGGCTACTTCGCCACTCTGCCCCACGACTTTGAGGAGGCGGCCTACATCGACGGCGCGGGTTACGGCTCCACCATGGTGCGCATTATCTTCCCCATGGCCCAGCCGTCCATCATCACCATCATCCTCTTCAATTTTCTCTCCTTCTGGAACGAGTACATCATCTCCATGACCCTCATGAGCAGCGCCACGGGGCAGAGGACCCTGCCGGTGGGACTGCTGAACCTGATGCAGGCCCAGCAGTCCGCCGCCCAGTACGGCGTTCTCTACGCCGGGCTGGTGCTGGTGATGCTGCCCACCCTGATCCTCTACATGTGCGTGCAGAAGAAGCTGACCCAGGGCATGACCGTGGGCGGACTGAAAGGTTAAGGTGAGATTATGCAATTTTGGAAAGAACACACCGCCCTGCGGATGATTTTGATGCTCATCACCTTCGTTCTGGGGATGTTCCTGCTGGTATTCGGCTGGAAAATGACCGGACAGATGAAGGGCCTGGGACTCATGCTGGCGGGCGTCGTGCTGGTGCTTATCACGCTGGCGCTGTACAACAAGCCCTTCGAGGACCCCAAAAAGCGCTGAAAGGGAAAAACGACTATGGAAAAAGAAATGAAAGGCCGGGTAACTATCCCCACAGACGTGGATGTAGTGCCCGAGACGCTGGCGCTTCTGGAGCGCTGGGGCGCTGACGCCATCCGGGACTGCGACGGCACCGACTACCCGGAGGAGCTCAAGGCGGTGGACGCCAAGGTCTACTCCACCTACTACACCACCCGGAAGGACAACGCCTGGGCGAAAGCCAACCCCGACGAGGTCCAGCAGTGCTACATTCAGACCGCCTTCCACACCGCCGGGGAGGGGCCTCTGTCCATCCCCCTGATGCGGGGTGTCAGCAGGGAGCTGCTGGAGGTCAATACCCGGGACGACATCAAGCGCTGGTGGGAGGTCATGGACCGCACCGCCGGCGAGCCCCTCTCCCCCGATGCCTGGCGCTATGACGGGGAGGCCGGCTGCGTGGTGATCGAGGCCCCGGATGCCTTCCACGACTACACGGTCAGCTTCCTGGCCTACCTCATCTGGGACCCGGTCCACATGTACAACGCTGTTACAAATGGCTGGAAGGACTTCGAGCACCAGATCACCTTCGATGTCCGCCAGCCCAAGACCCGCAGGTTCACCATGGAGCGGCTGCGGAGGTTCATCGCGGACCACCCCTATGTGGACGTGATCCGCTACACCACCTTCTTCCACCAGTTCACCCTGGTCTTCGACGAGCTCAAGCGAGAGAAGTACGTGGACTGGTACGGCTACTCCGCCAGCGTCTCCCCCTATATCCTGGAGCAGTTTGAAAAAGAGGCTGGCTACCGGTTCCGCCCCGAGTTCATCATCGACCAGGGCTACTACAACAACCAGTACCGGGTGCCCTCCAAGGAGTTCAAGGACTTCATGGCCTTCCAGCGCCGGGAGGTGGCCAAGCTGGCGAAAGAGATGGTGGACATCACCCACGAGCTGGGCAAGGAGGCCATGATGTTCCTGGGGGACCACTTCATCGGCACCGAGCCCTATATGGACGAGTTCAAGTCCATCGGCCTGGACGCGGTGGTGGGCAGCGTGGGCAACGGCTCCACCCTGCGGCTCATCTCCGATATCCCCGGCGTAAAGTACACGGAGGGCCGGTTTTTGCCCTACTTCTTCCCGGACACCTTCCACGAGGGGGGCGACCCCGTCCGGGAGGCCAAGGAGAACTGGGTCACGGCCCGGCGGGCCATCCTCCGCAAGCCCATCGACCGCATCGGCTACGGGGGCTATCTGAAGCTGGCCTGCCAATTCCCGGCGTTTATCGATTACGTGGAGAGCGTGTGCCGGGAGTTCCGGGAGCTGTACGCCAATATCGGCGGGGCAAAGCCCTACTGCGTGAAGACCGTGGCGGTGCTCAACAGCTGGGGCCGGGCCCGGTCCTGGGGCTGCCACATGGTCCACCACGCCCTGTACCAGAAGCAGAACTACTCCTACGCCGGGGTCATGGAGGCCCTGTCGGGAGCGCCCTTTGACGTAAAGTTCCTCAGCTTCGACGACCTGAAGGCGGACCCCAAGGTTCTGGAGGGCGTGGATGTGCTCATCAACGTGGGCGACGGCGACACGGCCCACACCGGCGGCGCGGTTTGGGAGGCCCCGGATATCTCCGCGGCGGTGAAGCGCTTCGTCTGGAACGGCGGCGGCTTCATCGGCGTAGGGGAGCCCTCCGGCCACCAGTACCAGGGCCGGTACCTCCAGCTGGCCGGCGTGCTGGGGGTGGAGAAGGAGACCGGCTTCACCCTGGGTTACGACAAGTACAACTGGGAGGAGCACCCGGACCACTTCATTCTGGCGGACTGCGAGGGCCCCGTGGACTTCGGCGAGGGGAAGAAGAGCATGTACGCCCTGGAGGGCGCCCAGGTGCTGGTCCAGCGGGACCGGGAGGTCCAGATGGCGGTAAACGAGTTCGGCGCGGGACGGGCGGTGTATCTCTCCGGCCTGCCTTACAGCTTCGCCAACAGCCGCCTGCTCCACCGGGCCGTGCTGTGGAGCGCCCATGGGGAGGAGCAGCTGAACCGCTGGCTGTCCTCCAACTACCGCGTGGATGTCCACGCCTATGTGGAGAGCGGGAAATACTGCGTGGTCAACAACACCTACGAGCCCCAGTCCACCACGGTCTTCCGGGGCGACGGGTCCAGCTTCCGTCTGGATTTGGCGGCCAACGAGATCCGCTGGTACGAAATTTAGCCCTGTGCCTGCCGCACGCTTTGCAGTGCAAAAGGAGGCCGCCATCCCTTATGGGGGATGGCGGCCTCAGCCTGTCGAAAAAAGGCCTGTCTGGCTTCAAAACCAGACAGGCCACAAAGTTAATGAGGGATAAAATGTACGAGTAGGCAGTGGAGGA
>JAAWUC010000141.1 GCA_022804995.1 Oscillospiraceae bacterium
GGCGTACAGGTGGATGCCGTCGATGCCGCAGGCGCGGTACTCGTCGATCTGCTTGATGGTGTACTCGATGCCGGCCTCCTTGAAGCTGGCCTTCTTGCCGGCCACGTCGGCGTCGAAGGGCTCCTTGTCGAAGGGGTTGGGGAAGATCCAGTTCTTGGAGATGATCTCGCACAGGGCCCGGGGCATGACGCAGCCGTTGCGGCTGAGGGCCATGTTGATGGTGGCGGCCTGGTCCAGGATGGGCATGATGCCCACGTCCACGGGCATGGTGATGCCGGCGGCGCGGATGGCGTCCAGCCAGTAGCGGAACTGGTCCATATCCCAGCACAGCTGGGTCATGATATAGTCCGCGCCCTCATCCTGCTTCTGCTTGAGAAAGCCGATATCCGCCTCCAGGCTGCGGCAGGCGATATGGCCCTCAGGGGAGCCGGCCACGGCGATGGTGAACTTATCGCCGAACTCCGACCGCACGAACTTGACAAGCTCGGTGGCGTAGTGCAGATCGCCGCCGGTGCCGGTCCAGCCAAAGGGCAGGTCGCCCCGCAGGGCCAGCATGTGGTTGATGCCGTGGGACAGGTAGTTCTCCAGCTGCTCCTTGATGCCCTCACGGGTGTTGCCGATGCAGGTGAAGTGGGTGACGGGCACACACTTGCCGTCCTTCTGGATCTTGTCGAGAACCTCCAGATTCTTGCCCACATTGGTACCGCCCGCGCCGTAGGTGCAGGAGATGTAGTCCGGGTTCAGGGTGTACAGCTGCTCCAGCACGCCGCCGGCGCCGCACAGCTTCTCCATGCCCACGTCTGTCTTGGGGGGAAAGACCTCGAAGGAAAAGGCCGATCTCTTCTCGAAAATATCCGCTACGCTCATGTCAATTGTCCTCCATTAGTATGTTTTATTCAGCGGCGCCGCCGCAGGGGGTACTTAACTCTTGATATCCTCTTCCAAATCCTTTTTCAGCTTCGCCAGCTCCAGGAGGATCGCCTCCTTGGTGTCCTGGCTTTCGGCCGTCTCTATGGCGCGAACCAGCTGCTTCAGGTAGCTTTTGAACCGCAGGTCAGTCATGCCCATAATAGCCGGGCTCCTTTCTCAGATCGGTGTAAAGCTGTACCGTTTGAGCAGGCCGGCGGTGTTGGTGTGGTAGACCACCGCGCCGTCCGCCAGGTCCTCCCGCTCAATCTCCGCCCGGGGCTCCAGAGCGCGGATGTAGGCGTCGGTATCCTCCACCGACACCTCCTGAAAATCCACGTCCCGCATCTGGTTGTTGCTGCACTGATTGAAAATCTCGCAGCACAGTTCATAGTCCCGCATGGTCCGGCCCTCTCAGTCTGCCGCCACGATGACGGTGCCGGCGGTGAGATCCGCCTGAACCAGACGGCCGGTGATGGTGGTCTTCTCCCCCATCACGTCCTCAAAGATCAGCTTGTCGCCGTCGGCAGTGATGGTGGAGACGAACTTGCAGAGGATGTTGCTGTCCTGCTTCTCATTCCGGTAGATGGTGGAAAGGCACATTGGGGATTTCCTCCTTTGGCTGGGGTTTTGTTACTTTCTGAGCTCCTCCAGGGCGGCGGACAGATAGCCGTTGGCCTGGTCGAAAGACTCCACCGCGTGGAGCAGCTGGTGGCGCGCCTCCCCGGTGAGCTGGTCCGCCATGTCGCTGAGCTCTCCGGCGTGGTGGACGTTGTGGTCCAGCATGTACTGGAGCACGGCGACAACCTGATCTTTGGGCATATCGGAGTGGACATGGGGGTGGTCGTGGGTGTGCTCGTGGTCGTGGCCCAGGTGGTCCATAGCAATTCCTCCTGATAAATTGACATAATTTTAACTAATACCACTATACCGCAAATTCGCCCGGTTTGCAAGACATATCCGGAGGCAAAATGAAAAATTTTTTCGTCCCGTTTTGTGGAAACAGACGAATTTCCCGGCGCTCCCGGCGGGAGGGGTGGAGCCCTGCTCTAGTTATTCCCTGTTTTGGCGGAAATACAAAGGGGCCCATTGCGAAAAACCGCAATGGGTCCCTTCAAAAAATGGGTTACATATCTCCCCGGATTCAGTCAACCTTGGGCAGCTGGGCCAGGCTCCTGGCGATGTCCTCGTCCGTGGGGACGACGTTCTTCATCTCCCCGCTGTGGAATTTCTCGTAGGCCACCAGGTCAAAATACCCGGTACCGGTGAGGCCGAAGAGGATGGTTTTCTCCTCGCCGGTTTCCTTGCACCGCTTGGCCTCGTTGATAGCCGCCAGAATGGCGTGGCTGGACTCGGGGGCGGGGAGGATGCCCTCCACCCGGGCAAAATACTCCGCCGCCTCAAACACGTCGGTCTGCCTGACGCTGACCGCCTCCATGAGCCCGTCGGCGTAGAGCTGGCTGAGAATGGAGCTCATGCCGTGGAAGCGCAGGCCGCCGGCGTGGTCGGCGCTGGGGATGAAGCCGCTGCCCAGGGTGTACATCTTGGCCAGGGGGCAGACCATGCCGGTGTCGCAGAAGTCGTAGCGGTACTCCCCACGGGTAAGGCTGGGGCAGGAGGCGGGCTCCACGGCGATGAACCGGTAGTCCCTCTCGCCCCGGAGCTTCTCGCCCATAAAGGGGGCGATGAGCCCGCCCAGGTTGCTGCCGCCGCCGGCGCAGCCGATGACGATATCGGGCTTCACGCCGTACTTGTCCAGGGCGGTCTTGGCCTCCAGGCCGATGATCGACTGATGCAGCAGCACCTGGTTGAGGACGCTGCCCAGCACGTAGCGGTAGCCCTCGCGGCTGACGGCGGCCTCCACGGCCTCGCTGATGGCGCAGCCCAGGGAGCCGGTGGTGCCGGGGAACTCGGCGAGGATTTTCTTGCCGACCTCGGTTGTCTCGGAGGGGGAGGCGGTGACGGAGGCGCCGTAGACCTTCATGACCTCACGGCGGAAGGGCTTCTGCTCATAGGAGCACTTGACCATATAGACCTTGCAGTCGAGCCCCAGGTAGCCGCAGGCCATGGACAGAGCCGTGCCCCACTGGCCCGCGCCGGTCTCGGTGGTCACGCCCTTGAGGCCCTGCTTTTTGGCGTAGTAGGCCTGGGCGATGGCGGAGTTGAGCTTGTGGGAGCCGGAGGTGTTGTTGCCCTCAAACTTGTAGTAGATGTGGGCCGGGGTCTGGAGCTTCTCCTCCAGGCAGTAGGCCCGGACCAGGGGGGAGGGGCGGTACATCTTGTAGAAGTCCCGAATCTCCTGGGGAATCTCAAAGAAGGGGGTGTCGCCGTCCAGCTCCTGCTGGACCAGCTCTCTGCAGAATACGCCCTCCAGCTCGGCGGCGGTCATGGGCTGGAGCGTGCCGGGATTGAGGAGGGGGGCGGGCTTGTTCTTCATATCTGCCCGCAGATTGTACCAGGTTTTGGGCATCTCGTCCTCGGAGAGGTAGATTTTGTAGGGGATTTTGTTCTCGCTCATGGCTTTGTTCTCCTTTTTATGAAGTGCGCCAGGGAAAGAAAAACGCCTCTGTCCCTAGCATTGACTGCTGGGACAGAAGCGATACAAAACTTCTGCGGTGCCACCCGGCTTGGCGTATGCGAAATACGCCCACTCATGCGCGCCAACACGCGCCGGCTTTGGTAACGGAGATCCCCTCCGGCTCGCCTAGTTGCCCGAAAGCGTTCGGTCCGCCCTCGAAAGCCCATTCCATCCGGCCATCCCCGCCGCGGTCCCACCAATCCGCGGCTCTCTGAAGAGTACCTGCCAGATGTACTTACACTCTCTCAACGGTTTATGGGGATACTTTAACACCGTAAATGGGAAATGTCAAGAGGAAATTTTGCGTGGTCCTCAATTCAGCAGCGGCCTGCTCAAACGCCGCACCTTAGAAGGGCGGCCTTTTTGGAAAATTTGCAAATAATGATTGAGGAAACGAAGCGGATGGTGTATAATGGCATCACTGAGGCCAGGACACCCCCTGCCGCCTATCACGAAAAACGGAGGAAGCAAGCCATGTTTACCGCTCTTTTGAACAATCTGAAGGCCAACCGCCGCACCATTGTCTTTACCGAGGGCCCCGACGCCCGCATCCAGGAGGCCGCCGCCCGGCTCATCAAGGAGGACCTGATGAACGTCATCCTGGTGGGCAATGTGGACGAGGTCAACGCCGCCGCCGCGAAGAACGGCTTCGACGTCAGCAAGGCAGAGATTATCGACCCCGAAACCTACGCCGGCATGGACGAGATGGTGGCCAAGATGGTGGAGCTGCGCAAGGGCAAGATGAGCGAGGACGACTGCCGCGCCGCCCTGAAGAAGGGCAACTACTTCGGCACCATGCTGGTGAAGATGGGCAAGGCCGACGCCCTGCTGGGCGGCGCCACCTACTCCACC
>JAAWUC010000164.1 GCA_022804995.1 Oscillospiraceae bacterium
ATTTTTCCCTCGCTCCAACATTTCCCTCACCTCTTACTCCCTATTTTATCATCTTTACAGGAAAATGTCTGCCAAGTGGCAGACTTTTTCGACAGGCTGAGATGGCCGGGGAGACCCCCGGCCATCCATACTGTCAAAGAACCCCTATTGTCAGATTTTTCAGATTCATGGCAGCGTACTTAAGGCAACACCGCACAAAACAAATTGTGCGTGGGGAAAAAATGTGGTAAAATAGGGACATGAATAAACAGATAAGCGCATCGGGCCTGATGGACGAGCTGCCGCGGGCGCGGACAAGGAAGAAAGAATTTTGGGGAGCAGATGGAGCGCCTGATTCCATGGGGAACATGAATGGAAGAATTAGACCGATGAAGCAAAATATCATGAGGAAGGTTACAGAAAAATTGTCGATCAGGAGGCGCTATGGCAAATATTCTGATAGTCGAGGATGAAAAGGCCCTGCAGGACATTATCGCGGACTATACGCGGAAAGGCGGGCACACCTGCTTTACCGCTGATGACGGCATAGACGCCCTTGTCACACTGAAAAACCATCCCATGGACCTGATGATCCTGGATGTGATGATGCCCCATCTGGACGGCTTCTCCGTCTGCAAGATGGCGCGGGAAATGAGTGATATGCCCATTATCATGCTGACCGCCAAAAGTGGAGAGGACGATAAACTGAAAGGCTATGATTACGGCGCGGACGACTATATGACAAAGCCATTCAGCCCCAAGGTGCTGCTGGCAAAGATGAACGCCCTCCTGCGCCGATCTTCTCCCGCTTCCGCCGGAGTAATCACCGCCGGAAAAATCCTGCTCCAGCCCAGCGCCCGCAAGGTCTGTCTGGACGGACATGAAATCACTTTGACCCACAAGGAGTATGAGCTGCTGGCCTTTTTCATGGCAAACCCCGGACAAATTTTCAGCCGGGAGCAGCTTCTAAACCGTGTCTGGGGCTATGACTTTGAGGGGGCAACCCGAACCGTGGACACACACATCAAGACCCTGCGGCAAAAGCTGGGGGGTGAAGGCGGGCATATCGTCACACTAATACGCTCCGGCTATAAATTCGAGGTGGCGGTATGAAAGAGCTGTTCTCCCTTCGCACCGTGCGGAAAAAGATTTTGATGCTCTCCAAGCTGGCAGGGTTGGCGCTGATTTTTTCCTACATCTTGTCTACCGGCCTGCCTGTCAGCGAGGATGCCTCTTTTCTGCTTTGGCTGGGCTTTGTCCTGCTGCTGGTCTTAGGCATCGACTGTTTTATGGGCCGTTTTATCACAAAACCAATCGACAAACTCAACGCCTCCGCAAAGCGCATGGCGGGACTGGACTTTTCGGTCCCCTGTGACATTGCTTCCGCCGATGAATTTGGGGATTTGTCCGCCAGTCTGAATACGATGGCCGAAAATCTCCAGCAGGCCCTTGCCCGGTTGGAGGACGCAAACACGCAGCTTGAACGGGATGTGGAAAAGGAACGGCTATTGCTGGCCGATCGCAAGGAGTTGGTGGACAGCCTATCCCACGAAATGAAAACTCCGCTGGGAATTATCCGGGCCTACGCCGAGGGATTGCAGGATGAGACGGACGAGGCCAAAAAGCAGAAATACACCCAAACCATTGTCTCCGAAGCGGAGCGTATGAACGACCTGATTGTGACCCTGCTGGATTTGTCGGCGCTGGAAAGCGGGGCCGCAAGCCTGAACATTTCCCGATTTGACTTTGTAGAACTGGTGGAAACGGTGGCCGGGCGGCTTCTAATCGACGCCCCGGACACCAATTTTGAACTGCAATATGACCTGCCGGAGCAAAAGATTTTCGTGCGGACGGACCGGCGGCGCATGGAACAGGTTTTGGACAACCTGATCGTCAACGCCAAGAAAAATATATCCCCCGGCGGCGTCCTGCGGATAGAAGTGACGGCAAAAGATCGGATGTTGTATTTCTCCGTATTCAATCAGGGTAGGCCCATTCCAGAAAACGAGCTATCAAAGATATGGGCAAAATTCTACCGGGACAACCGTGTAGAGTACAGCGGTTCCGGGCTGGGGCTGTCTATTGTGGCGCAAATCCTGTCTATGCAAAATCTTCCCTACGGCGCGGAAAACCAAACGGACGGAGTGCGGTTCTATTTCTCTGTCCCAATTGCAAAATAATTTCACACGGATTTCACTGCGTCCTCACACAGATTTCACACCGCCTGCCTAAACTCTCCTTATCACAAACAAGGAGGGTTTTTTATGTTCTTAGGTTTAGCATGGTACTGGTGGCTGGCGATCGCGGCAGTGCTGATTATCTCCATCCCTTTCAAGGTCAAGTTCATGAAGTGGTGGAGCAAGCGCCAGCAGAGAAAGTGGGGTGACGACGAGTGATTGAGGCCAAAAACCTGACATTCTCCTACGGTAAGGACAAGCAGGCCCTCCACGGCCTGGACTTCACCGTGGAGGACGGAGAGATTTTCGGTTTCCTGGGGCCGAACGGCTCTGGGAAGTCCACCACCCAAAAAATTCTTACTGGGATTTTGAAGGGCCACGGCGGCAAGGTCTCCCTGTTCGGGCAGGACATTTCCAACCCCCACGGGCAGGAATTTTTCCGGAAAATCGGCGTGCTGTTTGAGTTTCCCTATCTGTACGCCAATCTGAGCGCTGTGGACAATCTGAACTATTTCGCCTCGTTCTACCCCAGGGAGCAGCGGCGGGATGTGGGGGAGCTGCTGGATGCGCTGGAATTCAAGCGGGACTTCCTGAAAAAGCCGGTGTCCTCCTACTCCAAGGGGATGCGCCAGCGGGTGAGCATGGCCCGGGCACTGGTGAGCAATCCCCGGCTGCTGTTCCTGGACGAACCCACCAGCGGCCTTGACCCCTCCGGCGCAGTGTTATTCCGAAAGATTATTGAACAGGAGCGTAAAAAGGGAACAACGGTCTTTGTCACCACCCATAACATGGTGGACGCCGACCTGCTGTGCGACCGGGTGGCGTTTATCGTGGGCGGAAGCATCGTCGCCCTGGACACGCCCAAAAATCTGAAAGAGAAAAACAGCAGCCACCGGGTTGTGATCGACTATCTGTATCAGGGACAGCGGGAAACGAAAACCATAGAGGCCCCGGAGCTGGAGGCGGGCATCCCCTTTGCCCATGACGAAATCGTCAGCATCCACTCCCAGGAGCCAACCCTGGAGGATATGTTCATCCAGTACACAGGGAGGGGGCTGTCCTGATGGGAAACGGTTTCCTTGCCCTGTTCAAAAAGGACTGCCGAATGCTGGCGTCAGGGAAGTTTTTTCTCATGGCTATCGGCTTCCTGGCACTCTATACGGCCTATGTGAATCTGGGCTATATCCGCTTCATGCAGATGGAGCCCTACAACGTGTATCTGTACGACCCTGCCGGGATGCAGACGGAAAAATCGCCTCTGGTGCAGGCGGTTTCCTCCCTGGAAGAGATGGATACCGCCCTGCTCTCCGACGCCAACGGCGTGGGGCTGGACGCCAGCACCGGGGATGTGCGGGTGATACTCTACAAGGGGGCGGAACACGTTGACCGCCACCGGGCGGACTACGCCCTGTCTTTACTGCGGCCCTCGGCCAGCCGCCCCCCGGAGGTACTTGGCGCCAATACGCCGGAGCAGAAGGCCCGGAAAGAAATCACCTGCGAACTGCTGTTTTTTGAGCTGGCCGCCGTGGGATTTTTGGGCATTGCCGCCGTACTGTTCAAAGAAAAGAGCATGGGGGTCATTCGTGTCCACGCCGTTCTGCCGGTACGGAAAGACTTGTTCCTCCTGTCCAAGCTGGCGGTGTTCCTGCTCTCCGATCTGGCCTTCGCGGTCCTGCTGACCCTGCTGAACGTGGGGCTTACGGACGGAATGGCGGTACTGCCCGTTGTTCTGCTCCATACCGCTATTCTATCGTTGATGATGGCTCTGGTGGGGCTGCTCTGCGCCCTGCTGCTGAAGGACTTCCGGCAATTTACGCTGGCTTATCTGGTTATCGCCATTTTCGCCGCGACCCCGGTATTCCTGTCTGCCAATACATCGGTCAAGTTTGATTGGATTGGCTATCATCCGTTCTATCATATCTATATGGGGCTGAAAAACGCCTATTTCGGAACGGCTATTTCGCCATTCTATTATGCTGGTGCTGTAGCTGGGATTGCGCTACTGTTTCCGGCGGTGCAGCTTGCGTTCCGTCGGGAAATCGGAAAGGAGGGGTAAGGCGTGAAGGGCTTAAAATATCAGCTGAAAAGTGTTCTGCGGGATAAATTCTGCCTGATGAC
>JAAWUC010000142.1 GCA_022804995.1 Oscillospiraceae bacterium
TCTTGGAGAGCCATTTAATATCAAAGTTTTCACTATAAACTCCTCTGCTAAATCCCGATTTATATACTTGATTATATAATATGCGACTAATGTCTGCAATGTATAATTATAAGCCAGCTTTCTATGGATACACAATTCCGAAAAGGGATTTTTTTATTCAAAAACAAAGAGCTCCTCCAGAGGCGTCTCTACGGCCCGGGCGATGTCCACCGCCAGCTTCAGGGAGGGGTTGTACTGGGCCTTCTCCAGGCGCATGATGGTCTCCCGGCGGACGCCCACCAGCTCTGCCAGCTCCCCCTGGGTCAGGCCCTTCGCCTGGCGGTAGGGCTTCAGGTTGCAGGTAAAGCCGTCCATTATTCCTCCTCCTCCAGGGCAGCTGCGTCGTCGTGGTCATAGCGGTAGAGCAGGTACTCCGAGAGAAACATGGTCAGCGCCACCGTCAGGGCGATGCCGGAGATCAGGATGGGGGCGATGAACTCCACATGGCGGTGGCTGTGCTGGCCCGCCAGGATCAGGAGGAGTATGATGATGGCAAATCCTGTCCGGTAGGCCTTCAGCTCCGCCCGGGCGGCATTTTCCTTGTAGCGCTCGTCCATGAGGGTGTTGGACATCCTCCCCTCGAAGAAAAAGCCGAAGAAGCCAAAGAACACGAAGAAGACGAAGGGCGTCGGATCCCCCCAGGTCCCGTAGGACCAGAGGCCGGCGAAGCCCAGAAATCCCAGGAAGCCCAGCAGGCCAAGCTGGGGGCTCAGCCGCCGGGTACGGCCTGTCTTTTTCACATACTCCTTTTGGTTCCGGATGCCCCGGACCAGCAGGAACGCCAGGTACAGGGCATACAGGACGTCCAGCGTCACGGCCAGGAGCATGGGAATATCTGTAGGCCTAAAGGCATAGGAATGTAGGGGGTAGACGAGCCTCCCGCCGTTATAGGTCAGATCGTACCAGCAGGCCGCCGCCGTCAGGGCCGCGCAGCATAGGCCGAGGAGTACTAAAATCCATTTCCTATTTTTGTTCTGTTGTTTCATGGGACAAGACCTCCTGAGTGAATTTGAAAGTGATATATTTATCTCTCGATAGGATAAATATATCACATTGATCTCGGGCTGTCAAGGGAAAAGTGATAAATATATCTCTCTTTTTCAGCGGCGTGTTTCCGCCCTGTCCGCCAAATACCGGGGACGATTGACATAAAATCCGCCCAGCCCCCTTGACGTGAAACGTCCTCTTGATGTATCATGGATACTGGGTTTGATTTGTCAAGCCGTCTGGAAATAACAACTGGGCCGCCCAACGGCTGGGAAGGTAAATAGAGACATGATTCGATTGATCGACGTAGTGAAGGAATATCCAAACGGGACCCACGCCCTCAACGGCCTCTCTTTGGAGATTAAGGATGGGGAGTTTGTGTTCATGGTGGGCCCCTCGGGCAGCGGGAAGTCCACGGTCATCAAGATTTTGATCGGGGAGATCGAGCCCTCGGAGGGCCGGGTAATGGTCAACGGCTTCTCCCTGCGCAACATCCGGGAGTGGCAGATCCCCCACCTCCGCCGGACCATCGGCGTTATCTTTCAGGATTTCCGCCTCATTGAGCACAAGACCGTCTATGACAACATGGTCTTCGCCATGCGGGCGGTGGGCTCCACCCCCAAGGAGATCAAAAAACGCATCCCCTACTGCCTGGAGCTGGTGGGGCTGGGGAACAAGGCCCGGCGCCTGCCCTCGGAGCTCTCCGGCGGGGAGCAGCAGCGGGTGGCTATCGCCCGGGCGCTGCTCAACAACCCCAGCACGATTATCGCAGACGAGCCCACCGGCAACCTGGACCCGGCCCGCTCCCTGGAGATCATGAGCCTTTTGGAGAAGATCAACGCCCTGGGGACCACGGTGCTGGTTGTGACCCACGAGAAGGACCTGGTCAACCGCTTTGACAAGCGGGTGGTCATGCTGGAGCGGGGCCGCGTGGTGGGGGACGGCAAGGGCTACTACGGAAGGAGACCGCAATGAGCAGATACGATATTTTCTACTTCGCCCGGGAGGGCGCTTTCAGCATGTTCAACCACGGGTTTATGTCCTTTGCCGCCATCGGCATCATGGTGGCCTGTATGCTGATTATGGGGACCTTCACCCTGGTGGCGGTGAACGCCAACGCCATGCTGGAGGACATGGAGGCTCAGAACCAGATGCTGGCCTTTGTGGACAAGTCCCTCAGCGAGGAGGAGGCCCGGGCCCTGGAGGCGGAGCTGCGGGAGGTCCCCAATGTGCGGGACGTCCACTTTATCTCCAACACCGAGGCCGCGGAGGCATTCCGGGCCCGGTACGAGGACGACGAGCTCTTTCAGGGCCTCCCCGACGACAATTTCCGCCACCGGTACGCCGTGGATCTGAAGGACATCGGCTACATGCGCCAGACCAGGGAGGCCCTGGAGGCGGTGCCCAACATCGGAAAGGTCAACGCCTATGAGGATGAGGCCGCCGGGTTCATCACCATCCGCAATGTGGCGGGGATCGTCTGTGTGGCGCTTATCGCGGTGCTGTTTTTGGTGTCGGTGTTCATTGTAGCAAATACCATCAAGCTTACCACCTTTGACCGCCGGGATGATATTGCCATTATGAAGATGGTGGGGGCTACTAACGGGTTTATCCGCTGGCCCTTTGTGTATGAGGGACTTTTGATGGGGTTGTTTTCCGCGCTTATTGGCTTCTTTCTCCAGTGGGGGCTCTATGAGGCGGTGGCCCGGTCCGTCGCCAGCAATGACACTATCAACCTGATCAACGTGGTGCCCTTCGCGGAGATGCGGCTCTACGTGGCGGGGATCTTCGTGCTGGCGGGGATCTTCATTGGCGTAGGGGGCAGTCTCTCCGCCATTCGGAAGTTCCTCCAGGTCTGAGGAGAAGGGAGCCGAACCAATGAAGAAGAAACGGATATGCGCACTGCTGCTGGCACTGCTGATGGTTTTTGCTCTGGCACCTGGGCTTTCCACTGCCGGGGCCGTGACCCAGGGGGACATTGACGCACTCAAGAAGGATGCCCGGGCCATTGAAAGTCAGAAGAAGGAGCTGGAGAAGGAGCTGGAGAATATTCAGAGGCAGAAGGCCGACGCCATCGCCCAGCGGAACCTGCTGGACCAGCAGATTGAGCTGACGGTCCGGGAGATTGCCAACACGGAGAGCCAAATCAACGGCTACGCGGCTCTGCTGGACCAGACGGCCTACGAGCTGGAGGTCAACCGCCAGCAGGAGGCGGAGCAGTACGCACTGTTCTGCGAGCGGGCCCGGGTGATGGAGGAGGCGGGGAGCACCTCCTACTGGTCGGTGCTCTTCAAGGCAGCGGACTTCTCCGACTTGCTCAGCCGTCTCTCCGATGTCCAGGAGGTTATGAACTATGACCAGAGCGTGCTGGACAGTCTGCGGGGGATCCGGGCCCAGATTGAGGCCAAGCAGGCGGAGCAGGAGGCGCTGCTTGCCGCCTCCGAGGAGGCAAAGGCCGCGCTGGAGGCCCAGAAGCTCTCCTTGGACAAGCAGAGGGAGGAGGCCAACGACCTGGTCAAGCGCATCCAGGCGGATGAGGCAGCCGCGGCGGAGCTGGTGAAGGCCAGGGAAGCCGAGGAGGCGGAGATTCAGAAGCAGATCAAGAAGAAGGAGGAGGAGCTGGCGGCGCAGATGCTGGCGGCAGCCATGAACTGGAGCGCCACCTCTGGAGGGTATATTTGGCCGGAGACGGTGAGCAAGCGCATCACCTCCCCCCAAGGCCAGCGAAACACCGGCATCAAGGGGGCCTCCACCAACCACAAGGGGGTGGATATTGGAGGTGTGGGTTATACCACCAGCGTGCTGGCCACCAAGGCCGGGGTGGTGATCACCGCCGAGCGGTCCAGCTCCTATGGCAACTACGTGGTCATCAGCCACGGTCCGGGCAACCGCACCCTCTACGCTCATATGAGCAGCCTGTCCGTGAAGGAGGGGGCCACCGTCACCCAGGGACAGGTCATCGGCATTACCGGCTCTACTGGCATTTCCAGCGGCCCCCATCTCCACTACGAGATTTTCGAGAACGACACCCGGGTCAATCCGCTGGATTATCTGCCCGGATACATCAAGGCATGGTAAGGGAATACATACTTTTCTTTTAAAAAAGAAAAGTATCAAAAGAAAACTTTTGCACAAAACTCCGTTTTGCTTGTGTTTATGCGGAAGGCTCCCC
>JAAWUC010000007.1 GCA_022804995.1 Oscillospiraceae bacterium
CTCCTCTCTCCTCCACTGCCTACTCGTACATTTTATCCCTCATTAACTTTGTGGCCTGTCTGGTTTTGAAGCCAGACAGGCCTTTTTTCGACAGGCTGGGATGGCCGGGGGTCTCCCCGGCCATCTTCTGATCTCAGATATTTTTCTTGATGGTTTTGAGCGCGTTTTTCTCCAGGCGGCTCACTTGGGCCTGGGAGATGCCCACCTCGGCGGAGACCTCCATCTGGGTTTTGCCCTCGTAGAAGCGGAGGGCGAGGATGTGCTTCTCCCGCTCCCCCAGCCGGTCCAGGGCGTCCTTGAGGGCGATCCGCTCCAGCCAGCGGTCGTCCGTGTTCTTGTTGTCCTTCACCTGGTCCATGACGCACACCGTGTCCCCGCCGTCGGAGTACACCGGGTCAAAGAGGCTCACCGGGTCCACGATGGCCTCCATGGCGAACACCACGTCCTCCCGAGGGATGTCCAGCTCCTTGGCCAGCTGCTCCACCGTGGGCTCCCGCTGGCTCTGGGCCATTAGCCGCTCCCTGGCCTGCATCACCTTGTAGGCCGTGTCCCGCATGCTCCGGCTCACTCGGATAGCGCTGTTGTCCCGGAGATACCGGCGGATCTCCCCCACAATCATGGGCACCCCGTAGGTGGAAAACCGCACTGGCTGGCTGATATCAAAGTTGTCGATGGCTTTGATGAGCCCCACGCAGCCCACCTGAAACAGGTCGTCCGCGTTTTCTCCCCGGCCGGTGAACTTCTGGATCACCGACAGCACCAGCCGCAGATTCCCGCTGATGAGCTCCTCCCGAGCCTGCTTATCCCCCTCCTTCGTCCGCCGCAGCAGCGCCATGGTCTCCTCATTGCGCAGTACCTTCAGCTTGGAAGTGTTTACCCCGCAGATTTCCACCTTGCCCTGCAAGCCCTCGCCCCCTTGCCATTGTTTACAAGGAGCATTTTTCCCTGGCTGGGGGAGAATATACGAGAGGAAAAGAGAAGGTTTTGTCGCCCTCCCCGCCCGCCGGAGGCGACAAATTTTCACTGAATGTCCACGATTGGAAAACAATTGTGTATTCTGGACAGGACCGGCGGGGAGAGGGTGGGAAGATTCGGCGGAATGGCTATTTCCCCGCGGGGCTGTTCTGTGATAAAATGTCAACACTTTCACGAAGAAAAGAGGACCTGTCTATGTACCCTATCGACGTCATCCACGCGGTGGATCCGGAGGTGGCCGACGCCATTCAGGCGGAGATCGACCGCCAGGAAACCCACATTGAACTCATCGCCTCGGAGAACTTCGCCAGCGTCCCCGTCATGAGCGCGGCGGGTACGCCGCTGACCAATAAATATGCCGAGGGCTACCCCGGCCACCGGTACTACGGCGGCTGTGAGCATGTGGACGTGATCGAGTCCATCGCCATCCAGCGGGCCAAAAAGATCTTCGGCTGCACCTATGTCAACGTCCAGCCCCACTCCGGCACCCAGGCCAACACCGCCGTGGAGCTGGCCCTCTGCAAGCCCGGGGACACTGTTCTGGGGATGAAGCTGGCCCACGGGGGCCACCTGTCCCACGGCAGTCCCGTGAACTTCTCCGGCCTGTGCTACAACATCGTCTCCTACGGGGTGAATGGGGAGGGCTGGCTGGACTACGACCAGGTGGAGCAGCTGGCCATGGAGCACAAGCCGAGGCTCATCATCGCCGGGGCCTCCGCCTATCCCCGGGCCATCGACTACCGCCGGTTCCGGGAGATCGCCGACAAGTGCGGGGCCTATCTCATGGCGGACATCGCCCACATCGCCGGACTGGTGGCGGCCGGGCTCCACATGAGCCCCATTCCCTACGCCCACGTCACCACCTCCACCACCCACAAGACCCTCCGGGGCCCCCGGGGCGGGCTGATCCTCTCCGACGAGGACTTCGCCAGAGAGCACAAGCTGGACCGGGCGGTGTTCCCCGGGGTCCAGGGCGGGCCTCTGATGCACGCGGTGGCGGCCAAGGCGGTGGCCTTTAAAGAGGTGCTGGATCCAGGCTTCAAGGCCTATCAGCAGCTGATTCTGGACAACTGCAGGGCCCTGGCCGGGGCCTTGATGAACCGGGGCTTCCACCTGGTCTCCGGCGGCACGGACAACCACCTGATGCTGGTGGACCTGCGCAGCAAGGGTATCACCGGCCGGGACTGCGAACAGCTCCTGGACGCGGCCAATATCACCTGCAACAAGAACGCTATCCCCGACGATCCGGCGTCGCCCAACGTCACCAGCGGTGTGCGCCTGGGGACGGCGGCGATCTCCGCCCGGGGCTTCCAGCCGGCGGATATGGAGGTCATCGCCCAGTGCATCGACATGCTGGTGTCCAAGGGCCCGGAGGCTGCGGAGGAGGTGAAGACCCGGGTGGCGGAGCTCACCGAGCGGTATCCGTTGTATAAGGGCTGCTGAGGATCGTACAATTAAACGCCGAAAGGGGCGTGAAATTTGCCGGTACGGCAAATTCCACGCCCCCTTTTTGTGTTTTCGCTACTCCAGGGCCGCCTGGGTCGCCTCCCGGCGGTACTGGTGGGTATAGAGGCTGTAGTATTCCCCTTTGCGCGCCATCAGCTCCTCGTGGGTGCCGCTCTCCCGGATCTGTCCGTTGTGGATGACCAGAATCCGGTCGGCGGAGCGGATGGTGCTCAGCCGGTGAGCTACCACAAAGCTGGTGCGGCCCGCCAGAACGGTCTGAATGGCGTCCTGGATAAGGGCCTCGGTCTCCGTGTCGATGGAGCTGGTGGCCTCGTCCAGGACAAAAATCTTCGGGTCCGCCAGCAGCACCCGGGCCAGGCTCAGCAGCTGCTTCTGCCCCGTGGACAGCTTGCCGCCGCCCTCTCCCACCTGGGTGTCGTAGCCCTTGGGCAGCTGGAGGATGAACTCCTCCGCGTGGACCATCTGCGCGGCCCGGCGGATCTCCTCGTCTGTGGCCTCGGGCCGCGCGAAGCGCAGGTTCTCCGCCACCGTGCCCGAGAACAGGTGGGGGGACTGGAGCACATAGCCCAGGGAGGACTGGAGCCACAGCTGGCTGCGCTGGCGGTAGTCTGTGCCGTCGATGCGTACCTCTCCCTCGCTGGGCTCGTAGAACCGGCAGACCAGGTTGACAATGGTGGTCTTGCCCGCGCCGGTTTCCCCCACCAGGGCCACGTTCTCCCCCGGCTTCACCGTCAGGCTGAAGTTCCGCAGAACCTCCTCCCCGCTCTTGTAGCGGAAGGTCACGTCCTTGAACTCCACCTCTCCCCGGATGTCTGGCCAGTTCTCCTTTTTGCCCTGGAACAGGTCCCCGTAGCGGGCCGTCACCTCCGGGCTGTCGGTGACGTCGGACCGGGTGTCCAGCAGGTCGATGACCCGCTCGGCGCTGGCCTGGGCGGCCTGCATCTCCGCCAGAATCCGGGCCAGAGACTGGATGGGGTCGAAGAGCTGGGTGGTGTAGCTGATGAACGCCGCCAGAGTGCCCAGGTCGATAACCCCGGCGAAGGTCAGCAGTCCGCCCCGCCACAGGGCCAGGGCCGTGGCGATGGCTCCCAGGTTCACCACCAGGGGCATAAAAATGGCGCTGAGGGTCGCGGCCCGGATGGCGGCGGTGCGCAGCTCCCCGGTGACGGCCTCGAACTCCGTCTGAGCGGCCTCCTCCCGGGCCAGGGTCTTGTTGGTCACAGCCCCCATAACCCCCTCGTTGAAGGCGCCGGTGATGCGGCTGTTGGCCTTGCGGACGATCCGCTGCTGGCGGAGAATCCGCCGCTGAAAGTAGACGCACAGCACCGCCAGCACCGGCGTGATGGCCAGCACAAGCAGTCCCAGCTGGACGTTCATCACCAGCAGCACCACGATAACCCCCACAGCGAAGGTCAGCGCCCACATCACGTCCACCACGCTCCAGGCAATCATCTCACTGAGCCGGGCCACGTCGCTGCCCATCCGGGCCATGAGCCAGCCCACGCTGGTGGTGTCGTAGTAGCTGAAGGACAGCTGCTGCAAATGGGTGAAGGCCTCCTGCCGGATGTCAAAGCTCATGTCCATCTCCAGCCGCCCGGCTCCCCGGACGAAGAGAAACACGCAGAAGCCCTGGGCCACCACCAACAGCACATAGACCGCGCCGAACAGACCCAGCCCCTGGGTGGTTTCCCCCATAATAAAGTGGTTGATGGCGTACCGGGAGAGCAGCGGGTAGGCCAGATCGACCCCCGACACCACCAGCAGCACCAGCATGGTGCGGATCACCCGGGGCTTGTAGCGCAGGGCGTAGTCCGCCAGCCGCCGCCAGACCCGCAGGTCGATTTTCTCGTTGTCCGCGTGGCGGACTTCCTCTCTCATCATTGGGCCGCACCTCCCTCCGTGGCCTCATCCAGCTCGTTCTGGATGGTACAAATCCGCCGGTACAGCCCCTCCTGGGCCGCCAGCTGGGCGTGGGTTCCCCGCTGGACAATCCTGCCGCCCTCCAACACCAGAATGACGTCCGCGCCCCGCAGGGTGGAGATCCGGTGGCTGATGAGGATCGTCGTGCCGGTGTCCCGCTTCAGCAGGGCTTCCCGAATGGCGGAGTCGGTTTCCGCGTCCACGGCGCTCAGAGAGTCGTCAAAGACGCAGATGGGCGTCTTCTGGACCAGCATCCGGGCGATGGCTACCCGCTGCTTCTGTCCGCCGGAGAGGGTGACGCCCCGCTCGCCCACCATGGTGTCGTAGCCGTCGCCAAAGCCCAGAATTACATCGTGGACGCAGGCGGTCCGCGCCGCCTCGAAGCGCTCCTCCTCGCTGGCGTTCACATCCCCCAGGGCGATGTTCTCCCCGATGGTCCGGCTGAAGAGGAAGGGCTCCTGGAGCACAATCCCCACGTGGCGGCGCAGCCAGTCCCGCCGGATGTCCTGCACGTCCACCCCGTCGATGAGCACCCGCCCCTCCGTGGGGGCGTAGAGCCGCTGGAGCAGGTGGACCAGGGTGCTCTTGCCGCTGCCGGTGTTGCCCAGGATGCCCACGGTCCGGCCAGGCTCCAGGGTGAAGTCTACATTGTGGAGAATTTCCCCGCCGTCGGGGTAGGCAAAGGAGACGTTTTCAAAGGCGACATGGCCCCGGATATCCGGGGTCAGGCCCCTGCCGGGCTCCGCCTCCTGGGGCGCGGTGAGAATTTCGTCCAGGCGCTGGAGGGACACGTCCGCCTTCACCAGATCCGCCAGAATCCGTCCCAGCTGCCGCATGGGGAAGCTCAGCATACTGGAGTAGGTGGAGAAGAGCATCACGGTACCCAGGCTGATCTCCCCCCGCACCGCCAGGTAGATCCCCGAGAGCATCACCAGGGCGATCTGCATGTAGCCGATGATGTCCGAGGCGCCCCAGAAGATGCCCATGAGGTCGTTGAGCCGCAGGGACTTGGCCCGGTAGTCCCGGTTGAGCCGGGTGAATTTTTCCAGCTCCTGGCTCTGCCGGGCGAAGGTGCGGACCACCCGCATCCCCGTCAGGTTTTCCTGGAGGGCGGTGGTCATGGCCCCCTCGGCCTCGTCCGCCATGCGGAAGTGCTTCTGCACCCCCTTGGAGTAGAAGAAGGAGAACACGATGAGCACCGGCAGCAGGGAGCAGGCGATCAGCGTCAGAGGCCGGTGGATGGGCAGCATGATGGACAGCGCCACCAGGACCATGACAACGGCCCGCGCCACCTCCATCATCTGCATCTGCAAAAACCGGCGCACAGTCTCCACATCGGAGGTGCACCTCTGCACCAGATCGCCGGTGCTGCTGGCCTTGTGCCAGGCGTAGGGCGCCCGGACCAGCCGCCGGTACAAGGCGTCCCGCAGGGCCTTGGCCATGCCCTCGCCCCCCAGGGCGGAGCACCGGTTCCGAAAGTAGGCGCACACCGCGTTGCCCCCCTGGACCGCCAGCACCGCCAGGGCTGGAAGCCACAGGTTGGCGGCTAAGTAATCCCGTCCGCCGGCGGCCTCTATCCATGCCTGGATCCAGACGGGCAGATTCATTTCCTTGCCGCCCACAATGCCGTCCACCGTGAAGCTGACGATGAGCGGGCTCAGATAGGTGGTCAGCGCGGCCATCAGGGTAGCCAGCAGGGCGTAAAAAAAGTAGCGGCGGCAGCCGCTGATGAGCCGCCACAGCCGTTTCCAGCGGGCGGCGCGTGTTTGTGTTTGCTGCATGGTAACATTTCCTCAATTGGTTGTCCGGACGGTCCGCCCCCGCCGGGCCGCGCCGGAATGGTTGAAAGGAGCTTCCGGTCCGCGCCGTCCCCCCACCCGGGCGGCGCAGGCCGGTTCGTAGTATACTCCTTACAGGAGGAAATTGCAACCTTTTTCTTGGAATTTTCCGGTCATTTTCCGGAATCGGCGGAAAATCTGTTTTCTCCCGGCCCCCGCCAGGCTCTACGCCTCCAGGACCGTTTCAACTCATAGGGGCCAGGAAAATACCGGCAGGAATTGTTTAAGATACGGTTAAGACAGGCACATTAAAAATATCTTAAAGATTCCACCTCTTTCAACTTAAAGATTCTCTGCTATCATAGCATCCATAGAATTCAACACCCTACAGAGGAGGGACCCGCTATGAAATCCATTGAAGCCGTCCTGTTCATTCTGTCCTTGTGCCTAAAGGTCTTTACCATCTACTTCGCCACCGTGGCCGTCTTTGCCCTGCGGCGGAGAAAGTGCCGGGCCCGGGTCCGGCCGCTGACCCGCTTCGCCGTCCTGGCCGCCGCTCGGAACGAGGAAGCCGTCATCGGCGGCTTCGTCCGCAGCGTACTGGACCAGGACTACCCGGAGGAGCTCCGGGACGTGTACGTCATTCCCAACAACTGCACCGACGGCACCGAAGCCGCCGCCCTGGCCGCAGGGGCCCGGGTCATCCACTGCCTGGGCAAGGTTTCCGGCAAGGGGGACGCCCTCCACCAGGCCTTCGCCCAGCTGATGGACAAGGGCTACGACGCCTTTGTGGTCTTTGACGCGGACAACACCCTGGCCCCCGACTACCTGGCCCGGATGAACGACGCCTTTGCCGCCGGGGCTATGGTCTGCAAGTCCCGGACCAGAGCCGCCAACCCCACCGCCGGAGCGGTGGCCGGGTGCTATGGCCTCTACAACGCCTGCTTCGATCTCATCTGGAACCGGCCCAGAGCGGCCTGCGGCCTGTCCGCCAAGCTCATCGGCACCGGCTTCGCCCTCCGGCGGGAGGTGCTGGAGGCGCTGGGTGGCTGGAACACTAGGACCATCGCCGAGGACGCGGAGTTCGCCGTCCAGCTGGCCGGGGCCGGGTACCGGGTGGAGTGGGTGCCCGAGGCGGTGAACTACGACGAGGAGCCCACCAGCTTCCTGGTCTCCCTCCGCCAGCGCAAGCGCTGGTGCAGCGGCATCATGCAGGTGGCCAAGCAGGGGATGGTCCCCCTGTGGCGCAGGAGCTGTCCCCGGCCCATGCTCCGCTGGGACAGCACCATGTTCCTCGCCGCCCCCTTTGCCCAGGCCGTCTCGGGACTGCTGCTGCTCTCCGGCCTGCTGGCAGCGGCTCTGACGGGGAACCTGCTGTCACTGAGCGTGGCCCTGGCCAGCTTCGGGCTGTATCTGGCCGGCGGCATGGCTCTGGCGGTGCTGTTGTGCCTGACGGAGGGCTACGGCCTGGAGGGGATGACGAAAAGTATCCTGCTCTTCCCCATCTTTATGGCCTCCTGGCTTCCCCTACAGATTGTGTCCCTGTTTAAGGACACCAAGCGCTGGAAGCCTATTGCCCACGGCCAGTATAACCGCCAATTCACGGGCCTCTCCTAAATACCGAAGCAAACTACAGCGGACGCTGCCTTTCCGGCGGCGTCCGCTGCGGTGCAGCTGAGCAAAACAGAGGGGACGGCCGCTGTGACCAGCAGCGGCGGCAAGGGCACGGCGCCTGTTGTTCTCGCCCCAGAGGACCCGGTAACGGAAGTGCCGGAGGAAGAGGAGTCCGAGCAGGCCTGAATCATAACTACCGGCTATGCAGGTGGTTTCCTTTTTTACAAAAAAGGACCGGCAGCCCGCAGGCTGCCGGTCCACTTATTGTCAGCTTTGACCGGGAGAACTTACTCGCCGTCCTCATCCTCCACAGGGGCGGGGGAGGGGGCCAGCAGAGCCCGGATGGACAGGGAGATCTTCTTCTTCTCCTCGTCCACGGCGGTGATCTTAGCCTCCACGGTCTGGTTCTCCGCCAGTACATCCTCGGGCTTCTCAATCCGCCGGTCGGCGATCTGGGAGATGTGGATCAGCCCGTCCACACCGGGAACAACCTCGGCAAAGGCGCCGAAGGTCATCAGCTTCACGACGCGCACGCTGGCCACGTCGCCCACCTTGTAGGTGTCCATGAACACCTGCCAGGGATCGGTGCTGCGGTCCTTCACACCCAGGGAGATCTTCCGCTTCTCCGGGTCGTAGGAGATGACATACACATCCAGCGTGTCGCCCACGGCCACCAGCTCCCGGGGGTGCTTGATGCGGCTCCAGCTCAGATCGGAGATATGTACCATCCCGTCCACGCCGCCGATGTCCACAAACACGCCGTAGCTGGTCATGCTCTTCACCGTGCCGGTGTAGCGCTTGCCCACCTCGATGTTGGCCCACACCTCGGCGGCGGCGGCGGCGCGCGCCTCCTGCTGCACAGCCTTGATGGATCCCACCACCCGGCGGCGGGCGCGGTTGACCTCCGTTACCCGCAGGGAGACCCGCTGCTTAACCAGCTGGCTCATGGCCGCGTCCCGGGGCAGACCGGACTGGGAAGCGGGGACAAACACCCGCACGCCCTTCACGGAGACGACAACGCCGCCCTTGTTCTCCTCGGTGACAATGCCCTCCATGACCTCCTTGTTGCTGCATGCCTCCTCAATGTTCTCCCAGACCTTTACGGCGTCCAGACGCTTCTTGGAGAGGGTCGCGTACCCCTCCACGTCGTTGACGCGGATGACGAACAGCTCGACCTCGTCGCCGATCTTCACCACGTCCTCGGGCTTGACCGTGGGATCGTCCGTCAACTGATCCAGGGGGATGTAACCGGCCTGCTTGCAGCCGAGATCGACGTGGACTTCGGTGGGGGTGATGGCCGTGACGACGCCGGTTACCTTATCTCCTGTATTCAAAGTATTGGTATACTGTTCAAACATTTCGGCAAAATTTTCCATGCCCTCGCCCAGGATTTTTTCTTCACTCATCGTCTTATAGACCTCCTTTATGATGCTCGCAGGCGTGGAGGCCCCCGCGGTCAGACCAACCACGCGGCAGTCTGACAGTTCCTCCAAAGAAAGCTCGTCCGCGTTCTCGATCTGGAAAACATGGGAGCAATAGGTCCGGCATATCTCTGTCAGGTGCTTTGTGTTGGCGCTTTTGGGATCACCAACCACCACCATAGCGTCCACTTCCGCGGCGATTTCAGCCGCCTCGGATTGACGATTATGCGTAGCTCTACATATTGTATCAAATATTTTTAGGTTTGTACACTCTTTTTTGAAAAATTTCAGAGTAATTTCCCAAATTTCTTCTAGCATCGTGGTCTGGGAGACCAGCGTAAGGGGCGTTTCCCTAGGATTTTCAGCACTCGCCAGCCACGCGCGGGCCTCCTCGGGCCCAGAAAGTACCACCAGCCGCCGGCACCAGCCGGCGATTCCCCGGACCTCCGGGTGGTCCGCCTGGCCCACCATCACCGGCTGACGGCCCTCTGCCTCCGCCTGACGGACAACATCCCGGAGAAGCGCCACCCGGGGACAGGTGGCGTCCACCAGCTCCGCCCCCCGGGCCCGGAGCACCTCCCCCACGCCCGCCGCCTCCCCGTGGGCCCGGAGGAGCACTCTGTCCCCCGGACCGGCCTCCTCCGGCGAGGAGAGGACGGCCATCCCACGGCGGGCCAGCTCCTCCACCACATGGCGGTTGTGAATGACCGGCCCCAGCATCCGGGCGGAGCCGGGGTACCGCTCCGCCAGATCCTCCGCCAGCTTCACCGCCCGGGCCACGCCATAGCAGAACCCGGCGCTCTTTGCCAGCACTATTTTTTCCATCCGTCCACCTCCGCCAGGGCGTAGATCCGCTCCAGCAGCTCCTCCGCCACCTGGCGGTTCTCCTCCTGGGTGGGCCGGCGTCCGGCGATGACCGGGGTGTAGGGCTCGCCGAACACCACTGTGGTCCGTCGCAGGAATTTCCGCTTCCCGCCGCAGTACACCGGGATGATGGGCACGCCGGCCCTGGTGGACAGCAGCGTCACGCCGCCCTTGGCGTCCGCCTCCCCCTGTTCATCCACCCGGGTGCCCTCCGGAAACATCAGCAGCCGCTTCCCCTCCCGCAGGCTGTTCAGGGAGAAGCGCATGGCGGTCAGATCGTTTCCGCCCCGCTTTACCGGGAAGGCCCCTAGCTTTCGGAACAGCCACCCCAGAGGCGGGATGCGGAAGAGCTGCTCCTTCCCCATAAAGACCATTCCGGCGGTCCGGGGCATGGCGATGGCCACCAGGATCGGGTCCCAGCCGCTGGTGTGGTTGGGGCAGATAAGGGCCCCGCCCTCCGGCAGGTGCTCCAGCCCCACCGTCCGCATGGGGAAGAAGAAGCGGATAAAGGGGGCCAGCAGGGCATGGGCAAACATATAAAACCGGTTCATGCCTCCATATGCCTCCTGATGATCGCCAGAATCCGCTCCCGGCTCTGGCGGAAGGTGCAGCCGGTGGTGTCCAGGCACACCGCGTCCTCCGCCGGGCGCAGGGGGGCGGCGGCGCGGTGGGTATCGTTGTAGTCCCGCTCCTCCACCTCCCGGAGAATATCCTCATAGGTCTTTTCCGTTCCCCGCTCCCGCAGCTCCTCCCAGCGGCGGCGGGCCCGGTCCTCAGGGGAGGCGGTGAGGAAGATTTTCACCTGGGCCTCCGGCAGGACCACGGTGCCGATGTCCCGGCCATCCATGATGACGCTCCGCTCCCGGGCCAGGCTCCGCTGCATCTCCATCAGAAAAGCCCGGACCTCCGGAATACCGGAGACAGCGGAGGTGAACATGGAGATCTCCGGCAGGCGGATGCGCTCGGTCACGTCCTCTCCGTTGAGGAACATCCGCTGGAGCCCGCCGTCCCCATAGCGCAGATCAATATGGATCTCCGGCAGGGCGGCGGTGACCGCTGCCCTGTCAGCGGGGTCGATGCCCCGGTCAAATATATACAGGCTCACCGTGCGGTAGATAGCCCCGGTGTCCACGTAGACAAAGCCCAGTTCCTGGGCGGCGCTTCTGGCGATGCTGCTCTTTCCCGCGCCGCTGGGTCCGTCAATGGCTACGGCGATATGCTTTCCCATGCTCCCATCCCTTCCCGTCTATACAATATATGATACGCTTACCACAGCGACTCCGCCGCCGCCGATCCCGCCAGATGGCCGGTGGACCAGGCGATCTGGAGGTTGAAGCCGCCGGTGTAGGCGTCCACATCCAGCACCTCCCCGGCGAAGTAGAGGCCGGGGCACACCTTGGAGCCCATCGTCGAGGGGTCCACCTCCCCCACGGTTACGCCGCCGGAGGTGACGATAGCCTCCTCCACCGGGCGGGGGCCGGTGATCTCCACCGGCAGGGCCTTTAGGAGAACGGCCAGCTGCCGCCGCTGCTCCCGGGTGATGTCGTGGACCTTCCGCCGGGGGTCGACGCCGCTCCGCTCGACCAGGGGGCCGATGAGCTTCTTGGGCAGCAGTTCGTCCAGGGCGTTGATCAGATCGCTGTTGGGGCGCTTGGCGAAGTCGGCCAGCAGGCGCTTATCCAGCTTCTGTTCGTCCAGCCCCGGCTTGAGGTCAATCTCCAGCCGGTACCGCCTCTCCCCGAACCGCCGCATATGGGCGGAGGCGGAGAGGACCAGGGGGCCGCTGACGCCGAAGTGGGTGAAGAGCATCTCCCCCAGCTCCTCAAAGATCTTTTTGTCATTCTCATAGGCCCGCAGAGTCACGTTCCGCAGGCTGAGCCCCTGGAGGGCGGCGCACAGCGCCTCCGGCCCGCACAGGGGCACCAGGGATCCCCGGGGCGCCTGGACGGTGTGGCCCGCAGACTTCGCCAGACGGTAGCCGTCCCCGGTGCTGCCGGTGCGGGGATAGCTGACGCCGCCGGTGGCGAGGATCACCCGGCCCGCCTCATACTGCTCCCGCTCCCCCCGGACGCCGGAGAGAGCCTGCTCCCGGAAGAGCAGGGCCTCCGCCCGGTCCCGGACGATGTCCACCCCCAGCTCCCGGAGGTATTTCTCCAGAGCCCCGCTGATATCGAATGCCCGGTCGGACACGGGAAACACCCGGTTTCCCCGCTCCGTTTTCAGCGGAACGCCCCGGACCTCGAAAAACGCCCGCACATCGGCGCTGTCGAAGCGGGAAAAGGCGCTGTAGAGAAACCTTCCGTTACGGGGCACGTTCCGCAGAAGCTCCTCCACCGGGCAGTCGTTTGTTACGTTGCACCGGCCCTTGCCGGTGATGTTCAGCTTTTTTCCCAGCCGCTCCATGGGCTCCAGAAGCAGAACCCGGGCCCCGCCCTCGGCGGCGGCGGCAGAGGCCATCATGCCGGCGGGACCGCCCCCCACCGTAATTACATCATACATCATCGTTGTACCCAAATACGCCGTATTCGTCCCAGATGCTCTCCAGACGGTTAAAAATCATGGCGATGTCCGTGTTTTTCCGGTGGCCGGCCGCAACGATCAGGGCGTTGAGCAGGCTGAAGGGGGCCACCAGGGAGTCCACAAAGGAGATCATATCGCTGTGGGCCAGCAGGGCTGAGGAGGCCATGGGGTACAGCGGGGAAACGGGGCTGTCCGTAATGGCCACCACGTCCGCCCCCCGGTCCCGGGCGAACTGGACGCCCTTTACCGTGGACTGGGAGTACCGTGGAAAGCTGATGCCCAGCAGCAGATCCCCCGGGCCGATGCGCAGGATGCTCTCCAGAATATCCCCCGCGCTGTTGCTGGTCACTAGGGTGACGTTTTCAAAAATAAGGTGGAGGTAGAAATGGAGGTAGCCCGCCAGAAAGGAGCTGGAGCGGACGCCCAGAATATAGATATGCCGGGCGGCCAGCAGTTTATCCACCACCACGCTGAAGGCGGCGCGGTCCACTGCGTCCACAGCCAGCCGGATTTTGTCCATGTCCCGCTGGAGAACGTTCGTGATCAGATCCGCGCTGAAGAGGGTGTCGTTGGAAGCCTGAATGCGCTGGATGGAGGTGAGCTTGCTGCGGACCAACTCCTGGAGGGCCTTCTGCATGGCAGGATAGCCGTCGTAGCCCAGCACGGCGGCGAAGCGCACTACCGTGGACTCGCTGACACCCACCAGACATCCCAGCCGGCTGGCGGTCATGAAGGCGGCCTTGTCGTAGTCGGACAGGATGTAGGCCGCGATCCGCTTCTGGCCCTTGGAGAAACCGGCCTGATTCTCCTGTATGGTATGTAGCACGTCCTTCGTCATCGTTCCGCCTCCTCCCAAGCATACCTATGTATCATACACAAAAAGGGCGAAAAGTACAAGGGAAAACCGGAAAAATTTTTGTGCGGAGGAAAAGCAAAATAAAATGCCAAAAACCTCAGCGCCCTCTTGCCAAAACCGGGCGGACAGGCTAGAATGTGAGGGGATTGATTCCGGGGCGCCCTGCCCCGAGAGACTGAGGAGTTTACTGTGGATAAGAGATTAGAACGTGTTCTGCCCCGTGTGCAGAAGCCCGCCCGGTACGTAGGCGGCGAGTACAACGCCGTGATGAAGGACAAGGGGGAGGTGGATGTCCGCTTCGCCTTCTGCTTCCCGGACACCTACGAAATCGGGATGTCCAACCTGGGGATGCGCATCCTCTACGGCGTGATGAACGAGATGCCCGGCGTCTGGTGCGAGCGGGTGTTTGCCCCCTGGGGGGACATGGAGGAGGAGCTCCGCAAAAACGGCATCCCCCTCTATGCCCTGGAGTCCGGGGACCCGGTGCGGGAATTTGACATCGTGGGGTTCTCCGTGGGCTACGAGATGGCCTGCACCGCCATGCTCAATATGCTGGATTTGTCCGGCATCCCCCTGCGCAGCGCAGACCGGCCCGGTCTGACGCCCCTGGTGATTGCCGGGGGAACCGCTATGTACAACGCCGAGCCGGTGGCGGATTTCCTGGACCTGGCCCTCATCGGGGAGGGGGAGGACCTGCTGCCCGAGGTCATCGCCCTCTACCGGCAGGCGAAGCGGGAGAGCTGGGACAAGCCCCGCTTCCTCCGGGCGGCGGCGCAAATACAGGGCGTATATGTGCCCTCCCTCTATGACGTTTCGTATCACAAAAACGGCACAATTCGGGCCATTATCCCCCTGGACGGCGCGCCGGAGAAGGTCGTCAAGCGGGTGGTCCACGACATGGACAAATCCTACTACCCCGCTAAAACCATCGTCCCCTCCACGGAGATTGTCCACGACCGGATTACCCTGGAGGTGTTCCGGGGGTGCATCCGGGGGTGCCGGTTCTGCCAGGCGGGGTATGTCTACCGCCCGGTGCGCTGCCGGAGCAGGGAGCAGCTGGTGGAGTACGGCAAAGCCGCTGTCCAGGACTCCGGCTATCAGGAGATGACCCTCAGCTCCCTGTCCACCAGCGACTATCCGGAGCTGGTGGGGCTGTGCGACGGCCTGGGGGATTTCTGCGGGGAAAACCATGTGAATCTGAGCCTGCCCTCCCTGCGGGCGGACAACTTCTCCATGGAGCTGATGCAGAGGCTCCAGAGGGGGAGGAAGGCCGGCCTCACCTTCGCCCCCGAGGCCGGCACCCAGCGGCTGCGGGACGCCATCAACAAGAACCTCACCGAGGAGGACCTGACCGAGAGTCTGAAGACCGCCTTCTCCGGCGGCTGGAGCTCGGTAAAGCTCTACTATATGCTGGGCCTGCCCACGGAGACGGACGAGGACATCCTGGGCATCGCCGAGATGACCAAGCACGCCGTCCACACCTGGCGGGAGTACGCCAGCAATAAAAACCGCCCCCTGCGGCTGACGGTGTCCACCTCCTGGTTTGTGCCCAAGCCCTTCACCGCCTTCCAGTGGGAGGCGCAGATTACCCGGGAGGAGTACGAGCGGCGGGTGAAGCTCCTGCGCTCCGCCATCACCGCCAAGGCCGTCACCTACAACTGGCACGACGGGGACACCAGCTTCCTGGAGGCTGTCCTGGCCCGGGGGGACCGGCGGCTGAGCTATGTGCTGGAGGCCGCCTGGCGGAGGGGCGCGAAGCTGGACGCCTGGACGGATTATTTCGATTTAAGCCGCTGGACGGAGGCGTTTGCGGAGTGCGGCCTGGACCCGGCTTTCTACGCCAACCGGGAGCGGAGTCGGGAGGAGCTCCTGCCCTGGAGCATGATCTCCTGCTATGTATCTGACGACTATCTCTGGCGTCAGCGGGAACTGGCCTACCAGTCCGTCACCACCCCGGACTGCCGGACGAAATGCAGCGGCTGCGGGGCCAATCAGGTGGAAGGAGGGGAGTGCTATCATGGCTAAGCTGCGTCTCGTGTTTGCCAAGGAGGGGAGGGCGGTCTACCTGTCCCACCTGGATTTGCTGCGGACCTTCCAGCGGGTGTTCCTGCGCCGGGGGCTGGTTCTGCGCCACTCCCAGGGCTTCCATCCCCATCCCATCCTCTCCTTTGCCCTGCCCCTGCCGCTGGGGCAGAGCAGCGCCTGTGAAATCCTGGATTTTGAGGTTGTGGAGGAGCTGGACGGCTCCGCCCTGCCCGACGCCCTCAACCCCTATATGCCCGAGGGCATCCGGGCTCTCTCCTGCGCGCCGCCCGTCCGTCCGGTCCGGGAGCTGGAGCGCCTGCGGGCCCGGGCAGAGCTGGTTTACGACGGCGGCGTCCCGGCGGAGGCGGCGGAGAAGCTCCGCGCCCTCCTCACCGGGGAGAGCGTGGTCATTCAGAAGCGGACCAAGCACAAATCCCTGGCGGACGTGGACATCCGCCCCATGCTCCACACGCTGGACATCCAGGCGGAGGGGGACCGGCTGTTCCTGCTGGCGGAGGTGTCCGCCCAGAACCCGGGGCTGAACCCGGCCTTGCTTGCCGCGGCGGCGGAGCGGTATCTGCCGGAGCTGGCGCCGGATTTCGTCCAGGTCCGCCGCCTGGCGGTGTTGGACGGCGGGGGAAATCTCTTCCGGTAAATTAATGGAAATTTAAAAATTGTTCTATACTGAAATTAAACAGCTTGGCCTATACTAGTACAAATAATACAGTTTATCTCCGGCGCGGGGCCCCGCGCCGTTCCGGGCGGCAGAGCCGCCCGGAACGCTTAGGGAGGGCTGCCCCAGCGGTCCGGAGACGAACAGGAGGATTTGCATATGGATACAGGTGTGGGGACGGACTCCCTTCACAGCTGCGTCATCGTCATTCCGGCGCTGGACCCGGACGGGGTTCTGCCTGCCTATGTACAGGAGCTGCTGGACCGGGGCGCGGCGGCGGTGCTGGTGGTCAACGACGGCAGCGGGGCGGACAGCGCCCCGGTTTTTGCGGCGCTGTCGGACCTGAAGGGCTGTACGGTGCTGGCCCACGGGGAAAACCGGGGAAAGGGCCGGGCGCTGAAAACCGCCTTCGCCTACATAGCCGGGGCGGCCGGCTGGGAGGGTCTGGACGTGGTGACGGCGGACGCCGACGGCCAGCACCAGATTGCCGACGTGTGCGCCGTGGCCCGGGCCCTGGCACGGGGGGAGGGCGGCATTGTCATGGGCGTCCGGGATCTGACCCTGCCCGGCGTGCCCCCCAAGTCCAAGGCGGGCAACCGCCTGACCAGCTGGGCCTTCCACGCCCTCTATGGGGCGCGGCTCGCCGACACCCAGACGGGTCTGCGGGGCATTCCCCACAGCCTGCTGGACTGGTGCGGCGGCATCGCCGGGGAACGGTTCGAGTACGAGATGAATATGCTCATCCGGGCCGCCCGGGAGCGCGTCCCCATTCTCCAGGAGCCCATCGCCACCATCTACTACAACGGCAACGCCGGGACCCACCTCCACCCGATCCGGGACTCCTGGCGGGTGTTTGTCATCCTCGTCTCCGGATTGGGGTGGTACACGGCGGCGGCGGTGCTGTCGGCGGTGACGGACGTGGCGGCCTTCGCCCTGTGTGACGGCGTGGTGTTTGCTCTCCTGCCGCCGCTGTGGCGCTACTGGTGGTCGGTGCTGCTGGCCCGGGCCCTGTCCTCGGCTCTCAACTACACCCTCAACCGGCGGTACGTCTTTGGCGCGAGGCCCCGGCGGCGGGCGCTGATCCGCTACTACTGCCTGTGGGCCTGCCAGCTGGCGGCGTCCTATCTGCTGCTGCTCGTGCTCTCGGCCCTGCTGCCGGGGATCTATCCGGTGGTGAACAAGGCCATGGGGGATATCATCCTGGCCATATGCAGCTACCAAATCCAGATGCACTGGGTCTTTCGGGAGGAGGCTGTCCATGAGGCGGGGTAGGCTCTTTGCATTCAGCCGTTTTTTTGTGCGGCGGTACATTGGCCGCTGGCAGGCCGATGTGCCGGAGCGGCAGGGGCCCGCTGTGTACGTGTGCAGCCACACCAACCTGCTGGGGCCCCTGGCCGCGCTGTGCTGGCTCCCCTTTCCCGTCCGGCCCTGGGTGTACCATGTGTTTATGGAGAAGGGAAGCTGCCGGGCGCAGTACCGGGACTTCACCTTTCCCAAGCGGTTTGGGATGCCGGACCCTCTGGCCAGCTTCTGCGCCTGGGCGTCGGCGGGGTATGTGAGCCGCCTGATGGCCTCCCTGGGGGGCATTCCGGTCTACCGGGGGTCCCGGAGGATTATAGAGACCTTTCGGGAGACGATAGCGGCCCTCCAGGCGGGGGACCCGGTGCTGATTTTCCCGGACGTGGACTACACCGACGAGGGAGCCGGCATCGGGGCGGTATACAACGGCTTCCTCAAGCTCGACCGGTTCTGGAGCAGGGTTTCCTCCGCCCCGCTGGACTTTGTGCCCCTGCGCCTGGAGACAGAGGAGAGACGGATTGTCGCCGGACCGGCGGTGCGCTTTGACCGCGCCGCGGACCGGCGGGAGGAGCTGGTCCGGGTGCGGGAGGCCCTGCGGCGGGAGATCAACCGCGCCAACCTTTCCGCGCCGTGAGAAAGCCGCTTCGGATTTTTGTCCGGAGCGGCTTTCCCTCGCTGGAGGCAGTGGATACTATGAGAATCACGACAAAGCGAAATGGCGTCAGGCGGCGCGGCGCTACCGGGTCATATACCGCAGCAGGCGGGACAGGTCGCCGCTGGAAGAGACGGTCAGCTCCAGCTGGGGGATGCCTCTCCCGGGAACCGTCAGGCCGCAGATCAGATTTCCAATGTCTTGGTTGTGCCGCAGGCCCATGCCGCAGCAGAGAACAGGGCCCTCACAGGTGTCGAGCAGGTTGAAGAGCTTCCGGGGCTGCTGAATATCCACCAGTTTCACGTTCATGGTCCGATACCGTCCTTTCTTTTGGATGGTCTTAGTATACCGGCATCTCCTCCTTGACGCAAGCAGAGAAACGCCCTATACTATAAGAAAAGCGACGAAAGGGGAGGCGGACTATGATACCGGGACAGATTCGGGATTTGCAGCTCTCGGAGGACTGCCGGCAGCTGGATCTGGACAGCTCTCTGCTGTTCCCCTGCTCCTGCTACAACGTGGACGTCCAGCTGAACGTGGCTCAGGAGGTGCCCTGGCACTGGCATGAGGAGGCGGAGGCCATCGCTGTTGTCCAGGGACGGGTCCGGCTCCAGGCCGGCGGGGACGCCTGGCTTCTGGAGGAGGGAGAGGGGATATTTCTCAACAGCAACACCCTCCACAGCGCCCGGCTGGTGGACGGCGGCGCGTGCCGGCTCCACTCGCTGGTATTCTCCGCCGATCTCCTGGCGGGCGTACCGGGCAGCGTGTTTGAGCAGCGCTACCTCCGTCCCCTGCTGCGATCCCCCACCCGGGCGCTGGCCCTCCGCCGGGACACCGGCTGGCAGCGGGAGGCGGTGGGGGCAATCGAGGGGGCCTACAGCGCCTTCGCGGCGGAGGCGTTCGGCTGGGAGCTGCTGGTCCGGGGGGAGCTGGGGCGGCTGTGGCTCCTGGCCGCGTCCCACGCCGCGCCCGCCGGACCGGCCCTGGAGGAGAACAGCGACACCCACCGGCTCAAGGAGATGCTGCGCTATCTCCACGAAAATTTCGACCGCCGCGTTTTGCTGAAGGAGGTGGCTGCGGCGGCGAGCATCGGCAAGCGGGAGTGCCTGCGGTGCTTCCGGCGAACCATCGGCGTGGCCCCGATGCAGTACCTGCTGAAGTTCCGAGTGCGTCAGGCGTCCCGGCTCCTGGCGGAGACGGATCTCCCCATTACGGAGGTGGGCAGCCGCTGCGGCTTTGAGAGCCCCAGCTATTTTACCCTGACCTTCCGCCGCCTGACCGGACAGACGCCCCGGGACTACCGCCGGTACTTTACCGGCTCCGAAAGCCGGTAAGGGAGGTCACTTCGCCGCGGCCTCGTTCTCCAGGTCCGCCTGCTCCTTGGGGATCGCCAGATTGAGGATGATAGCCAGGATAGCCGCCGGAACAATGCCGGACCCGCCGAAGATGAGCTGTACCGCCTCCGGCAGGCCGGACAGGGCGTTAGCGGTGGCCCCCAGGCCGTAGCCTAGGCCCATGGAGATGGATACGATGGTGACAACCCGGTTGGTGATGCCGAACTTGGTCAGCAGCTTGATGCCGGACACGGCGATGGAGGCGAACATCATAACGGCCGCGCCCCCCAGCACGCTCTGGGGCATGATGGAGATGACGGAGGCCAGCTTGGGGCTCAGCCCCGCCAGCACCAGGAACACCGCCCCGCAGGTGAGGGCCATGCGGTTGACCACCTTGGTCATGGTCACAAGCCCCACGTTCTGGGAGAAGGAGGTGGTGGGCAGGGAGGAGAAGAGGGCGGAGATAACGGAGCCCACCCCGTCGCAGACCACGCCGCCGGAGAGCTCCTTGGCGGTGGCCTCCCGGCCCATGCCGCCCTCGATGCACCCGGAGATGTCGCCGATGGTCTCCACAGCGGTGACCAGGAACATGATGAGGATGGAGAGCACGGCGTGGAGGTCAAAGGAGGGCTTTACCGGCAGGACCCGGGGCACGGAGAACCAGGCCGCCTCCCCCACCTTGGACCAGTTGACGTACCAGGCGGCGTTGGCGCCGCTCTCCAGGGTGTGGGGCAGTGCAAGGCCCATGACGGAGGCGGCGATGTATCCAGCAATGATTCCGCAGAGGATACAGGAGGTGGAGGTAATCCCTTTTGTAAAGTGCTTGAGGGCCACGATGACCACCAGTACCAGCAGGCCCAGCAGCAGATTGGGCAGCGCGCCGAAGTCCTCCGCGCCGCTGCCCCCGGCGAAGGAGTTGACCCCCACGCCGATGAGGCTCAGTCCGATGGCCAGCACCACTGTGCCGGTGACCACCGGCGGGAAGAATTTCCGCAGGGGCTTGATGAAGAATCCGAGCACCGCCTCGCAGGCGCCGCCGATCATGGCCGCGCCGACGATGGCGCTGTAGGCCGCGACACCGCCGCCCATGCTGGCGGCAACGCCCTTCATCACCCCCAGGAAGCCGGAGCTGGTGCCCATGATGACGGGGACCTGTCCGCCGATGGGACCGATGGACCAGAGCTGGATAAGGGTGATGACGCCCGCCGCCAGCATGGCGTTCTGGAGCAGGGTGACGTACAGGGCGGGCTCGCTGGCGGTGATGCCGCAGATGCCGCAGATGATCATCAGCGGCGTCAGGTTTCCGACAAACATAGCCAGCACATGCTGGAGCCCCAGGGGGATGGCCTGCTGGAGAGGGATTGCGCCTTTGAACTCGTAGGGGCTGGAGTAGGTGATGTCCTTCTTCATGATGTTTCCTCCTGAATGATACTCCGCCGCCCCGGCGGCGGGGGACACATGCCAATCCATTATAACAGAGGGGACTTGTAAAAACCATTCATGTTTCCGCTAATTCTTACTAAAAAATTTATGCACTTTGCACGACGCCGCTTCGCGCTGTTGAAAAAGTATTCAGCATACAGTGCATAAAAATCGGACTGTATAAGCATACGCTCCGCCGGACAGCTGCCGGAAGAAGAGAAAAGCAGGGCGTCTTACCAGAAAATTCAGATAATATGCACAAGGAACCACCGGAGATTCCGGTGAAATTTAGAGAAAGCTCGTATTGCATAAAAACACGCTTTGATATAATATATATTCACAATTCCAAAACAACTTTTTCCATATGGAGGGTTTCCGCTATGAGCAAGAAAGAAATTAAGAAAATTGTACTGGCCTACTCCGGCGGTCTGGATACATCTATTATTATCCCCTGGCTGAAGGAGAACTACAACAATCCGGAGATCATCGCCGTGGCCGCCGACGTGGGCCAGGGCGATGAGCTGGAGGGCCTGGAGGAGAAGGCCATCAAGACCGGCGCGTCCAAGCTGTACATTGAGAACCTGGTGGACGAGATGGTGGACGACGTCATCGTCCCCTCCATGATGATGGGGGCCAAGTACGAGGACTACCTGCTGGGCACGGCCTTCGCCCGCCCCATTATCGGCAAGCGCCTGGTGGAGATCGCCAAGAAGGAGGGCGCCGACGCCATTGCCCACGGCTGCACCGGCAAGGGCAACGACCAGGTCCGTTTTGAGCTGGCGATCAAGCGCTTCGCCCCCGAGATGACCATCATCGCCCCCTGGCGGGAGTGGGACATCAAGGGCCGGGACGAGGAGATTGACTACGCGGAGGCCCACAACGTGCCCCTGAAGATCAGCCGCGAGACCAACTACTCCAAGGACAAGAACCTTTGGCACCTGAGCCATGAGGGCCTGGACCTGGAGGACCCCGCCAACGAGCCCAAGTATGACCACCCCGGCTTCCTGGAGATGGGCGTCTCCCCGGCCATGGCCCCCGACGAGCCCGCCTATGTGACCCTGGATTTCGTCAAGGGCGTGCCCGTGGCCATCGACGGCGAGAAGATGAAGGCCAGCGATATCATCCGCAAGCTCAACAAGCTGGGCGGCGAGAACGGCATCGGCCTGCTGGACATCGTGGAGAACCGGCTGGTGGGCATGAAGGACCGGGGCGTCTATGAGACGCCGGGCGGCACCATCCTCTACCGGGCCCACGAGGTGCTGGAGATGATTACCCTGGACAAGGACACCAAGCACATGAAGAGCAAGCTGGCGGTGGACTTCGCCGACCTGGTCTACAACGGCAAGTGGTTTACCACCGTCCGGGAGTGCCTTCAGGCCTTCGCCGTCAAGACCCAGGAGCACGTCACCGGACAGGTGAAGCTCAAGCTCTACAAGGGCAATATCATCACCGCCTCCGTGACCAGCCCCGAGAGCCTGTACTCCGAGAAGCTGGTGACCTTTGAGGAGAGCGACTACAACCAGAACGACGCCACGGGCTTTATCAATCTCTGGGGCCTGCCCGACACGGTGCAGGCGCTGCGGGAGCAGGGAAAGCTCTAATATGTACCGGGGGCTCTGCCCCCGGTTCCCATTCTTTTTCAATTACAGACGAGAGGTATCGCTATGAAACTTTGGGGCGGACGGTTCCGCAAGGAGACAGACAGCTTAGTCAACGACTTCAACTCCTCCATCCAGTTCGACTGCCGGCTCTACCGGGAGGACATCGAGGGCTCCATCGCCCACGCCCGGATGCTGGCGGACTGCGGCATCATCTCCCGGGAGGACCAGGAGAGCATCAAGGCCGGGCTGGAGGGCATCCTGGCCGATATTGAGGCGGAGAACATTGCGTTCACCGCCGACAACGAGGATATCCACATGAATGTGGAGGCCCTGTTGACCGAGCGCATCGGCGACGCCGGCAAGCGCCTCCACACCGCCAGGAGCCGGAATGACCAGGTGGCCGTGGACCTGCGGCTGTACCTGCGGCGGGAGCTCGGGGAGGTGGCCGGGCAGGTCCTGGACCTCCAGCAGGCGATTCTGGACCAGGCGAAGCAGCACCAGAGCACGGTCATGCCGGGCTATACCCACCTCCAGCGGGCACAGCCCATCTCCTTCGCCCAGCACCTGCTGGCCTACGGCGAGCAGCTCAAGCGGGACGTGACCCGTCTGGAGGACTGCAAGAAGCGGATGAATATTTGCCCCCTGGGCAGCGGGGCCCTGGCGGGGACCACCTACCCCATTGACCGGTGGGAGACGGCAGAGCTGCTGGGCTTCGACGCGCCGTGCTCTAACAGCCTGGACGGCGTGTCCGACCGGGACTACGCCCTGGAGCTTCTCGGGGACCTCTCTATTTTAATGATGCACCTGAGCCGCTTCGCCGAGGAGGTCATCCTCTGGTGCAGCTGGGAGTTCAAGTTCATCGAGCTGGACGACGCCTACTCCACCGGCTCCTCCATCATGCCCCAAAAGAAAAACCCCGACGTGGCCGAGCTGGTCCGGGGCAAGACGGGAAGGGTCTACGGGGACCTCATGGGCCTGCTGACCGCCATGAAGGGCCTGCCCCTGGCCTACAACAAGGATATGCAGGAGGACAAGGAGCCGGTGTTCGACGCGATTGACACGGTGAAGATGTGCCTGCCGGTGTTTACGGGGATGATTGCCACCATGAAGGTGCTGCCGGCCAATATGCGCCGGGCCGCCGGCGGCGGGTTCATCAATGCTACCGACTGCGCCGACTACCTGACCCGGAAGGGGATGCCCTTCCGGGACGCCTACACCGCCGTGGGCAATTTGGTCTACTATTGCACGGAAAACGGTAAGCTCCTGGAGGAGCTGAGCCTGGAGGAGCTGCAAAATATTTCCCCCCTGTTCGGGGAGGACGTGTACGAAGCCCTGCGCCTGGAGGCCTGCATGGGCCAGCGCCGGAGCTGGGGCGGCCCCGCCGTGGAGGAGACCTCCCGGCAGATTGAGGAGCTGACAGCCTTTATAAAGGAGCACCGCCATGAGTAAGCCAATCGTATATATTGACGGCAAGGAGGGCACCACCGGCCTCCAGATTTATGACCGTCTGGCGGGGCGGGAGGACATTGAGCTCCTGCTCATAGACGAGGACAAGCGGAAGGACCCAGCCGAGCGGAAAAAGCTGATGAACGCGGCGGAGCTGGTGTTTCTCTGCCTGCCGGACGCCGCCGCCGTGGAGGCCGTGGAGCTGGTGGAGAACCCCGATACCCGCATTATTGACGCCTCCACCGCCCACCGGACGGTCCCGGGCTGGGTCTACGGCTTCCCGGAGCTGGGGAGGGAGCAGCGGGAGAGCATCCGGACCGCCAGGCGGGTTGCCAACCCCGGGTGCTACGCCACGGGCTTCATCTCCCTGATTGCGCCCCTGGTAAAAACCGGCCTGCTGTCCCCGGACGCGCCCCTGACCTGCCACGCGCTCTCCGGCTACACCGGCGGCGGGAAGAAGGCCATTGCCCAGTACGAGGCGGCGGAGCGGGAGGCGGAGCTGGCGAGCCCCCGGCACTACGCCGTGACCCTGGCCCACAAGCACATCCCGGAGATGATGCGGGTCTGCGGCCTGGAGCGCAAGCCTATTTTCATGCCCGTGATCTGCGATTTTCCCCAGGGCATGGTGGTGACGGCGCCGCTGTACCTGGATATGCTTAAGGGAGAGCAGTCCCTGGACAGCCTGCGGGCGTTCTACCAGGATTTCTATGCCGGTGAGCGGTTCGTGACGGTGCGCCCGGACGACGCGCCCAAGTGCGGCTTTATCGGGTCCAACAACCTGGCGGGAACCAACGACCTGCAGATTTTCGTCTGCGGCAACGACGAACAGGTCATGCTGGCCTCCCGTCTGGACAACCTGGGCAAGGGCGCGTCCGGCGCGGCGGTACAGAATATGAATATCATGCTCGGCTTCGACGAGGCAGCCGGGCTGGCCAAATAGGAGAAGCGGATATGTGCGAAGCGACGAATTTCAAGACCATCCCCGGCGGCGTCTGTGCCCCCCTGGGCTTCCGGGCGGCGGGGCTCCATGTGGGTGTGAAAACCCACGCGGCCTGGAAGAAGGACGTGGCCCTCATCGTCTCTGAGACGCCCTGCGCCGTGGCGGCCATGTTCACCAAGAACGTGGTCCAGGCGGCCCCCATCCATGTGACCAAGGCCCATATTGCCAAGGGCAAAATCCGGGCCGTCATCGCCAACAGCGGCAACGCCAACGCCTGCGCCCCCCAGGGGGAAGAGAACGCCGAGAAGATGTGCGCGGCGGCGGCGAAGGCCATCGGCTGCAATCCCGAGGATGTGCTGGTGGCCTCCACCGGCGTCATCGGGCAGACCCTGAAGGTGGAGGTCATTGAAAACGGTGTGCCGGAGCTGTACGGCCTGCTGGAGCGGAGCGCTGAGGCCAGCGACGCCGCGGCCCACGCCATCATGACCACCGACACCGTGAAAAAGGAGTTTGCCGGTGAGGTTGTCATCGGCGGGAAGGATGTCCATATCGGCGGCATTGCCAAGGGCAGCGGCATGATTCACCCCAATATGGGCACCATGCTCTGCTTTATCACCACCGACTGCGCCATCTCCCAGGAGATGCTCAGCGAGGCCCTCCAGGAGGTGGTCCGGACGACCTTCAACCGCATCAGCGTGGACGGGGACACCTCCACCAACGACACCTGCTGTCTTCTTGCCAACGGCCTGGCGGGGAATCCGGAGATCACGGAAAAGAACGAGGCCTACGTGGACTTTGTCATGAAGCTCCACGAAATCTGCTACCTGCTGGCCCGGTCCATGGCCAAGGACGGCGAGGGAGCCAAGCACCTCATTACCTGCACCGTCTCCGGCGCGAAGAGCGAGGAGCAGGCGGAGACAATTTCCAAGTCCGTCATCTCCTCCACCTTGACGAAAGCGGCCATTTTCGGCTGCGACGCCAACTGGGGCCGGGTGCTGTGCGCCATGGGCTACTCCGGCGAGCAGTTCGACCCGGAGAAGGTGGACGTGACCTTCTCCTCCAGCGCCGGGGATATCCTGGTCTGCCAGAATGGCCGGGGCCTGGCCTTTGACGAGGAGCTGGCGAAAAAGATTCTCACCGAGGACGAGGTGGATATCGACATCGCCATGGCGGAGGGGGACGAGTCCTGCACCTGCTGGGGCTGCGACATCACCTACGACTATATCAAAATCAACGGGGATTACCGGACCTGACGCATGGGGAGGTCCTTGTCCGAAATGACACTGGAGGAGCTGTGGGAGCTGTTCCCGATTGCGCTTTCCAGTCATAAGAGCTGCTGGGGAGACTGGTATGAAGAGGAGCGGAAGCTGCTGGCCTCTCTTTTGGGTGGAATCGAGCCCGCCATATATCATATCGGAAGCACAGCGATTCAAGGCATCTGGGCGAAGCCCATTATTGACATCCTAGTTGAAATCCCGACAGAGACTCCACTGACGGAGGCCAGGGCGTGTCTTGTTGACAGCGGCTATATCTGTATGTCCGAGGCGGAAGAGCGGCTGTCTTTAAACAAGGGCTACACGGAGCGGGGGTTTGCAGAGCGGGTGTTCCATATCCACCTGCGCCGTCCCGGGGACTGCGAGGAGCTGTACTTCCGGGACTATATGAACGACCATCCTGAGCTGGCCGAAGAATATGAGCGGCTGAAGCTCTCTCTTTGGAAGCGCTATGAACACAACCGGGACGCCTATACAGCGGCCAAAAGCGGCTTTGTGGAGCGGTATACCAGAGCCGCCAAGGCAGAATACGGGAAGAGACGCTGAGCGCGCTCGTACCTGCCGCCCCAGAGGCAAAACGGAGTTTTGCCGCAAAAGTTTTTCTTTTTGATACTTTTTCTTTTAAAAAAAGAAAAAGTATGTATGCCGAATAAGGAGGCGCACTATGAATCTTTCACACAGCGACAGGGCCCAGGTGCTGGTGGAGGCCCTGCCCTATATCCAGCGGTACTACGGAAAGACCATCGTTGTCAAGTACGGCGGCAACGCCATGGTCTCCGACGAGCTGCGCAAGGCGGTTATCAGCGATATTATTCTCCTCAAGCTGGTGGGCATCAATGTGGTGGTGGTCCACGGCGGTGGGCCGGAGATCAATGAGCTGCTGGAGAAAACCGGCAAGGAGAGCCGCTTTGTCAACGGCCTGCGCTATACCGACGAGGAAACCATGGAGATCGTCCAGATGGTTCTGTGCGGGAAGGTGAACAAGAATCTGGTGGCCACCATCAACCGGGCCGGGGGGAGCGCCGTGGGCCTGTGCGGACTGGACGGCGGAATGATCCGGGCTGTGCGCAAGACAGCGGACGGCGTGGACTACGGCCTGGTGGGCGAAATCGTCTCCGTGGAGCCCAAGGCCATTCTGGACGCCATCCGGGACGGGTTTATCCCGGTGATCTCTACCGTGGCCCAGGGCGAGGACGCGGAAACCAGCTACAACATCAACGCCGACACCGCCGCCGCGAAAATTGCCGTGGCCTTGGGGGCGGAGAAGCTGATTCTGCTGACAGACATCCGGGGCCTGCTCCGGGACCGGAGCGACGAGGGGACCCTCATCTCCCAGGTCCGCCTGCCGGAAGTGCCGGTGCTGGTCAAGGACGGGGTGATCTCCGGCGGCATGATCCCCAAGGTGGACTGCTGCGTGGACGCCGTGCGCAACGGAGTCAAGCGCACCCATATTCTCGATGGGCGGATTCCCCATTCCATTCTGATCGAGGTCCTCTCCCACGCCGGGATTGGAACGATGATCTACTAAGAATTGAGGTTTTGTGATGAATTTTCCTGAGATCAAGTCGCTGGACGAATCCTACGTGCTCCAGACCTACGGCCGCAATCAGATAGCCATTGACCGCGGCAGGGGCGCCACCCTCTGGGACACCGAGGGAAAGGAGTATATCGACTTCACCTCCGGCATCGGCGTGTGCTCCCTGGGCTATGCCAACGAGGCGTGGGCCAAGGCCATCTACGATCAGGCCATGAAGGTGGGACATATCTCCAACCTCTTCTATACCGAGCCCTACGCCAGGCTGGCCTCCAAGCTGGTCCCGGCGGCGGGCATGGCGGCGGCTTTCTTCGGCAATTCCGGCGCGGAGGCCAACGAGGGCATGATTAAGCTGGCCCGGAAGTACTCCTTTGAGAAGTACGGCAAGGGCCGGGCCACCATCATCACCCTGAAAAATTCCTTCCATGGCCGGACGATCACCACCCTGAAGGCCACCGGCCAGGACCATTTTCACGAGTATTTCTTCCCCTTTACCGAGGGCTTCCGCTATGCCGAGGCCAATAACATGGACAGCCTTATGGCTGAGGCCGACGGCGACGTGTGCGCCGTGATGATGGAGCTCATCCAGGGCGAGGGCGGTGTCAACCCCCTCCAGAGGGAGTACGTCCAGAGCGTGGCAAAGCTGTGCAGGGAGAAGGACTGGCTGCTGCTCATCGACGAGGTGCAGACAGGTATTGGCCGGACGGGAACGCTCTTTGCTTTCCAGCAGTTTGATATTGAGCCGGACGTGGTGACGTTCGCCAAGGGGATCGCGGGGGGCCTGCCCTTCGGCGGCTTCCTGGTCAACGAGAAGTGCCGGAACGTCCTGCGCGCCGGGGACCACGGGAGCACCTTCGGCGGGAACCCCATGTCCGCCGCCGCGGCCAACGTGGTGATGGATGCCCTGACACCGGAGTTCCTGGCGGAGGTCCGGGAGAAGGGCGGCTACCTCCGCAAGGGCATCGCGGCGCTGAACAGCCCCTGCGTCTCCGGTATCCGGGGCATGGGCCTGATGATCGGCGTGGGTGTCCAGGGGATGACCCATAAGGAGCTGAAGGACAGGCTGATGGCGGAGGGGCTCCTCTGCCTGACGGCGGGGAAGGACACCCTGCGGCTGCTGCCGCCCCTGGTGATCACAAAAGAGGAGATCGACAAAGGCCTGGCTGTCATGGCAAAGGTCATGAAATAAGAGAAAGAGAGAGAAGATGATGAACAACAAACACCTTTTAAAGCTGCTGGATTTGAGCCGGGAGGAGATCCGTGAGATCCTGGATCTGGCGGACCAGCTGAAATACGACCAGAAGCACGGCATCCCCCACGAGCTCCTCAAGGGAAAAACCCTGGCGATGATCTTCAGCAAGAACTCCACCCGGACCCGGGTGTCCTTTGAGGTGGGCATGTTCCAGCTGGGGGGCCACGCCCTGTTTCTCTCCAACGCGGTCAGCCAGATTGGCCGGGGCGAGCCGGTCCAGGACACCGCCCGGGTCCTCAGCCGCTACTGCGACGGTATTATGATCCGGACCTTCGAGCAGCAGGAGGTGGAGGATCTGGCGAAATATGGATCCATCCCGGTCATCAACGGCCTCACCGACTTCTGCCACCCCTGTCAGGTGCTGGCGGATCTCATGACCATCCGGGAGCACAAGGCCAAGCTGGAGGGCCTGAAGATCTGCTACATCGGGGACGGCAACAACATGGCAAACTCCATCATCGCCGGCGGGCTCAAGTGCGGCATGGACGTGGCCGTGGCCAGCCCCAGCGGCTATCAGCCCGACCAGCAGGTGAAGGACTTCGCCGCCTCCGTCACGAACGCTAAATTTGTGCTCACCAGCGATCCTGCGGAGGCCGCCCGGGACGCGGACGTGATCTTCACCGACGTCTGGGCCTCCATGGGCCAGGAGCAGGAGAAGGCGGAGCGGGAGCGTGCGTTCGCGGGCTACCAGGTGAACGGCAAGCTCATGGCTCTTGCCAAGCCGGACTGCATGGTCCAGCACTGCCTCCCCGCCCACCGGGGGGAGGAGATCACCGAGGAGGTCTTCGAGGCCCACGCCGGGGAGATCTTCGACGAGGCGGAGAACCGCCTCCACGCCCAGAAGGCCGTTATGGCCCTGCTGATGAAATAAACGGACAAAAAACCGCCCCTGGAGAACCAGGGGCGGTTTTTGTAGGGGAAAATATCCGGCGAAGGCGCCTGCGCCCTCACCGCAGGAAAAACGACATCACAACCGGGGTAACATAAGCCTCCAGAACTGCGGCGGCGGCAATCATGGGCAGCACCAGCAGAAGCATTACCCGCAGCAGATCGCCCAGCAGCTCCGCCAGGGGCTCCGCGCGCCTGCTGCCGGTCACGATGCGGCACATGTTCCGGCACAGACACACCCCGCAGGCTGCGGACATCACAAGCGCCGGTATCTCAAAAATCCCGTGGGGCAGAATCCCGGCCAGATAAGCCGTCAGGCTCATCCCCCGCTGCTGGACCCAGAGGCCCATCATACCCAGCAGGCACCCGTTGGACGCCAGGGTCAGCAGCGGCAGAAACAGAAACGGAACAAACCCCATCGCCACCGGGAACAGCACCGCCTGCCAGTTGTTGGCCAGCAGGCCCAGGGGGGACAGGTTCCCGGCGCTGTCCGCGACGCCGGAGGACTCTATGACCATCATAAACTGCTTGACAATCTGGTCCACCGCCTGCGGGTTTGCCGCTGCCGCCGCCCAGCCCAGAGCCGCCGCCGCTGCCATGCCCATGCCGCACCACCGGACGATCCGCCGGTAGTCCGTCTCCAAAAATTCCGCCAGCAGCCGGACCTGCTCTTGAAGAAACTCCATCACAGCAGCTCCAGTCCCACCTTCAGCCGCCGCAGGCACTCGTCACGGCCAAGGATCTGGCAAATTTCCACCGCGCCGCCGGGCGTCACCGCCTGCCCAGCCGCCGCGATGCGCACCGGCCACATGAGGGTGGCGTTTTTGACCTCCAGCTTGGCCGCCAGGTCCATAAGACAGCTGTGGATGGACTCCTGGGTCCAGTCCGCAAGCTCCTCCAGGGCGGGGACGGCGGACTCCAGCATCCGCTTGGACACCTCCTCGTTGGTCTTGGACTTCTTGTTGGTGAAGAGGTCCTTCTCATAGTGCGGCAGAGTCTCGAAGAAGGCCACCTTCTCCGGGATCTCCGTCAGCCTTTCGCACCGGGCCTGGAGCAGGGCCGCGATGGCCCTTGTATCCAGCGCCGGATTGTTTACCGTCCGGCGGATATAGGGCTCCGCCGCGGCGTGGAACGCCTCGGGGCTCATGGCCCGCAGGTACAGGGCGTTGAAGTGGGTCAGCTTCTCGATATCGAAGATAGCCGGGGACTTGGAGATGCCCGCGATGTCGAAGATCTCCGCCAGCTCCGCCAGGGAGAACACCTCCCGCTCCGCCTGCTCCCCCCGGGGGCTCCAGCCCAGGAGGGCGACGTAGTTGAGAATCGCCTCGGTGAGATACCCCTGGGCCTTCAGGTCCTCGTAGGAGGGGTCGCCGTGGCGCTTGGACATCTTGTTGTGCTGGTCCCGCATGACGGGGGAGCAGTGGACGTAGGTGGGCACCTCCCAGCCGAAGGCGTGGTAGAGCAGGTCGTACTTGGGGGCGGAGGAGAGATACTCGCTGCCCCGGACCACGTGGGTGATGCCCATGAGGTGGTCGTCGATGACGTTGGCGAAGTTGTAGGTGGGCAGTCCGTCTCGCTTGAGGAGCACTTGGTCATCCAGGGCGCTGTTCTCCACAGTGATATCGCCGAAGATGGCGTCGTGGAAGGTGGTGGTCCCGCCCTCGGGGATTCTCTGGCGGATGACATAGGGCTCCCCGGCCTCCACCCTGGCCCGGGCCTCCTCCAGGGACAAGGAGCGGCAGGGGTCGGCGGCCCGGTTAAAGTCCCCGGCGTCCTCCTCGCTCTCAGTCTTCTCGCAGAAGCAGTAGTAGGCGTGGCCCCGCTCCACCAGGAGATGGGCGTACTTGCCGTAGGTGTCCCGGCGCTCCGACTGGATATAGGGGGCCACCGGTCCGCCCACGTCCGGGCCCTCGTCGTGGGTGAGGCCGCACTCGGCCATGGTCCGGTAGATCACGTCCGTGGCGCCCTCCACCAGGCGGCCCTGGTCCGTGTCCTCAATGCGCAGGATGAAGGTGCCGCCGCCGTGCCGGGCGATGAGCCAGGTGTACAGGGCTGTGCGCAGGTTGCCCACATGCATATAGCCCGTGGGGGAGGGGGCGAAGCGGGTGCGGATTTTACCCCGGGGGATCTTTGCCTCCATCTCGTCAAAATAGCTCATATCCATCGCCATATTGGAATTCTCCTTTTATCATTTGTTTCGTTCATACCGGTAATAGCGGGATTCTCTCCCGTCCTCTGCAAATACTTCTTCCAGTTGAAAGCCGTTTTTCTCCAGCACGCGGACAGACCCGGCGTTGGAAGCATAGGTAAACGCCCCAATTCGCTCAAAGCCGAACCGCTCCCGCAGCTCCGCCAGAAACAGCTCCAGGGCCTTCGCCGCGGCGCCCCGGCCCCATAGCTCCCGCTCAAAAACGCAGTAGCTGACCATAGCCTGGGGGTCGTTCTCCGGGCCCATCGCATAGCACCAGATATCCCCCACATAGCGGCCGTCGGCATAGATGGTCCGGCCAAAGCTCCTCGCCCCGGGCTCCAGGGTTTTCCGGTAGTCCGCCAGCGCCTCCTCCAGGGTCTGTGCCCTCTGGGGGAGGTTTTTTTGTATCTCCGGGTTCCTGGTCCGCCGGAAATAGGTCTCCACGGTCTCCGCCGTGCGCTCCCCCAAGGCGATCAGCATTCCCATTCCCTCCTGGCGCAAAACACCAGATGGGGCATGTCCATGTTGTAGTAGCGCTTGACGAAGGAGCCCCGCAGGGCCATGCCGTTGCGCAGGGCCACCCGCTGGGAGGCAAAATTCGTGTCCCGGATGATGGAGAAGACCTCCCGGGCCCCCAGAACCTCAAAGGCGTATTTCTTGCAGGCCCTAGCCGCCTCTGTAGCATAGCCCCGGCCCCAGCGGTCCCGGCGGAGGTGATAGCCGATCTCCAGCACCTGCCGCCCGCTCCAGTCCTGCCAGGTCAGGCCGCACTGGCCCACCAGCGCCCCGCTGTCCCGCTCCATGACCGCCCACAGGCCGAAGCCGTCCCGGGCGTACCGCTCCAGCTGCCGATCCAGCCACGCCTGGGCCTCCACATTGGAAAAGGCGTGCTCATAGGCGTACATCACCAGGGGATCCTGAAGCATTCCGCACAGATCCCGCAGATCCGCCCGCTCCATCTCCCGCAGGTAAAGCCTCTCCGTCTCTAAAATCATTCCCACGCCTCCCATTCAAAAGATTCCTGCCTATTGTACAATAGTTTCCCTGCTGTTGCAAGGAGATTTTTCCTTCCTTCCCGGTTTCGACAGAAAGGACAGCCGGGACCTCCTATAATAAACAGCAGAAACAGGGAAAAAGGAGACAAGCCATGGAAATCAACATCACCGCGGAAAACCGGCAGCTCACGGTGGCCCTCACCGGGGAGCTGGACCACCACGCCGCCCGGAAGCTTATGGACAGCCTGGACCAGCTCATCGAGCTCCATCTTCCCAGCAAGACCATTCTGGACATGGCCGGCATCACCTTTATGGACAGCTCCGGCATCGCTGTTGTCCTCCGGGCCAAGCGCAGGATGGAGGCCCTCCAGGGCGCGCTTCTGGTGGTCAACATCCCCCGCCAGGCCGCCCGGGTCCTGGAGACCGCCGGCATGAGCCGGTATGTCGATCTCGTATAAGGAGGCGCCCCATGAAGAGTAAAACGACCAATTACATAACCCTGGAATTCCTCAGCCGCAGCGCCAACGAGGCCTTTGCCCGGGGGGCGGTGGCCTGCTTCGCGGCCCAGCTGGACCCCACCCTGGAGGAGCTGGGAGATATCAAAACAGCCGTCAGCGAGGCCGTCACCAACGCCATCGTCCACGCCTACCCGGACCGGCTTGGCCGCATTGTGGTCAAGGCCCGGGTGCTGGAGGATAATATCCTGGAAATTTCGGTCAGAGATTGGGGGAAGGGCATCGACGACGTGGACCGGGCCCGCCAACCCCTCTTTACCACCGGCGGCGAGGAGCGCAGCGGTATGGGCTTTACCATCATGGAGAGCTTTATGGACCGGCTCACCGTCCGCTCCGGCCAGGGGAAGGGCACCCGGGTGGTCATGCGCCGGCGCATCCTCCCCCGCCCCGCCGGGCGATGACCGCCGAGACCCTGGACCTGCTGGCCCAGGCCCAGCAGGGGGACGAGACCGCCGTTACCCGCGTTCTGGAGGAGAACAGCGGCCTTATCTGGGCGGTGGTGCGCCGCTACTACGGCAGGGGCGTGGAGCCCGACGACCTCTACCAGCTGGGGTGCCTGGGGTTCCTCAAGGCGGTGCGGGGGTTTGACCTGAGCTACGGCACCCAGTTCTCCACCTATGCCGTGCCCAAAATCGCCGGAGAGATCCGCCGCTTTCTCCGGGACAACGGGGCCATCAAGGTGGGCAGGGGCATCCGGGAGCAGGGACTGTGCGTCTACAACGCCCGGGAGCGGCTGCGCACCCGCCTGGGCCGGGAGCCGGCAATCTCGGAGCTGGCGGAGGAGACAGGATTGAGTCCGGAGGAGGTCGCCGCCGCCGAGCTTGCCGCCGCCCCGCCGGACAGCCTCCAGCAGGAGAACGCCGACGGCCTGACCCTGGAGTCCACTCTCTCCGACGGCGGGAGCGAGGAGCGGCTTCTGGAGCATATTGCCCTCCGATCAGCGGTGGAGGAGCTGCCGGACCAGGAGAAAATGACCATCCTCCTCCGCTTCTACCGGGGCTTCACCCAGCAGCAGTGCGCCCGGGTGCTGGGGGTCAGCCAGGTGCAGATCTCCCGTCTGGAGAAGCGGGCCCTCGAAAAGCTGCGGCGGGCGATGGAGTAATGGCAGCCACCATCTTGCAATCGGCGGGAAAGTCTGCTATACTCTCTCTAGTGCCGCGATAGCGGCAGAACTGGGAACACAGGAGGAATCTGCTATGACTTATACCTATATCCCCAAGGGCGTCTGCTCCAGCCGCATCGACCTGGAGCTGGAGGGGGACACCATCCAGTCCGTCAGCTTCACCGGCGGATGCAACGGGAATCTCCAGGGCATCTGCCGTCTGGTGAAGGGCATGAAGGCACAGGAGGCCGTAGACAAGCTCCAGGGCATCCAGTGCGGCTACAAGCCCACCAGCTGCCCCGACCAGCTCTCCCGGGCTCTGACCGAGGCTGTGGAGGCGGCAAAAAAGGCCTGAATACAGCAAAAAAAGCGCCGGAAGGCGCTTTTTTTGTGCGCTTCCGGCGATGTTAAGAGAACCTGGCAAAATGGAGGGAGGCCCCATGACATAAAAAAGGATGAGATTCTGGCGAGGGCCGGGCGGAAAACCGGGGGAATGACGAGTGCGAGCGCAGGGCGCGTCAGGCTGACCAGCTGGTGAGGACTGCCGGCGTATCAAGGGCGCTCAGGTCAGATAATTCACCCCCAGAATCACCGCCCCCAGCACCACCAGCACCGCGCCGGTGGCCCGGTTGAGGACCTCGGGGGTGCTCTTGTTGGCGAAGCGGGCGGCAATCTGCGCCCAGAGCAGGGTGGACAGCACGCACAGCAGCAGCACCCACCAGTCGGCCACGCCGCCGATGGCGAAGTGGCTGAGGGACCCGGTGAGGGCGGTAAAGGCCATAATAAACACGCTGGTGCCTACGGCGGTTTTCAGCTCATAGCCCAGAACGCTGGTAAGGATAAGGAGCATCATCATCCCGCCCCCCGCGCCGATAAACCCGCAGATAAAGCCGATACCCATGCCGCAGACAACGGACTGGACAAGCCGCTTCTGCTTGGAAACGGCCTCCATGCTCTCCCGGGTGGTCATAACGGGCTTGACAATGAACTTGACGCCCAGCAGCAGGGTCATAAACACGGAGAAATTTCCCATGGCTCCCGAGGGCACCAGGCTGGATACCCAGCTGCCCGCCAGGGTAAAGGCCAGCACCGAAACCATCATCACCAGGCCGTTGCGGACATCGAGATTCCTGTTCTTCCCGTAGGTATAGGCCGAAACGGCGCTGGCCAGCACGTCGCTGGCCAGGGCGATGCCCACAGCCTGATAGGGCTCGATGTGCAAAAACGTGACCAGCATAGGCGTGATGACGGCGGCGGCGCTCATGCCGGCGAAGCCAGTGCCCAATCCCGCGCCCATGCCGGCGACGAAACAGACAATAAAGGTCAGCATAATACATTCAGTTCCTTTCCCGGAGGGCAATGGCCCGGTCCGTATTTTCCGCGATTCTGTCCAGCAGCCGCTGCAGCAGGGCGATTTCCTTCTCCGTCAGGCCGTCCAGCAGCAGCCGGCCGTACTCGTCCTGAAGCTCCCGGCCCCGCTCCACCACCGGTCCGGAGGGAGGGAGCAGCCGGAGGTGGATGACCTTCCGGTTTCCCGGCAGGGTGAAGCGCTCCAGATATCCCCGCGCCGCCAGCCGTTCGATGCCCGCGGAGACATGGGATTTGGCCAGGTGGCGGAACTCCGCGATATCACGGGCAGTATCCCACTGGGGGTTGTTGGCCAGGAACATGAGGATATCGGCCTCCAGCTGGGTCAGGCCGTACTCCTCCAGAAGAGGCGCAAAGAGAAGGCCATAGAGCCTGCGCAGGCCCCGGGAGCGGGCGAGGATAGGCGGAATCATGGCGTGCCCTCCTTCCAATATCGTTCGATAACGAACAACATGGTAGCATAGGGAGCGCCGCCTGTCAAGTCCCGGCGATGCCTGTCAAAATCAATTTTTAAGGGACAGAAAATTTCAGCAAATTTCTCTGGAATTTTGCTGGAAAATTGAGCACAGTCACCATTGCAAACGGCGTTCGAGGGTGGTATCATAGAGCTGGCTTTGAGCCAAATACTATTTTTGTCTGATAATGGAGGAAGTTCTCGACATGAAAATGAAGAATAGCCTGCTTGCAATGCTGCTTGCGCTGATGATGGCACTTTCCCTGACCGCCTGCGGCGGCGGAGGCGGAGACGGAGACAAGGACGGGTCCAAGGATCCCGCCGGAGACACCCAGGAGCCCGCCGGAGACACCCAGGAGCCCGCAGCCCAGGCTGATCCCCTGGAGGAGGCCCGGAAGGTCATGGCCGACGCCAAGAGCATGGACGCCGTCATGGTCATGGAGATGGATATGACCGCCGACGGCCAGAGCATGGAAACCACCACCATGATGGCCATGAGTATGTTCACCGACCCCATGAAGATGCAGGTAGAGGTGGAGATGGACATGGGCGAGCTGGGCTCCCAGGCGATGTCCGTCTACGCGGACACCAACGACGAGGGCAAAATGATGATGTACCTCTATGACGGCACCACCTGGCACGTTCAGGAGGGCACCGAGGCGGATATCGCCGGCTACGATCTGAGCGGCACCCTGGAGGGCTATGTGGACAGCACCTCCAACTTTGCCCAGAGCGGCGAGGAGACCGTGGACGGCGTGGACGCCTACAAGTATACCGGCACCGTGGAGGGCGCGGAGCTGCGGGAGGTCCTGGAGAGCTCCAGCGCGCTGGATTCCCTGAGCTCCCTGGGCCTGACCGCCGAGCAGACCGAGGAGCTGATGAACGGCCTGGACGCCATCAACGTGAGTATGTGGATCTCCAAGGCGGACTACTGCCCCGTGCGCTATGAGATGGATATGACCGGCACCATGCAGAGCCTGTTCACCAAGCTGGCGGAGAGCGTGGAGGGCGGGGACTCCCTGACCTACGACAAGATGCTCATCACCATGACCGTCTCCAACCTGAACAACGCCACCGACTTCACCGTCCCCGAGGAAGCCAAGAACGCCTGATTGCAAGCCCTACATAGCGGCGCGCCGGAAAAAGTCCGGCGCGCCGTTTGCATTTTCCGTCTCCATAGTGTAAAATAAGCAAAACGGAGTTTTGCGCAAAAGTTTCTTTTGATTCTTTTCTTTGCAAAGAAAA